>CALWDY010000015.1 GCA_944376825.1 uncultured Clostridia bacterium
GTGAGTAAGAATTAAATTTTTGTCCTTTACTAGCCATAAAAATACCTCCTATGATAATTGTATCATAGGAGGCACTTTTATTAAAGTGGTTTTTATTTTTGCGGAGCAAAAATTGGGTTCACTTCAAAAGGCGATATATTTATTTATATATGCTTTTCACATGCCATTATTTGTTTTTATTTCAGGAGTTTTTGCAAAATACAATAAAAAAACTTGTTTGAATTATTTGTTTTATTATTTAATATTTGACATTGTAAGCATTCTTCTAAAAATTTTTGTTTTTCAACCAACAACTACATTTTCTACATCAAAAATTTTAAATTTTATTTTTGTACCTCAATGGACACTTTGGTATATATTTGCCTTGCCAATATGGGTTTTTAGCTTAAAATTTATAAAAAATGTTACAATGCGTAAAGTGGCAATTGCTTTAGTAGTAGCTTTAATTGTTGGGTTTATTCCTGTATTCAATTCAGTTTTGTCTATAAGCAGAATATTTTATTTTTATCCATTTTTTCTACTTGGAAACATTTGTGGTGGAAAAAATATAAATAAATTTTTAAGTTACATAAAAACAAATAAAAACATAAGAATGAAAATTTTAGCTAGTATTTTTCTGATTGTTTTATTTTTCTTATTTTTACAATTTCAAAACAGCATCTCAAAAAGTATTTTTTATGGTTCAAGTCCTTATAATAATATAGGAGATTTGTTTATTAGAATACTTAATTATGTAATTGGGTTAAGTGCTTCTATTGCTGTTTTGATTGTTATTCCATTTCCTTGTAACGACAAAAATATTGTAACAAAACTAACTTCTGCTATTGGTACAAGAACATTATCTATTTATCTTTTTCATTCAATTATAATATCGTTTTTTGAAAAATATTTCCCTTTAAAACTTGATAATTTATGGTATATTTTGTTGTTTTCAATTTCTTTCTCAATTTTAATAATACTGCTTACAGCCCCATTAAATTTTATAATAAAAAAATTAAAGGTTTTTAGATAATAAAAAAATAAAAGATTCTCTATTAAAAGTGGCTTATACACAAAAAAACATCTATATGCATAGATTAGTGTGGAGACTACAATGGAGAATTTTTTTATTTGTGGTGGCAATAAGCTTGATGGTAGTTTAGAAATTTCAACATCAAAAAATGCCGTTTTACCAATTTTAGCAGGGTGTATACTTAGCGACAAACAAATTATTTTACATAAATTTCCAAGATATGAAGATACAAAAAATATGCTCAATATTCTGCAAAGTATGGGAGCAAAATATTTTTTTCAAGATGATAGCGTAATTGTAGATTGTCAATCAATAACAAAAAGCGAAATTCCAATGGAACTAGCTTCAAAAATAAGATCATCTTTTTTTAGCTTGGGGGCAATTCTTTCAAGATTTAAAAAAGCCAAGGTGGCATATCCTGGTGGTTGTGCAATAGGTGCAAGACCAATAGATTTGCATCTTAAAGGACTAAAAAGTTTAGGCGTTAAAATAGTTGATAAACACGGCTACATATATTGCGATGGTTCAAATATGAAAAGCGGAGTGGTTAGTTTAGATTTTCCGTCTGTTGGAGCAACGGAAAATGTTATGCTGGCATCTGTTTTTCTAAAAGGGAAAACAAAAATAATTAATTCTGCAAGAGAACCTGAAATTGTAGACCTTGCAAATTTTTTAAACTTGCAAGGCGCAAAAGTTTATGGTGCAGGTTCAAGCGTAATAGAAATTGAGGGAGTTCAAAGTTTAAATGCAGTTGAATACACGCCAATATCGGATAGAATTATAACTGGCACATATATTTTGGCAACATGTATGTGTGGTGGCAATGTTGAACTTGCAAATGTAAACTATGAGAATGTGCTCTCTCTAATAAGTAAACTTAAAAATAATTGTTGCAAAATTACATATAAAGGTGATAAACTAACACTAGTTGCAGATAAAAGACCAAAATGTATTTCAAAAATAGAAACAAGACCATATCCAGGCTTTCCAACAGATTTGCAACCACAAATAACAGCTATGCTTTCAATAAGCAAAGGGACATCAGTTGTTGTTGAAAATTTGTTTGAATCAAGGTTTAAGCATATTGCAGAACTAACCAAAATGGGTGCAGATATTATTGTAAATGATAAAGCGGCAATAATTAAAGGGGTTAGCGAACTTTATGGCGCAGATGTAACTTGTTTCGACCTTAGAGGTGGGGCGTCAATGGTGCTTGCTGGACTTGTGGCAAAGGGTTACACGACTGTGCATGATATACATCATATTGACCGTGGATACTATCAAATGGAAAAAGATTTGCAAAAATTAGGAGCAAATATTGAAAGGATTAAAGAAATATAAAAAACTTATAATTGCACTTAGCGTTGTTTTAGGTGTAGTTTTAGTTTGCGTAATTTTAAACTTTACATTATTTTCGTTAAAAACAGTTGAAATAGATTTTAAAAACGAACCAATGATTTTTACTGATGAATCAAAAGAAAGTATTGCCAATAATAGTGCAATAAAAAAAGGCACATCAGTTTTTGCTATAAGTAAAAATAATATAACAGAGCAACTTGAAAAAGATAATCCATATCTTAAAGTTATAAATATAGAAACAGTTTTTCCAAATAAAATTGTTATACACTGTGCAGAAAGAGAAGAAACATATGCAGTTAAAGCAAGTGATTCAAAATATTTTATTTGTGATGCCGAGTTTAAAGTTTTAAACATAACAACAACATATTATAATGAGCAATACAATTCTATATTGTTTACAGGGCTTGAAAACATAATAACAAATACAAATAGGGTAAATGCTGGCGAGTTTTTAGAATTTTCAAGTGAAGGAGAAATTTTAAAAAGTGTTGGGACAAGCTTGCTTAAAAACAATAAAAGCGTTGCTCAGCAAAGGGCACTTATAGAGTCGATTGAATTGACATCGGGAATTGATGCGGTAACATCAAAAAATATGCCGTATTTAATAATTAAAGATTTTAATGGTTTTCAAACAAATATATATAGACTAGAAACATTGCTTGCTGAAAAATTGCAATACATGTTTGCAACATGGTCACAAGTTGTTTATAATCCATCGGTTTTTTATGCAGATGAACTTGAAAATGGAACATTAACAATGGATCAAATAAGCGAAGATTATTATTTAAATTATGTTTTGCAAATAAGAGAAAATTTACAAAGTCAAATTTTAATTAGGTTAGAAAAAATTTAAATAATTTATTCTTTAACTAATATTTTATGTTGACAGTTAGTTGTTAAAAGTTTATAATTATAAAAAAATATTATAAATATTCATTTTTTAAAAAGGAGAAAATTGTGCCAAAAACAGCGGTATCAGTTTTAGACATTGGTTCAAAAAGTATTAGTGTTTTAATAGGTTGCAAAGGTGTAAATGATACATATATAATTCGTGGATATGCCGAGAGAGAATATGCAGGCTACTTTGAAGGTGAGTTTTTAGAAGAAGAAAAATTAAAAGATGTTTTTTCTAAAACAATTAACGATGCTCAAAGTTCTGCTGGTGCTAGCATAGATAAACTTTTTGTTGGTGTTCCTGCAGGTTTTTCTTATTGTAAAACAAAAACACTTACGCAAACATTTGGTCAAAAGGCAAAAGTTAATAATCAAGATTTGTATGAAATATATCAAAGGGCAGATAATTTTGAAAACATGAGCGATTATGTTTTAATAAGTTGCACGCCTATTTCTTTTGTTTTAGATGACGGACGAAAAACTCTTAAACCTGTTGGGCAAAGAACAACAAAATTAACAGCAACATTAAGTTTAATTTATGCAGAAAAAACATTTATAGAAAAAATAAACAATTTGCTAAAAGAAATTGGTATAACAACTGTTGAATACTTGTCTGCTCCACTGTGCGAAGCCATTTATTTAATTCCACAAGAACGAAGAGAAGAAATGGCGGTTGTAGTTGACTGTGGATACATAGAAACTTCAGTTGCAGTTGTAAAAGGACAAGGTCTTGTTTCATTAAAATCATTTTCGGTTGGTGGGGGACATATATCGGCTGACCTTATGGAGTGTTTGCACATAACATTTGATGAAGCAGAACAACTAAGGAAACAACTTGTTTTGTCTGTTGTTCCTAGTGAAAACGATGATTATGAAATATCACGAAACGGAACACTTATTCCTGTTTCAATGAAGCAAGCCAATGAAATTACTTGTGATAGAATTGAAATGATTGCAATGCTGATTAAAAAATGCTTGCAAAAAGATTTTGAAACAATACCACCTATGCCATACTATTTAACTGGTGGGGGAATTAGTTACATAAAAGGTGGAAAAGAAATACTTTCAAATTTGATGGGAGTAAACTTAACAGTTTTGTGTCCAAATGATGTTCATATGGCAAAACCACATTATTCTAGTTTGCTTGGTATTTTAGATAAGGCAGTTTGTCAAGAAATAAAGAATAAAGGTTTTTGGACTAATATAATAGAAAAAATAATAAAAAAATAAGGAGAGGGGAAAATGTATAATAATATAAATGTAGGACCAGTTGCAAACATAAAAGTTATTGGTGTTGGAGGCGGTGGAAACAACGCAGTAAATAGAATGATCGATGCAAACATCACAAGTGCGCAATTTATTGCAATAAACACAGACAAGCAAGCACTACTTTTAAGCAAGGCAGACCATAGATTGCAAATTGGTGAAAAATTAACTCGTGGGCTTGGCGCAGGAGCCGATCCAGATGTTGGTCAAAAAGCAGCAGAAGAGAGCAAATCAAGCATAAGCGAAATTTTAAAAGATTGTGATCTTGTATTTATTACAGCAGGAATGGGTGGCGGAACAGGAACGGGTGCTGCACCTGTTGTTGCTCAAATTGCAAAAGAAATGGGAATACTCACCATTGCTGTTGTAACAAAACCTTTTGGTTTTGAAGGTAGAAGAAGACAAGAAAATGCAGAAAAAGGTCTTGAAAATTTAAGAAAATATGTAGACACATTGGTTATCATTCCAAACGATAAACTTTTAACACTAGTTCCAGAAAAAACACCAATTATAGAAGCATTTTTGTATGCGGATGATGTTTTAAGACAAGGTATTCAAGGTATAAGTGATTTAATTGTTACTCCAAGTTTAATTAACTTGGACTTTGCCGATGTCCGTTCTGTTATGAAAAACACAGGTCTTGCACATATGGGTATTGGCCATGCAAAAGGCGAAAATAAAACAATTGAAGCAGTTAGACAAGCAGTTTCTTCTCCATTACTTGAAACAACAATAGAAGGTGCAACAGGAGTTATTTTGAATGTTAAAGGCGGACTTGATCTTCCACTTGATGAAGTATATGAAGCGGCAAATCTTGTTCGTGAAGTTGTTGACCCATCTTGTAATATTATTTTTGGTTCGGGCATTGATGAAGGTATGAATGATGAAGTTGAAATAACAATCATTGCAACAGGATTCCAAAACAAATTAACAGGTGAAACAAAAGATCTTTCAAAAGTTAAACAAAATGTTGAAGCGGCAAACAATTTCGGCGACAGAAGATATGAAGGATTTCCAACAACAAAAAGTTTGTTCCCTAAAAAAGAACCACTAGCACAACCACAGCCAAGACCAGTTGAACCAAAGGCTGATTTTGTGAAAAGACCTGATGGCACAGAATCTTCAAGACTTCATGTTGATGATGCATATGTTCCACCATTTTTAAGAAAATATAGAGATAATAAATAATAAAAAAATACCAACTTATGTGTTAAGTTGGTATTTTTTATATTGAAGTTCCTATTGATATAATAATGATAATAATTGCAATTATAACGGTCCATAACCATCCTTTTAAAAAACTATCTCTTTCAACTGTATTTGCAGGATATAACAGTAAACCAATAATTAACCCAAGTACTCCTAAAAATAAAGCAAGAAGAACACCAACACCTGTTTTTTTAGTACCGTTTTTTATTGGTTCTTTATCCACTGCACATCCACAACTTGTACATACAACAGCATTGTTATCAATTTCTTTTCCGCATTTTTTGCAATACATCTTCATTTTCCGTTATGTAACATATTGTTACATAATTATAGTAACAAATTGATACAATATGGTTAAGAGTTTTTTGTGCTATGTTTAAAAAAAATTAGAAAAGAAAAAAAATTAAATCAGCAGAAGGTGGCTTTTGACTTAAATATTTCAAGAGAAAGCTTGTCTTATTACGAAAATGGAAAAAGGCAATCAAGTTTGGAATTACTTTTAGATATGTCAAATTATTTTAATGTTTCAATAAATTATTTAATAACAGGTGAGGAATTTAAAAAAAGATAGCAATTGCTATCTTTTTTTATGTCAAAATAAGTGCTTTTTACTTATTATTCTCTGTGCTGTTTTTATACGCTTTATTATATAATCTTTCAAGGGATTTATATGATAGTATACATTGAAGATACTTTATTTGAAAATTTCCTAATTACATATATAATTCTATGCATTATTTTTGGTTTTATAAAAGAAGAAAAACATAAATTTCGAATGTTCTTTGCAAGTTTATTTGGGGCAGGGGTGGCACTTATTTATCCAATAATAAATTTGAGTTCTTTTTTTATTTTAACATTAAAAATGTGTATGGGTTATATAATAACGCTTATTGCTTATAAAAATTCAAGTTTAAAAAAACAAATTTTCTTTTTTATTATGTTTATATTCATAACGGCAATATATGGTGGAATAAATTTAATGTTGTATTTTTGCTTATATGGAAATTTTGAAAGTAGTAAAAAATTGCCAACACTTTTAATTTTAATTAGTGTAGGCGTTGTTACATATTTTATAAAGCAATGTGAAAGAGTTATTTTTAAAAAGAAAACACTAAACAATTTTATTTACGATATTATAATAAATTTAAATTCTACTTCAATAAAAACAAAGGGATATTTGGACAGTGGCAACATTTTGTGCGACACAACAACCAACAAACCTGTTGTGCTTGTGAATTTTAAAATGTTTTCAAAAATAAACAAAGATTTTGTGGTGTCTAATTTGGTTACACAAAAAACAAATGGCTTAAAAAATGGACATTATATAGAAGTAAAAACTGCCACAAGTAATGACCGTTTGCTTGCTTTTTGTGTTGACAGTTTGCAAATACTTAAAAAAGATAAAACGCTAACAATTTTAAATCCAACTTTTGCTCTTACAAAAGTGAAAATATCAGGGTTGGACTGCGATGTGATTTTAAATCCAAAACTTATAATGGAGGGTTAAAATGTTTTCAAAATTATTTATTAAAATTAAACAACTTTTAAAATTAAATTTGTTTGATGAAGTGGACAACATAGTGATGTACATATGCGGTAATGATACATTGCCACTTCCGTTGGAGCCAGAAGAAGAACAAGTGCTTTTAGAAGAGCTTGCAAACAACAATAAACAAGCAAAAGAAAAGTTAATTGAACACAATCTGCGTTTGGTGGTTTATATAGCAAAAAAATTTGAAAATACAGGTATGAATGTTGAAGATTTGTTTTCTATTGGTGCAATTGGACTAATAAAGGCAGTTCAAACTTATAATTTTGACAAAAAGATAAAACTTGCAACATATGCTTCTAGGTGCATAGAAAATGAAATTTTAATGCAACTTAGAAAAACCAACAAATTAAAGAGCGAAATAAGTTTAGATGAACCATTAAATGCCGATAGTGATGGTAATGAACTTTTGCTAGAAGATATATTATATACAGATGAAAGTGTGTCTAAAGAAATGGATAAATCTGCTGAAAAACAGATACTTTGGAATATAATTAATAAATTAAATGAAAGAGAAAGGGAAATAATGATACTTAGATTTGGACTTATGGGCAAAGAGGAAAAAACGCAAAAAGAAGTTGCAGACCTTATGGGCATTAGTCAAAGTTATATTTCAAGAATAGAGAAAAAAATATTGGGAAAAATGAAAAAAGACCTTGAAAAAGTTATTTAAAATATATTTTTTAATTAAATTAAAAAAAAATTTTTAATAATTCTTTTTAATTAAAAAGATAAATAAAAATAATTATTAATAATGTATTATTTAATAAAAAACAAATAAAAATTTTGTGTATATTTATTAGATAAAAAGGAAAGCATATTTGCAATAGAAAGGAGAATTTTCTATGGCAAATAGAGTAGCAATATGTGGCGTTGACACTTCAACACTACCAAAACTTAAAAATGATGAACTTGTAGAACTTATGAAAAGAGTAAAAAAGGGCGATGAACTTGCAAGAGATCAATTTGTTGTTGCAAATTTAAGATTGGTGCTTAGTGTTGTTCAGCGTTTTTCTGGAAAAAAAGAAAAATCTGATGACATGTTTCAAGTTGGATGTGTTGGGCTTATGAAAGCAATAGATAACTTTGATGTATCTTTAAATGTAAGGTTTTCTACTTATGCTGTTCCTATGATTATTGGCGAGATAAGGAGATTTTTACGCGATAACAATTCTATCCGTGTTTCAAGAAGTTTAAGAGATATTGCTTATAAAGCACTTCAAGCAAGGGAGATGATGGCTAAAAAACTAGGCAGAGAACCTGCCGTGGAAGAAATTGCAAAAGAAATTGAAATTGATGTTAAAGATGTTAATTTTGCTCTTGATGCAATAAGTGAAACTGTATCTTTAAATGAACCTGTGTATAATGATGGCAATGAAGCGGTAAGAATAATGGATCAAATTTCGGATTTAAAAAATAGCGATGAATCACTAATAGAACAAATTGCTTTAAAAGATGCTGTATCAAAACTAAGTCCAAGAGAAAAAGAAATTCTTTTAATGCGATATTATATAGGGAAAACGCAAATGGAAGTTAGTGATGAAATAGGAATAAGTCAAGCTCAGGTTAGCAGATTAGAAAAAAATGCAATTGCTTCAATAAAAAAACACTTGCAATAAAATTGAAAAATTAATCAATAATAAAAGTAAAAACTGTAAGGGTAATTCTTTGCAGTTTTTTTGTTTTTTAAAAAATATTTTTTTTAGAAATAAACATTTTGGTTTGTAGATTGTTTAAATAAAGGTTATAATATAAACTATGGAAAAGTTATTGATAATAGATGGAAATAGTTTGGTAAACAGGGCATTTTATGCTTTGCCATTGCTTAGCAATGATAAAGGAGAGTATTCAAATGCGGTTTATGGATTTACAAATATATTGGTTAAGTTTATTATAGAAGAAAAACCAGATTATATTTGTGTTGCTTTTGATCATTCAAGACATACATTTAGAACGGACATGTACAAAGACTATAAAGGCACAAGAAAGCAAATGCCAGATGAACTAAGAACTCAAATGCCAATACTCAAAGATTTGCTTGTTAAAATGAATATAAAAATTTTTGAAATAGATAAAATAGAGGCGGATGATATTATAGGCACTGTGAGCAAAAATTCACAAGTGCAAAATATTATCCTTTCGGGAGATAGGGATGTTTTGCAACTGATTGATGACAAAACTCAGGTATGGCTAACAAAAAAAGGGATAAGTGAAGTTGTTAAAGTGGACAATCAAAACATGAAAGATATTTTTGGGTTTAGTCCAAATCAAGTTGTTGATATGAAATCTCTTATGGGGGATAGTTCCGACAACATTCCAGGAGTTAGTGGAATAGGAGAAAAAACGGCACTTAATTTAATAACAGAATATAAAACTCTGGATGGCGTTTATAGCAATCTTGACAACATTAATGGTAAATTAAATGAAAAACTTGTTGCTGGTAAAGATATGGCATATTTGTCATATAAGCTTGCAACAATAAAAACAGATTGTGATATAAATTTTAAATTAAATGAATTTTGCTTTGATTTTCCTTTTAATGATGATGTTAAAAAGGTTTTTGAAAAATATCAGTTTAAAACACTTCTCAAAAGAAGCGAACTTTTTAAAAATGACAGTATACAAAATTTTGAAGAAAAAAAATCAAAAAAAGTTGAAGAAATTGCAATAAAAGATTTAAATCATTTAAATAGAATTTTAAAAGAGCAAAAAATTGAGTTTTTGGCATTTGATTTTGTAAATAAAATAGAATTTAGTTTTAATCAAGATTTTGTTTTTTATTTGCCAACACAAACAAATTTGTTTGATATGTCTGTCTTAACAAAGGAAGATATTATAAATTCATTATTATCAATTTTTAGTGATGAAAAAATAGAAAAAATAACATATGACTTAAAATCTCATTTGTATAATACCAACATTTATAAAAATTTAAAGGGCGAAATTTTTGATGTTTCAATTGCAATGTACCTTGTACATGCAGGAGAAAGAGTTGGCAAAGAAATAAATGTAAAAGACTATTACTGTCAAAAACAAAGTTTGGTGCAAGAAATGGAAAGTTTTGGGTTAAATTTTGTTTATAAAAATATAGAAATGCCATTAACTTATGTCCTTTTTGAAATGGAACAAGATGGATTTAAAGTGGATAAAGAAGAGTTGTATTTACTTGCGGAAAAATACCAACAAGAACTTTTCTATTTAGAACAAAAAATATATTCAGTTTGTGGCACAACATTTAATATAAAATCCCCCAAACAAGTTGCAGGTGTATTATATGATACTTTGCATCTTAGCGATAAAGGAAACAAAAAACATTCAACAGGAATTGATGTTTTAAATTCTTTAATAGACCAACATGAAGTTGTTCCACTTTTAATTAGATATAGAAAAATACAAAAATTATTTAGCGCATATATAGAGCCATACACAAAAATGATAAATGAAAATGGGGATTGCATTCATACCGTGTTTAATCAAACATTGACGGCGACAGGAAGGTTGTCGTCAAGTGAACCCAATTTGCAAAATATACCAGTAAGAGAAGAAGAAGGTAAAAATCTACGAAAAATTTTTGTTTCAAGATTTAAAAATGGACAAATTGTATCGGCAGATTATAACCAAATTGAATTAAGGTTGTTGGCATCTTTTAGCAATGATGAAAATTTAATAAAAGCATATGAAAGTGGAAAAGATATTCATAAAAGTACTGCAAGTCAAATTTTTGATAAACCACTAAACGAAATAACATCACACGAAAGGACAATGGCAAAAGCAGTAAATTTTGGAATTGTTTATGGAATAAGTGCCTATGGACTTGCAAACCAAATTAATGTGCATCCAAGTCAAGCAAAAATATTTATGGATAGATATCTTGCAACATATAAAAATGTAACAAAATATATGCAAGATAACATAAATTTTGCAAAACAAAACGGATATATTAAAACAATGTATGGAAGAATTAGGAAAATAAACGAATTATATTCTTCAAACAAAAATCTTGTTATGTTTGGAGAAAGAGTCGCAATGAATATGCCACTTCAAGGTTCTGCATCAGATATAATTAAACTTGCAATGATTAAGGTGAATAACCAGCTAAAAAAACAAAACCTTGAAAGCAAATTAATTTTGCAAATACATGACGAACTTATTGTGGATGCAAAACAAGAAGAGGTTGATGAAGTGAAAAACATATTAAAATCATGCATGGAAAATGTGGCAAATTTAACTGTTCCTTTAACTGTTAACATAACAAACGGCAAAACTTGGTTTGATGCTCAAAAATAGTAAAAAAGACTTCTAAATTTTTTAATGTTTAGAAGTTTTTTGTTTTTTGCAAATCTTTTTTAAAACTGCTAAATTAAAAAAATAAAAAAAATTGCATAAAAGTGTTGACTTTTTGTAACACTATGCATATACTAGTGTTAGCACAAACAAACAGAGAGTGCTAGCAATCAAAATTGGGAGAAATATGAAACTTAGTGAACGAAAACATTTCATACTTTGCAGTGTAATTGAAGATTACATTAAAGATGCTGCGCCAATAACAAGCAGTGGCGTACAGGATAAACATATACCAAAAGTAAGCACGGCAACACTTAGAAATGAACTCAATGCGCTAGAAAGCATGGGATATTTAAAACAAATTCACACATCTGGCGGAAGAATTCCAACACCAGAAGGTTATAAATATTATGTTTCAACACTTCTTGAAGATTTTGAAGTATCCGAAGATAAACTAAAAAAAGTTCAAAATTTGTTAGACAGTGAAACTAGTTCATTAACTCAAATACTTTCAGGAATTGCAGAACTTATTAGCAAAACAACAAATTATCCTACTGTGATGATTGCAAACGGTTATGATAAATTGGTTATAGAAGAGGTGAAAATTATTCCACTAATCGATAACGAAGCACTTGTTTTGTTTAGAACACATAGTGGAATTGTAAAAAACTCTATGCAAACCAACGCAAGTGAAAAAGTATGTGATGATGCATCTATATTTTTAACAAGAAAATTTGCAGGAAAAACAATTGGTGAAATGCTTGAAGGAGATACTCTTAGTAAGTCGCTGGGTGAAGTTCAAACCTTTAAAACGCTAGTTGATGGACTTTTAGAAAGCATGCGAAAATTTGTTTCAAAAACAAATATAGATATTCGTGGCGAAAGTGCAGTAAACATTTTAAATGAAGATGAGCAAAAAAGTGTAAGGCAAACAAAAAAAATTTTAACACTTTTGGGCAACAAAGAAGAACTTGCAAACGCAGTTGAAAGTACAACAACCGACAATATTACAGTTAAAATTGGTGGCGAACATGAAAAAATGGAGGGTTGCGCACTAATAACTGCACCAATTGTTATAAAAGGAACGCCGGTGGCTTCAATAGCCGTTTTGGGACCAGATAGAATGGACTATGCAAACATAGCACAGGCACTAAAAATAGTTATGAATGAACTAAACAAAACAAAATAAGGAGATTTCAATGGCATACAAAAAACAAGAGTCTGTAAACGATGAATTAGACAAACAAGAACAACAAAAAAAATGTTGTTCTGGGGATGACAAAGAAAAACATTGCAATTGTAAACATGAAAATGAACATGAATGTAAATGTGAGGATAAAGACTGTAATGGCTGTAAAGGCGATGAATGTAATTGCAATAACGAAAAGCCAAATCTTGCAGATGAATACCTAAACATGGCACGAATTATACAAGCGGACTTTGACAATTACCGAAAAAGGTCAATAGAAAGCATAAAACAAGCCAAGCGAGATGGAATGATAAGTGCAATAGAAGTTATTCTTCCGTGCCTTGATGTTTTTAAAAAAGCAAAACAAATGATTAAAGATGAAAATGATAAAAAGGGTATAGAAATGGTTGAAAATGAAATAAACAACTCATTAAAAACCCTTGGTGTTGAAAAAATAAATACACAAGATGCAAAATTTGATCCTAATTTACACCATGCTTTAAGCATTGTTGAAGATAAAACAAAACCCGACAATGTTATTGTTGAAGAATATCAGGCGGGATATAAATTAGGAGATAAAGTTATAAAATATAGTCAAGTTATAGTTAATAAATTAAAGGAGGATAAATAAACTATGGCAAAAATTATAGGAATAGATTTAGGAACAACAAACAGTTGTGTTGCTGTTATGGAAGGTGGAAAACCAGAGGTAATTGCAAACGCAGAAGGAGACAGAACAACTCCATCAGTTGTTGCATACACAAAAGAAGGAGAAAAATTAGTTGGTAAAGTTGCAAAACGTCAAGCGGTTGCAAACCACGAAAATACAATTACATCAATTAAAAGACTTATGGGTACAGACCAAAAAGTAAAATTAAACGGAAAGGACTATACACCACAAGAAATATCAGCAATGATACTTTCAAAACTTAAACAAGACGCAGAAAGTTATTTGGGCGAAAAAGTTACTCAAGCCGTAATAACAGTTCCTGCATACTTTAACGACAGTCAACGCCAAGCAACAAAAGATGCTGGTAAAATTGCTGGACTTGAAGTTTTAAGAATAATAAACGAACCAACAGCTGCATCACTTGCATATGGACTAGACAAAAAAAAAAAAAAAAACCAAAAAATCTTGGTTTATGATCTTGGTGGTGGAACATTTGATGTTTCAATTCTAGAAATTGGTGATGGGGTATTTGAAGTTTTATCAACAAACGGAGACACAAGACTTGGTGGCGATGATTTTGATAACAGAATTATGAATTTGCTAATTGATGAGTTTAAGAAAACAAACAACATAGATCTATCGCAAGATAAATTGGCAATGCAAAGATTAAAAGAGGCAGCAGAAAAAGCAAAAATCGAACTTTCTGCAACACCAAAAACAACAATTAGTTTGCCATTTATTAGTGCAGATGCAACAGGACCAAAACATCTTGAATATGATATGACAAGAGCACAATTTGATTCAATTACACAAGATTATGTTGAAAAAACAATAGAATGTGTTAAAAAAGCACTCAGTGATGCAAAACTTACAACAAGTCAAATTGACAAAGTAATTTTGGTTGGTGGCTCAACTCGTATTCCAGCAGTTTATGAGGCTGTTAAAAAATTCACAGGAAAAGAACCATTTAAAGGCATAAATCCAGATGAATGTGTTGCAGTTGGTGCGGCAATTCAAGCCGGTGTTCTTGCCGGTGAAGTTAAAGATGTTCTTCTTTTGGATGTAACACCACTTTCACTTGGTATTGAAACACTTGGTGGAGTATTCACAAAACTTATTGAAAGAAACACAACAATACCAACAAAGAAATCGCAAGTATTCTCAACAGCAACAGACAATCAACCAGGAGTTGATATCCATGTTCTTCAAGGAGAAAGAGAGTTTGCTGCTCAAAACAAAACACTTGGAAGATTTCAATTAACAGATATTCCACCTGCACCAAGAGGAGTTCCACAAATTGAAGTTACATTTGATATTGATGCAAACGGAATTGTTCATGTCAGTGCAAAAGACCTTGGAACAAACAAAGAACAATCAATCACTATCACTGCATCTTCAAATTTAAGTGAAGAAGAAATTAACAAAGCAATTAAAGAAGCAGAGCAAAATGCAGAAGAAGATAAAAAACGCCGTGATTTGATTGATGCAAAAAACAATCTAGACAATCAAATTTATCAACTTGAAAAACTTGTAAAAGATTCTGGCGATAAAATTGGTGAAGATGACAAGAAAAAACTTGAAGAAGCAATTGAAGAAGCAAAAAAAGCAAAAGATTTAACAACAGCAGAAGATGTGAAAAAAGCAGGTGAAACGCTTGCAAAATCATCGGAAGAGATAGTTGTTAAGATGTATCAAAACGCAAAACCACAAGGTGAAACATCAACAGGAAATGGTTCAAATGGTGCAGATGGTGAGCCAGAAGTTGTTGTAGATGAAGATAAAAAAGACTAAAAATAAATTGTTTAAAAGTTTGTAAAACTATTTAACAAAACGCCCAAAAACAAAAATATCTTGTTTTTGGGCATTTTGTGAGTAATTTAAACTATAGAGCAATCTAATAATTACTTTATAATAGTTAAAAAAGGAGCAATATGGCAAACAAAGATTATTATAAAATTCTAGGAGTTGAAAAAAATGCAAGCAATGATGATATAAAATCTGCGTATAGAAAACTTGCAAAAAAATATCATCCAGATTTAAATAAAGATAATCCAGACGCAGCCGAAAAGTTTAAAGAAATAAACGAAGCTTACGAAGTTCTTGGTGATGAAAAAAAGCGTAGCAATTATGACCAATTTGGTTCTGCTGATGGTCCACAATTTAACGGATTTGGTTCCGGCGGAATGGGTGGGGGCTTTGATTTTAGTGGCGATTTTGGTGATATTTTTGGCGACATTTTTTCTGCATTTGGAGGTGGAAGAACCAGACAAAAAACCTATCGTGGCGAAGATATAAATGTTTCTATGACTATAACCCTAAAAGAGGCGTGTTTAGGCACAACAAAAACCATTCTTGTAAACAAAATAGATAGATGCGACAATTGTCAAGGCACAGGTGCAAAAAACGGCAAAGAATTTTCAACTTGCCCAGATTGTAAAGGTGCTGGAAGAGTAAGATATCAACAAAATACAATTTTTGGAACAACAATAAGGGAAGGCGAGTGCCAAACTTGTGGAGGAACGGGCAAAATAATTAAAGAAAAATGTCCATATTGTAACGGTAAGGGTTACACTAGAGTGCAAAAATCTGTTCAGGTTAAAGTTCCAGCAGGAATAGATAATGACCAAATATTAAGAATGAACGGGCAAGGCAACTCGCCAACAAAACAAGGCGTAAACGGCGACCTAAACATAAAAATAAATGTTTTGGCTGACAAACTTTTAGAACGAAAAGGTAACGATTTATATATTGATATCTATGTTCCTTTCACAACACTAATCTTAGGTGGAGAAGTTGAAGTTCCAACGCTTGAAGGGATTTTTAATTTAAGTATTAAAGAATTAACTCAAAGCGGTACTATAATGCGCATAAAGGGAAAAGGTGCAAAAATTTTGCATAGAGAGACAAGAGGTGATTTACTTGTAACACTAAAAGCTGAATCGCCTAAATCGCTTGACAAAAAGACAAAAGATGCTTTAAAAGATATACAAGAAAATCTTTCGATAAATCAATATCCAAAGTATAAAAAATATATTGATGCAAATAAAGAAGTAAAATAAAAGGTATAATTTGAAAAAGTTTTTTGGAACACTAGAAAATAACAACATATTTATAAACGGCGAGGACTTAGACCACCTTGCCGTTTTGCGATGCAATGTTAATGAAGAAATTTTGTGTTTTTGTGGAGATGAGTTTGAGTATAGTTGCAAAATATTAGAAATAACAAAAAAATATGCAAAATGTTTGATTTTAGAAAAAAAATTGTGCAAAAAAAATCCAACAAAAAACATTGTTCTTTTTCAAGGATTACCAAAGTTGGATAAATTGGAACTAATAACACAAAAACTTACAGAACTTGGCATAAATAAAATTGTGCCGTTTGAAAGCGATTTTACAATTGCCAAAAAAAATACAAACAAAATTGAAAGATTAAATAAAATTTCAAAAGAAGCATGTAAGCAATGTGGCAGAAGTTTGTTACTTAAAGTAGAAGAACCAATAAAATTTAACAATTTAAAAGAAAAATTAAAAGATTTTGATTTGATTTTGTTTGCCAACGAAACAAATAGGCAAATAACAGATATAAATTTTAATGATAAAAAAAATATAGCAATCATTGTTGGAAGTGAAGGTGGTTTTTCAAAGAGAGAACTAGACCTTTTAACGCAAAACGAAAAAGTAACACAAATAGGGCTGGGAGAAAGAATACTTCGAACGGAAACTGCAAGCATAGTGCTTTGTGGCATCGTTAGTTATCTAACAAAAAATTAGCGGAGAAATATGAATATAGTTGTATACACACTAGGGTGTAAAGTAAATCAATATGAAAGTGAAAGTTTAATGTTTGTTCTCAGTCAAAATGGGCACAAAGTTTTTTCGCATTTAACATATGCAGATTTGTATATAATAAACACTTGTGCAGTAACAAATGAAGCAGAAAAAAAATCTCGTCAAACAATTGCAAAGTGCAAATCACTTAATCCAAATGCAAAAGTTATTGTTTGTGGCTGTGCATCACAAAAAAATGCAAAGCAATTTAGAGATATAAAAAATGTAACTTACATAACAGGAGTTTCAAACAAATTAGACATAGCATTCAATCTTGATAAAAACATTACACAAATTTATAAAAACACAGATGAATATGATGACAATTATACGTCAGTTCCAACAAAAACAAGAGCATATGTAAAAATACAAGATGGTTGCAATAATTTTTGTTCATATTGCATAATTCCGTATCTAAGAGGAAGAAGTAGGTCAAGAAATGTTGTAAGCATTTTAAATGAAATAAATGAGCTTTCTAAAACTGTAAAAGAAATTGTAATAACGGGAATAGATGTTTCTGATTATAAAATAGACAATAAAAAAGCACTTAATGTGTTAATAGAAAAATTAAAACCATATAAAAATTTGCGTTTTCGATTAAGTTCACTTGAACAAGGAGTAATTGATCAATCTTTAATTGATGCGTTTAAAGATGTTAATATTTGTCCGCATTTTCACTTATCTCTTCAAAGTGGGAGCAACAGCGTTTTAAAGCGAATGAATAGAAAATATAGAACAAAAGATTATTTAAAAACAGTTAGGCTACTTAGAAAAAATTTTGACAATCCAAACATATCAACTGATATAATTGTTGGTTTTCCAGAAGAAACAGAAAAAGAATTTAAAGAAACATATAAATTCGCCAAAAAAGTTGGCTTTGCAAACATTCACATTTTCCCATATTCTAAAAGAAGCGGAACTGTTGCCGAAAGATATAATCAAGTTGATGGACTTGTAAAGAAAAAAAGAGTAAAAAAATTAGAAAAATTAAATAAAAAATTAAATAAAAAATATATTAACAAGAGCAAAAAAGGCTATCATAAAATTTTAATAGAAGAAGAAATTGATGGTTTTTTTGTGGGACACACAGAAAATTATATAAAATGCTATATCCCTGAAAAAGTGGAGTTAAATGCGTTTGTTTCTGTAAAAATTGAAAAACCATTCAAAGATGGTGCAATTGCAACAATAAAAGTTTAAAAATGCGAAATATTCTTGACATGTACATAAAATATATGTATAATATGCAAGAATTTTGAACTTAAAAGTGGGTGAGATAAGTGACAGTTGTTAAAGTTGGCGAAAATGAAAGTCTTGAAAGTGCAATTAAAAGATTTAAAAGAAAATGCCAAAAAGACGGTATAATTGGCGACATAAGAAAAAAAGAAGCTTATAAAAAACCTTCCGTTGCCAAAAAAGAAAAAGCTGCAGCAGCAAGAAAAAGAGCACGCAAAAGAGGTTAATTAAAAAACAAAAAACTCACAAAATTGAAGTGAACCCAATTTTTGCTCCGCAAAAATAAAAACCACTTTAATAAAAGTGCCTCCTATGATACAATTATCATAGGAGGTATTTTTATGGCTAGTAAAGGACAAAAATTTAATTCTTACTCAC
>CALWDY010000016.1 GCA_944376825.1 uncultured Clostridia bacterium
TTGAAGCCGACCAAAACCCAAAAGTGATACAATCTCTTTTAGGTCATAAAGATGTAAAAACAACAATCACAACATATAACTCTGTTGACAAAAGTTATTTTGACAAAGCAACAAAAGTTTTCAATGAGCAATATAAGATCGAACAACAAGAGGATAAATATAACTCTCTTGAAGATGATGAACTTGACTGGGAACTCAAACGACTTTTAAAAGAAAAGGAAGAAAGAGAAAGAAGAAAACGAAAAAGAGAAAAAGATTTTGAGATGTAAATTTACTGTTGCAATTTGTTGCAAATTGTTGCAAATATATCAGTTTTAGATAGTTTTATAAAGATTTAGACCGAAAGTAAAATTAGATTATTTCGGTCTATTTTTTTGCTCAAAATCGTCTTAAAAAACATTTGCAACAAATTTTAGGTATATTTGCAACAGTAAAATGATAGATTTTTTAATGTTTATAAATTTGTATTTTTATGTTTTATGTTTTAAATTTAAAATCGCTATAACCCTTTATTTATAAGACGTATAGCGATTTTTAGATAAAAAAATGAGAGCAAATTCTGCTCTCAAATTTGGTTGGAATGAGTGGACTCGAACCACCGACCCCCACCTTATCAGGGTGGTGCTCTAACCGGCTGAGCTACATTCCATCGGCTTAGTTTTATAGACTTATCTTTGTCTATGTATTAAATTTCACCCGATAAGGTGTCCACCTTATAACCACCCATCAGGGAAGTGTATATGTGGTTGGCGTTCGCTTCGCTCGGCAACAGGGTGGTGCTCTAACCTGCTGAGCTGCATTCCATCGGCTTGTTTTTTGACTTTACTATAAAACACATAAGGTTTTAATTTAAAATTAAGCAGTACAAAAAAATTAATGTTTGTTTTTAACAGAAAATTGCTTAAACTAACAAAATTCATATTCTTGCTTTCTTGAAAGTCCTTGAAAGTATATTACATTAAAGTGATATTGTCAACTATTTTTTTATAATCTTAAAAAATTTGTTCGTTTTTGTGTGAAAATATAAAAAATATAATTAAAAACAACAATCATGCAGTTGCATGATTGTTGTTATGCGCTTTCTTCGTTTTCATCGTTAATATTTTCTTCGCTTAAAATTTTAATAACTTCATCTTCGCTTACATTAGTGCTTTTTTCTTTTTCTACATCATTTTTATACAATGATTGTTGGAAGCTTTCGCTTGTTACCATGGTACTTCTTTTAATTGGTTTCCATTTTGGAACTGTTATTGCCCCCATAAATATTGAAAAAGCATAAATTATCATAAACATAGGAAACATTAAAATGGATGGCAACACTTTTTTAAAGGGCTGATTTATTCGTTTTCTTTCAAGTATATAAACTAAAAAACCTTGAAGAATAAAAGGAATGATAAATGCAGAAACCAAAGAGTATCCAACACCTTTTAAAATAGTGTATGCTAGAACAGTATTTCCCACACAAAAATTGTATATTACAGAATAAGTATAATAGAAGGGGAGCCATGTACAGCATAAAACGGCGATAGGAATGAATAAAAGTGTAAAGAACATGTCTAGGTAACTCCAACCAAATCTGGTGAAGAAAAGCCCCAAACTTTTTAATCCGTGAGTATAAAAAAGCTTGTGAGTTCCGTGCCCAATTCTAACATATCTTTTGTATGAATCTTTTATTGTTGAAGGGTGGTCTTCGTATGTAATTGCATCTTTAACATATTTAAATTTGTTCTTTTTAAACAACTCGTTCATTGTAAATTCTGCATCTTCGGTTATTCCCATTGCTGTCCAACCACCATTTTCTTTTATTATTTCAGCAGAAATCATCATTCCGGGACCTGGGCACATTTGGGCAGTGTTGAGTGTTGATCTAACATGAGATGCAAATCTACAATCTCTTATGTACCAAAGGGCAGATACGCCCGTAACAACATTTTGTGTTAAATTTTTTGCGTTGTTGTATGCTCTCCCTAACTTTACGCCACTATCTAATGCATCATTCATTTTGTTTAGATAATCAGGGTGGGCAAAATTATCAGCGTCAAATCTGCAATAAGCTTCATAATCCTTGTTTTCTTGTAACATTATATTGAAAAAATATTGCAATGCGTAACTTACTCTTGCGTGTTTTGGGTTGTTGTCAAAGTGTTCCAAAACAATTGCGCCATTATCTCGAGCAATTTGCGCTGTGTTATCTGTGCAATTATCTGCTATAACATATATGTCATACAAATCTTTTGGATAATTTTGCATTTGCAAATTTTTTATTGTTTCACCGATTACATTTGCTTCATTGCGCGCAGGGATAAAAATGGCAAATTTATGTTGTGTTTTTGCCTTTTTGTATTTTTTTGCTGGCAAGAAAAAAAACAATGTGTAAATCAGTTGTGATGTGAATGCCAAACCTATGATTGCTGTTAAAACAATATTTAAATTATTTAAAATTGTGTTAAAAAGTTCCATTTTTCTCTCTTTCGTTTTATATTTAATTATGTATGCTATAAAAAGCTTAGTAAGTATAACATAATAAAACAAAAATTAAAAGATTTTAATAAAAAATATTTTAATTAAAAAATTTTGCAAAAATTCAATTTAATGTTATTATATTAATCATCACTAAACATTACAACTAGGAGTCAAAATATGATAGAGTTAAAAAATATTTGTTTTTTTAGTGAGGGGAAACAAATATTAAAAGATATAAATTTAGTTTTTAATAACGAAATTACTGTTATTACAGGGCCAAATGGTGCAGGGAAAAGCACGCTTGCAAAAATCTTAATGGGCATTGTTAAACCAACAAGCGGTAGTATTTTTTATAATGGTCAAGAAATAACTAATTTTTCTATAACCGAAAGGGCAAAAATGGGATTTAGTTTTGCTTTTCAACAGCCTGTAAAATTTAAGGGACTGAAAGTGCGAGATGTTTTAAAAATTGCTAATAAACAAAAAGATGTGGCACTTAGTAGATATTTAAAAAATGTTGGTCTTTGTTCAAAGGAATATATGTCAAGAGAACTAAGTGGTGACCTTAGTGGTGGCGAACTAAAAAGAATAGAGATTGCTACTGTTTTGGCAAGAAATACAAATGTTAATATATTTGATGAGCCAGAAGCAGGAATTGACCTTTGGAGTTTTAATAATCTTGTTAAAACATTTCAAGATTTCCAAAAAGAAATAAATGGAATTTTTATTATGATTTCACATCAAGAAAAAATGATTGAACTTGCAAATAAAATTGTTTTGTTAAACTCTGGACAAGTTGAAAAAATTGGAACAAAACAAGAGGTTATGCCGTTAATCTTAAATTTAAACAAATCTTGTAAAGGTTGTGGGGTGTAAAATGGAGCAAAAAGAACTTTTAAACATCATAACAGACAATGCAGAATATGTTGGGGCATATAACATAAGGGTTAATGGTAAACTTTTAGAGAGAAGTACAAATGAGTTTGTTGATATTGTTTCTAAAAAAGATAGGGACGGAATAGATATTATTGTAAAGGACAATACAGTTAATCAAACAATTTTGATTCCTGTAATATTAACCAAGGGAGAGATTACAGATAAGGTTTACAATGATTTTTATATTGGAAAAAATTGCGACATAAAAATTATTGCTGGTTGTGGAGTGGATAATTGTTCATCATGCACATCAGAGCATGATGGGATACACAGTTTTTATGTTGGCGAAAACAGTAAAGTAAAATATATTGAAAGACACTATGGGCATGGTGAGGGAACAGGAAAGAAAATTTTAAACCCTGTAACCAATGTGGTTTTAGAAAAAAACAGTACAATGGAAATGGTAACAACACAAATTGAAGGGGTTGACAATTCTAAAAGAGTTACAAATGCAACGCTAAAAGAAAGTGCGAGCATGGTTGTAAATGAAAAAATAATGACAAATTTAAATCAAAAAGCAGACAGCGAATTTTATGTAAATTTAGACGGCGAAAATTCAAAAGCAAAAGTTAGTTCAAGAGTTGTGGCAAAAGATGATAGTAAGCAAAGCTTTTATTCAAATGTTCAAGGAAACAGCAAATGCTTTGCTCATGTTGAATGTGATGCAATTATTGTTGGAAACGCAAAAGTAAGTTCTGTTCCTAAAATTGTTGCAAACTGTCCAGATGCTTCTCTTGTCCACGAAGCAACAATAGGAAAAATTGCAGGGGAACAACTTTTAAAACTTTTAACACTTGGACTTAGCGAAAGTGAAGCGGAAAAAGAAATTTTAAACGGTTTTTTAAAATAAATAAATTTTAATTTTTTGTTTTGTAAAAAAAAATATGTTTGTTATAATCAAAGTATAGGAGGAAACTTATGAAAATTGATATAGTTGAAAGAAATTATGATGTAGGGGTAAGACTTAGAACACTTATCGAAAAAAAAGTTGAAAAACTTTCTAGATACTTTAATGACAATGCAACAGCAAGAGTTGTTTGTGCAATGGAAGGAAAAAGATTTAAACTTGAATTAACTGTTTCAAACAAAGGAAATATATACAGAAGCGAAGCCTATGGCGAAAATATGTATGAAAATATAGATGTTGTTTTGCCTAAAATTGAAAAACAAATAATTAAATATGCAGAAAAAAATCGTGAAAAGTTAAGAAAGGGTGCAATGGATGTTTCCACCTTTGAATATCTTGAAGAAAAACCAGAAGAAAAAGAAAAAACAATATACAAACACAAAACTTTTGATTTGGACCCAATAACAGTTGAAGACGCAAAAGAATTTTTGGAAAATGTTGGACATGATTTTTATGTTTTCTTGAATGCTGAAACAGGTAAAGTAAACATTTTGTACAACAGAAAAGACGGTGAACTTGGACTTATTGAATGTGTGTATTAAGATAAAGTAATTTTTAAATAAACAAGGGAATACTCTTCTTATAAGGAGAGTATTTTTTATGAATAAATTTAAAATTTTTTTTACATTTTTAATTTTGTGCATGTTGTTTACTTTTACCGCGTGTGATTTAGGTAAAAATGCAATAAGTGTGTCAATTTATGATATAACAAGTTCTGGTTCAAAAGATTATACTTTTAGTGTATCGTATCAAGAAGAGGACTCTTATGAAAATAAAGGTAGCGATATTTATATTAAAAGTGATGTTGATAATTTTAAAATAAAAATAAAAAAAGAGTATGAAGATTTTGTAACAATAAATTTAAAAGAAAAAGATATATTCCATAGTTTAACTAAATTAATTAGTGAAGCAAAAAATGAAAATGTTAAATTTTTACAATATCAAAATATGTTAAATTCAACCTATATTATTAATAGTGAAACTGATGCAACATTAGAAATAAAGGCAGTTGTTGGAGATATCACAGAGTCTAAAAGTATGTTGTATAATACCTTTGATGTGTCCAATACCTTAAAATTGAATATAGAAAAATATGAAAAATAAACAAAATGATAAAAAATATTTGAAAAAATATTGTTTTTAAGTTATTATCATGTTGTAAGGTGAAATATGATAGAAATAAAAAATCTTTATTTAAAGTATATTAGAGAGTATTATGCTTTATATGATATAAACTTAAAAGTTGCAAATGGAGAAAGTGTTGGACTTATTGGAGATGAGGGAAGTGGCAAAACCACGCTTTTAAGAGTTCTTGCAAAACTTGAAAAATATGACAAAGGCGAAATATATTTAAAAGAAATAAATTTAAAAAAGATAGATTTTAAAAATGATGTCAATTTGGGATACATTTCTTTAAAACCTGTTTTTTTGGAAAATAAAAATATATATGAAAATTTAAAATATGTTTTAAAAGAAAGAAAATACAAAGATAAAGAAATAGAAGAAAAGGTAAACAATGCACTAATAGAATTTAATATTGAAAAATTAAGAAATTTAAAACCAAGTGAATTGTCTGCTTACCAAAAATATATTGTTTCTCTTGTACGACTTTCGTTAAGGCCACTAAATGTTGTTTTGATAGACAATATTTTTGAAGATCTAACAAGCGAAGAGATATCAAATATATTAGAACTTGTAAAAAAATTATTTATAGAAAAAAGTGTAACAACTTTAATTGCATCAAGCAAAGAAGAATTGTTAAAAGATATTTGTTCACGTTTTGTGCATTTTGAATATGGTTGCGTTGTGGACAAGTAGCATGTGGTTTATATAAAATAATGTTATATTTATCTAAAACACTTCACATAGAGGTGTTTTTGTTTTATAATTTGATTATGATTATTAAAAAAATTACTTGTCCAAGATGTAATGAAAAAATGCCAGAGAATTCTGTTAGATGTGTTTGTTGTGGTTTAATTTTTGAAAGGCTGAATGATGCAACAAATTTGGCTGGGAAAAAAATGATAAAAACAGGAAACAGGGATAAAGTTGTTTATGTTAAAAAATTGCCTTGCGATGTAAAAAAATGGAAACTTATATTAATGGGAATTTTTACGGGTCTTTTTGGTGGGCATTGCTTTTATGTTGGAAGATATGTTCGTGGAATTATTATGCTTATTGGTGGAATAATTGCAATTTTATCTGGAATGTTGGCATCCTTTTCTTTGCTTCCAGAAAGTATATTTACACTTTGCGGAATAATTTCAGGCGTAATGTTTATTGTGTGGCTTTTTGATGTTGTTAATATATGTTTTTCAAAATTTAAAGTGCCTGTTTATATTGAAAAAACGGAGGTGAAAAAGTGAAAACGGTTGTTGTTGGAGTTAGTGGAGGGGTAGACTCTTCTGTTGCCGCTTACTTATTAAAAAAACAAGGCTATAATGTAATTGGCCTTTTTATGGTTAATTGGGAAGAGGATGATGAAGATGGCGTGTGCACTTCGGCACAAGACTATGAAGATGTAAAAAGAGTTTGTACAAAAATAGGTATTCCATATTACACAGTTAACTATTCAAAACAATATTACGAAAAAGTTTTTGAATATTTTTTAGAGCAGTATAAAAAGGGGAGAACGCCAAATCCAGATGTGCTTTGTAATAAAGAAATTAAATTTGGACCTTTTTTAGATTTTGCAAAAAAAATAGGGGCAGATTACATTGCAACGGGCCACTATGCAAAAAAAGAAGAAAAAAATGGATTATATTACTTAAAAAAAGCAAAAGACTTAAATAAAGACCAATCATATTTTTTGAACCAATTAAGTCAAGAACAGTTAAAATATGTGCTTTTTCCTCTTGATGACATTGAAAAGCCAAAGGTAAGGGAAATTGCAGAAGAATTAGATCTTTGTAATGCCAAGAAAAAAGACAGCACTGGAATATGCTTTATTGGTGAAAGAAATTTTAAAAAGTTTTTAAAAAATTATTTACCTGCAAAAAGTGGAGAGATAAGAACCCTTGATGAAAAAGTTGTTGGAATGCATGAAGGACTTATGTATTACACACTTGGTCAAAGACGCGGACTTGGAATTGGTGGTGCTAAAAATGGAAATGGACAAAGATGGTTTGTTATTAAAAAAGATTTAAAAAACAATGTTTTATATGTCCATCAAGGCGAAGATAGTGAACTTTATACAAGTGGCATGAAATCAGGTAAATTTAATTGGATACCAACTCGTCCAAAAGAAGATGAATTTGATTGTTTTGCAAAATTTAGATATCGTCAGCCCGACCAGAAAGTTCATGTAAAACAAGCTATTGACCATGTTGAAATATCTTTTTATGAAAAACAAAGAGCAGTAACTCCGGGACAATATGTTGTTTTATATACACATGACGGCACATGCCTAGGTGGTGCTGAAATAGAAGAGACTTATAAATAAAGCATATTTAGTAAATAAAGGAGATTATATGAAAACAGAATTTTATTTTTGTGAAATTTGTAAAAGCATAGTAACAAATGTAAATGATATTGACACGTCCAAAATTTGTTGTGGTAAGCCAATGAAAAAATTGCAAGCGGGCATTATGGAAGCATCGCATGAAAAACATATTCCTGTTTGTGAAATGGTTAATGACACATTAAAGGTCAGTGTTGGTTCAGTTCTGCACCCAATGGAAGAAAAACATTATATAGAGTGGGTTATGGTTAAAACAGACAAAGGTGAATATTTAAAACATTTAGAGCCAAATAGTGAACCCATTGCAAATTTTTGTATTAATTATGAAAAAGTGCAAGAAGTTTATGCCTATTGCAACTTGCATGGACTTTGGAAATTAGAATTTTAAGATAATAATAAAATTGAATTTGCACAATATAATTTTGGAGAAAAATTATGCCAGATTATGTTGTTGTACTTATAAATTCGGTTGTGAGCTTCGTTTTGCTTTTTATTGTGGCAAAAATGCTTGGGAAAAAACAAATTGCCGAACTTAGTTTTATTGATTATGTTGTTGGAATTTCAATAGGTTCCATTGTTGCAAATTGGGCAACGGACTTTGACACACCTTTTGAGCATTATTTAATTGCACTTGCAGTTTATTTTGTTTTTCCAATTGCAATAACACTGCTTGGAAGAAAAACTTTGCCACTTAAAGCATTTTTAAGGGGAAGGCCAATTATAATTATTGAAAACGGTAAGTTTGTTTACGAAAATCTAAAAAAATCAAAACTAGATGTAAACGATGTTATTGGCATGTGTAGAGACAAAGGATATTTTTCTTTAAGTGAAATTGCATATGCAATTTTTGAAACAAACGGAAGTTTAAGTGTTATGCCAGTTGGCAAGCAAAAACCAACCGTGGTGGGGGATTTTGATATACCTTCAAAAAAATCACAACTTGAAAAATATGTTATTATTGACGGAAAAATTGATGAACATTATTTAAAAATATTAAAAAAAGATGTAAATTGGCTAAAAACAAGGTTAAATCTTAAAAATAAAAAACAATTAAAAAATATTTTAATTGCATTTTACGATGAAAAAACCGATAATTTTAAAGTTCATACAAAATATGATAAATTTGCAAATTAAATAATATATTTAATATGTTTGTTAAAAAGAGTATACAATGGTATACTTTTTTTGATTGATTATGGAAAAATTATATTTTATTAGAAACAACAAAAAAATATTCTATTATTTGTGGAATGATGTTGAAAATATAAAGGGCATTGTTCAAATATCTCACGGAATGGCAGAACACGCACAAAGATATAATCAAATTGCAAATGTATTTAATAAAAATGGCTATATTGTTGTTGCAGATGACCATAGGGGGCATGGACAAACAGATGCTGATTGTTTGGGATACTCAAACGGAGATATGGCAAATGATACAGTTTTAGATATGTTAGAGTTATTAAAAATTACAAAACAAAAGTATCCAAACAAAAAATACATTTTGTTTGGATTTAGTTACGGTTCGTTTTTAACACAAAAATTTCTTGAAAAATATTCTTACAAAATTGATGGTGTTATTTTGGGTGGAAGCAATAAAAATAAAAAATTGCCCGTTAAATTTGGTAAATTTGTAACAAAATTAAATATAATTTTTAAAAATAAAAATAAACCTGCAAATTTCGTTAAAAAAATGACTTTTGATGTTTATGATAAAAAATTTAAGGATAGATGTGTTTTAAGTAATAATATAAATTCTAATCTTAAATATTTTAACGACAATTTTTGTTCTTTTGTTTGTTCTTACAATTTTTACGATAGTTTTTTTAATATGCTTGATAGTTTATACACAAAGCAGTATGCAAAAAATTTAAACAAAGATTTAAAAATGCTAATTGTGTCTGGGCAAGATGATGCAGTTGGGGAAATGGGCAAGGGAGTAAAAAGGCTTTATTCTTATTATAAAAAAATTGGAATGAATAGTGTATATTTGTTGTTGTATCCAAATTCTCGCCATGAATTTTTAAATGAAGAAGATGGCGAAAAAAGGTTGGCAGACTTAATATCTTTTTGCGATGAAATATAAAAAGGTCAGACTGTCGAAAAACTGCGTGACCGAAAAATTATGAAAAATTTTTCTTGCTTTGTTTACTGCAAAACGCCCAAAAACAGTCATTTAGGTAACTAAACTCCTGCTTTTGGGCATTTTACGAGCCTCGCCTCACTTGTTTTTCGGCAGTCTGGATTTATTTGTCTACACGCTGAGGTTTCTTAATTTAAGAAACCTTTTTCCTTTTTTATTTGTATTTGTTGTTAAAATATTGCCAATGTAAAATTTTTTATTATCTTGTAAATTTAAAATTTACTAGTCTATATTTAAACTTTCAAACAGAGTGTGATTTGCATCAATAACTTCTGTTATTTTGTTGCAAAGCATATCAAGTTTGTTAAATTCACCAGCAACAACAAGAATGTCCCCTTTATTAAGCACTGTTTCGGGTTCGGGATAAATAACTTCATTATGTCTCTTAACAAATATTATGCTAACTTTATATTTTTTTCTTACATTTATATCTAGTATTGATTTGTTTTGCCAATTGTCGGGGGTTGCAATTTCAACAATTTTAAAATTGTCCGTTAAATTCATAATGTCATTCATGCTAGGATTTGTAAGCATGCTTGCAAGTTTTTTGCCCATGTATACTTCGGGGAATATAACCATGTCGGCACCTATTCGTTCTAGAATTTTTTTGTGTTGCTCGTTTTGCGCCTTGGCAACTACATAACCAACGCCCAAATCTTTGCAGGTTAGTGTTGTTAAAATGCTGGCATCAAGGTCATCTCCAATACAATTTATAACGCAGTCAAAATTTTGCACGCCAAGTGAATGTAAAACATCGTTTGCTGTGCTGTCAGCAACAACGGCACTTGAAACAATGCCTTCTAACTCATGGACATTGTTTGCATTTTTGTCTATTGCTAGCACTTCGTTTCCTAAATGTGCAAGGCTCAATGCAACACTTTTGCCAAATCTGCCAAGTCCAATTACAACAAATTGATGCATTTCTTTTTCAATTTTTTTAATTTCACTCTTTTCTTCTTTCATAATTTCTCCTTATCCTACAATAATTTTTGAATCTGGATATTCAATTTCATCATTTATGGCTTTAACTCTACTTGCAAACATAACTGTTAATGTTACCGCTCCAACACGACCAACAAACATTAAAAATGTAAGTATTAGTTTGCTTATAACATTTAACGAAGGGGTTATTCCAAGTGTTAGTCCAACTGTTGAAATTGCAGATATAACTTCATATAAAATGCTACCAACAGAAATGCTGTTTCCTTCAACTAAACATATACATGTGGTTGAAACAATTATTAAAAGCAAACTTAAACAAAAAACTTTTAGTGCCTTTTGAACAAGTTTTCCTGCAATTTGTTTTTTGCAAAAAACATAATCTCCCTTGTTTGTGGAACTTTTAAACATTGCAATAAACAATATAAAAAGCGTTGTTGTTTTTATTCCGCCAGCAGTTGATGCTGGACTTCCACCAATAAACATTAAAATGTCCGTAAGTATTAAACTTTCAGGGGTCAGTTTAGATTGGTCAAAACTTGCAAAACCTGCTGTTCGTGGGGTTATGCTTTGAAAAAACGAGTTTACTATTTTATCCCAAACATTCATGTTTCCAATTGTGTTTGGGTTGTTCCATTCCAAAATTGCAAACATGACAGCGCCACCAAATATTAAAATTAATGTAACATAAATAACAACTTTTGAATGAAAAGACATTTTCTTTTTTTGTTTAAATTTATTTCCAATGTCAAACAAAACAACAAAACCAATTCCTCCAACAACAATCAAAAGCATAATAGGAAGAAGTATAAGAGAGTTTTGTGCAAATGGTGCTAAACTAGCAAATGCTGTTTGCTCTGTTCCAAGTATATCAAAACCTGCATTGCAAAAGGCAGAAACTGACAAAAATAACGCACTAAAAGTACCCTTTGACCAGCCAAACAAATTTACCATTGAAGGAAGTAAACACAAAAATCCAATAAATTCAATACAAAATACAAGTATAATTATGTTTTTGACCATTTTAACAATGCCTTGATTTTTGTCTTGATTTAAACTTTCTTGAATTGTTATCCTGTTTTGATATGTAATCTTTTTGCCTATAATTAAGAATATTAATGATGTTAATGTTATAAACCCGAGTCCGCCAATTTGTATTAAAATCATAATTACAACTTGACCAAAAATTGTAAAATGAACAGCGGTGTCAACTGTAATAAGTCCAGTAACGCAAACAGCACTTGTGCTTGTGAACAAACTATCTACAAAAGAAAACCATTTTCCATCTTGTGATGAAATTGGTAAGCATAATAAAAATGTTCCAATTAAAATAACTGCTAAAAATCCTAAAACGATTTGACCTGCGGGTTTAATTTTAATTTTTCTTTTTTGTATCATACTTATTAAATGTACCATATCTTTTTTAAAAATTCAACCAACACTGCATTGTATTATATAATTGTTGTTTGCTGTAATTTTTATAATGTGGTATTCTATAATTAAAGGTAAAGGCAATGACAAAAAAGCAAATCTATAATGTGTTAAAAGTAAGCATAGTAGCAGTACTTGCTATGTTTTTATTTGAAATACTGTTTTATTTTGATGGGGTTACAAATTATATCAGCAGTTCTATTGCAAGTGTAAATGGTTTTGTTGTTTATGTTGTAATCTACTTTGTAATGCTTGTTCAAGTGAGTTTTATTCCACTTCCTGTGTATGTTATAATAAACGCAGCAATTGTTATTGACAGCATAAACTTGAACCTTTCTAGCGCAAGTGGTTGGATTTTTATTTTTGTTACAATGCTCGCATATATGACAGGGGTTGTAATTTCATACTTTATTGGAAAAAAATGGGGAAGCAAAGCAGTTTTGTGGTGTGCAGGAAGCGAAGAGGAATATTTAAAATGGGTAAAGGTTATAAACACAAAGGGCAAGTGGTTTTATGCTTTAACAGTTTTGTTACCCGTGTTCCCCGATGACCTTTTATGTTTGGTTATTGGAAGTGTTAAACTAAATTTTTGGTTTTACTTTTTTGTAAATTTAATTTGTAGATTTGTTGGGCTTGTTGCAATGATTTATTCACTTCAATTTGCAAATAGTTTAAATAACTCGGGAGTTCCAATTACCTTGGTTGGTTGGGGAACATTACTTTTAGTTTTAATAGTTGCTTGTGTTGTGTTGAAAATTCAATTAAATAAAGATTCTAAAACAAAAAAAGAACAGGATTTTACAAAAAATTAGCACTCTCACCTTGACAGTGCTAATTTGTTGTGCTATTATATTTATGGTTTTTAAGGTGTAAAAAATATTACATTGTTAAAAATCAAAAAGGGGGCAACATGAATTTTGAAAAGTATACACAAAGTAGTATATCTGTTTTAAATTCTGCACAAGAGATGGCAAAAGAGAATAATTGCTCCGAACTAAAACAGTCGCATCTTTTTTATGAAATGCTAGATAAAAAAACACTTATCTATGAAATTCTAGAAAAGATGAATATTGATTGTGAGAATTTAAAAAGAACAACTAAAAATAAATTGAAAACTTTGCCAAAAGTAAGTGGACAAAGTGAAGTTTATG
>CALWDY010000017.1 GCA_944376825.1 uncultured Clostridia bacterium
GTGAGTAAGAATTAAATTTTTGTCCTTTACTAGCCATAAAAATACCTCCTATGATAATTGTATCATAGGAGGCACTTTTATTAAAGTGGTTTTTATTTTTGCGGAGCAAAAATTGGGTTCACTTCAACAAATGCTGTTTTTTTATATAGAATACTATATATTTTTTATTAACATTTAGTCTTAATATGTTCCTTCTAAATTTTTATTTTTAAATAAATCGTCATTAAAGAAATCATACAACGAAATATCTAATGCTTGACAAATATCAAGTATTGTTCTTGTGCCCGTGTTTTTACTTTTTCCATAAAAAATACTTTTTAATGAACCAGCGGGCATCCCAGCTAATGTTGCTAATTTATTAGGTGTTATGTCTCGTTCATCACATAGAGCATATATTCTTTTTGTTATTGCCTCTTCTAATTTCATATTTATAGTTTTCCCAAAGTTATATCTTCTATTATTTTAGCAAAACAATTTTTAAAAAATGGGAGATATATCTTCTATTTCGTGCTATAATAATTTAACGAGTTAAAACAATTTTTAACATTTATAAACATTATGGGGGGTTATGATTAGTAAAACAACTTGTATTATTGGGCATAGAGATGTTGAGCTTGGTAATGAAAATTTAAATAAATTAAAAGAACTTTTTGAAAATTTAATTATTAAAGATAATGTTAAAATATTTATATTTGGCAGTAGAAGTAATTTTGATTTTATTTGCCATAAAATTGTTACAGAATTAAAAGCAAAATATTCTTTTATTCAAAGAAAATGTTATACTTGCAGAAGTGAAACATGTATATTAGAAAGTGAGCGAAAATACTGGGAAGGACTTTATAGTAATTTTTACAAAAAAGAAATACACTTACTGGGCGTGGAAGAAGAAGTTGAATTTAAAAATAAATGGACTTGTGGCAAAGCTAGTTATATAGAAAGAAACCAAGCAATGATAAATGATAGTGATATTTGTGTTTTTTATTATAATGAGAATTTTCAACCCAAAATCAGTAAGCATTCTAAACGAAATATTAGTTATTACAAGCCAAAATCTGGAACTGCAATTGCATACAATTATGCCAAGCAAAAAAAGAAAGAAATTGTTAATGTTTTTGATGTTTTATTTAAAGAACAAGTATAAAAATAGTCGAGAGTTTTACTCTCGACTATTTATTAGCTTTTATGTGCATTATATATTTATCTTTAAATTTAACCATTAAATAAAATTTAATATTTACTACTAAGTTTACAATGTTTTTTAATTACTTTTCATACAACTCAAAATTATCTTTATTAGTAATTATAGCAATATCTTTTATTTTTGCGTTAAGTAACATTGAAATTGGATTGTAAATTAGAAGTTTATCATAAAGTGGCAACAACTATTTACTTAACACCATTGTAGATGGAAAAAGTCTTGAACTTTTTCCCGCACAAGCAATTACACCTACCATTAAAACTTTTATTGTCTTTGCAAAATTTCTGCGTTTAACATATTGATAAATTCTGTTAAATCTTGTTTGTATGTTTGATTTGTTCCTCTTTTTCTAATTGAAACAACATTTTCATTTATTTCATTTTCGCCTATAACCAAAATATACGGAATTTTTTGAGAAGTTGCACTTCTTATTTTATAACTTATTTTTTCGTTTCTTTCATCAAGTTCAACTCTTACATTGTTTTGTTCTAATATGTTTTTTATATTTTTACAATATTGGGTAAATTTTTCCGAAATTGGTAAAATCATAACTTGAACAGGAGCAAGCCATGTTGGAAATGCACCTGCATAATTTTCTGTTATTATTCCAAGAAAACGGTCTATTGAACCATATATAACACGGTGAATCATAATTGGTTCGTGCTTTGTTCCGTCTTCTTCAACATATTCAAGATTAAATCTTTTTGGAAGTTGCATATCAAGTTGAATTGTTCCACATTGCCACGTTCTTCCAATTGCATCTTTAATATGAATGTCTATTTTTGGACCATAAAACGCGCCATCACCTTCATTTATAACATATTCTCTGCCAATATGGTTTAGTGCATTTTTTAGTGCAGTTTCGGCATTTTGCCAATCTTCTAAGTTTCCAATATGATTTTGGGGCATTGTTGAAAGTTCTAGATGGTATTCAAGATTAAACACCTTATACATTTTATCAACAAGACTTAAAACATTTTTTATTTCGTCTTCAATTTGATTTGGTCTCATAAATATATGTGCATCATCTTGTGTAAAGCATCTAACTCTAAAAAGTCCGTGAAGTGTTCCACTTGCTTCGTGACGATGAACTTTTCCAAGTTCTCCAACTCTTAGTGGCAAGTCTTTATAACTGTGTATGCTTTCTTTATAATAAAGCATCCCACCTGGACAGTTCATTGGCTTAACAGCAAAGTCTTCATCTTCTGCTTTGAATGTGTACAGGTTTTGTCTGTAATGGTCCCAGTGTCCAGATATTTCCCAAAGTTTTCTATTCATTGCCATTGGAGTTTCAATTTCTTCATAACCTGCTTTTTTATGTTCTTCTCTCCAAAATTTAATTAGTTCATTTTTTACAATTAAACCCTTTGGCATATAAAATGGCATGCCCTGTGCATATTCGCTAATAAAGAAAAGTCCAAGTTCTTTGCCAAGTTTTCTATGGTCTCTTTTTTGTGCTTCTTCCATCATATGAATATAGTCTTTAAGTTCTTGCTTGTCTAAAAATCCATAAACATAAACCCTTTGCATCATTTTATTTTTTTCACTGCCACGCCAATATGCTCCTGACACTCTGTTTATTTTAAATGCAAAACTTCTTAACATTTTTGTGTTTTCAACATGTGGGCCTTTACACAAGTCGCAAAATACATTTCCAAGATAATAAACTGATATTTCTGCATTATCGTCCAATTCGTTTATTAGTTCTGTTTTATATGGTTGACCTTTAAACATTTCAAGTGCTTGGTTTTTTGAAACATCTTTTTTTGTCATGTCTAGATGTTGATTTATAATTTGATGCATTTTTTCTTCGATTTTATCAAAATCTTCTGGTGTTAAGTTGTGCGACATATCAAAGTCATAATAAAATCCGTTATCTATTGCTGGACCTATTCCAAATTTAACATCTTCGTTGAACAAACTTTTTACTGCTCCCGCTAAAACATGACTCATTGTGTGTCTTGCTTTTTGCAAAAATTCTTCTTTATTTTCCATTTTCTCCTCCTTACAATAAAAAACGCCCTTAGAATATCTAAGGACGAAATTAACTTCCGTGGTTCCACCTTAATTGCAAGATTTCTTGCCTCTTATTTGTGAAATTGGGTTCACTTCCCCTACCCAAAAAAGTGGTTTCATACAAAAGTTTCTTTAAACGGCTTACAGCCACGACCGTTATTCTCTATAAAGAAATTATTTTTGACTACTTGTCTTTTTTATAGATAATTAAGTTTACGCTATTAGTATAATACTATAAAAATATTTGTCAATTATTTTTAACTACTTATCTTGATTTTGTGGATCTATAACAATCTCTTCTTCTTTGTTATCATTTAACAAATCTTCTTCAACAACCTCATCTTGTTTTTGATCTTCTGCTTTTGATGTTTTTAATTGTTCCCAATTTTTAAAATATTCTGCCCTTTCTAAAAATACAAAAATAATTGTTGCAATTAAAAGGATAACAATTAAAATAAACGGTCCTGCACCAAACACCAAACTATAATCAGCATTGGCTAAAATCATAAACCAAGTTAAAATCATCATAATTGCACTTATTGTTAAAAGCACAAATAACAATGCTTTTAAAAGCATATATGAAGTTATTTTTCCAACTGTAATTTTAAATTCAACTATTTTTAAATCTTTAAAAATTTCTAAAAGGCTTAGCACAATAACCAAAATTAAAGTTATAATAAACAAAACCACAAATATGCACAAAAGCACATGCCAAAACCCAAGCGATGATAAACTTAGAATTATATATAAATTGTATTTGAAATTTGTTTCTTTAACTGCAAAAAATGGTAAAAGCATACAAAGAAAACTCAAAAAACTTATAATCAAGCCTATATAATATGGGCTTTTTCTTTTTAATCTGTTCATACTCTCTCCTTTTTAACTATTTCTTTTTAATCTTTTTTATGTTATTTTGCATTGTTTTGTTAAAAAAATTATAAAATTATTTTCATAATAAAAAATGTAATGCTTTTTATATTTATAAAAAAACCCTTATAACTTGCAAAGTTATAAAAGGTTTTTCATTTAGTAATCAACCCTAACTAAAATTCTTTTTATTAAAACAACGCCTTCAAAATTTTCTTTTATTTGTTGGTTTGTTGGAAAATTGGGAAATGAGACTTTTTTCACAATCATATCTTTAACACGCTTTTTTGTAAAACTATCAAGTTCTGCTTTGCACGCATCAATTTCTTTATTTACAATATCTTGCATAACAATTCCCGGCACAAAACCATGATATTCTTTTCCTTCTTTTGTTATCACCATTGGTATACTGATTTTTCCATCAACAGCACCGCTTTTTGTCTCTTTTATAGTAGTTTCCCATGTATTTTTTAAAAATGCCATTTTGTTCTCCATTTACTTTAATATATCATAATTATCAAAACAAATCAATCTTAATTACAAAAACTTTATACATATTATTTGCAAATTACAAAAAAGGGACAAATTATTATTGTTAATATCTGTCCCGTTATTTTTATAATGTGATTTCTTCTTGTGTTTTTTGCTTTTCATTGGAAGATTTTTCTGTTTGATCTGGAATGTTTTCACTAGCACTTTTCTCTTCGTCTTTGTTTTTTCCATTTAATTCAATATGAAATTGAAAATTTATTCCCAAAGTTTTCAAATATTTGTTTGCAAGTTCGATACGCTTTTCAACTGGCAATTGTCGCAATTGAATTTCTTCAAGTTTATTTTCCAATTCTTCAACGTTATATTTTTCTAAAAATGTTAAGTTTGTTACTTTTTCTTCATCGGTTATTCCAAAAAGTTTTTCAAATGCACTTTGTTCACTTAATTTTTTTCTTGTTTCATAATCATAATAATTGCCATCCAAAACATTCAAGTAGCATTGGCTCAACCTTGCTTTTAACATTTTTTGAATTTTGTATGAACTATAACAATCTTTTGGCAAGCAGCCATACAACTTGACAATTACATTTGTGTTTGTGTATGTATCTCTAAAATATTTGTTTACTTGGTCTAGTGTGAGTTCTTTTACTTTATGCAACTGATTGTTGAAAAAAACTTCAGTTCCTTCTAAATATCTTTGCATAATAACAGATGGGTCTATTGTTTTAAGCCCGTTCCTTCGGTCTTCTTCTATTGCAATAACCATTTGCTTACATGCATCCAGCTCTTCTTGTGTTATACCCTCGCTTGCAACTTTTGTTATTATTTCTCCAATCACATCCAAAGTTTGATTAACTTTTTCTTTGCTTGTAAGTGCACTAAAAGTGTTTAATGTCATATTGTTTTTTAACAAAATTGGTTCATAATGCGCGCTATACACAAGCCCTCTTTTGCTTCTTGTTTCTTTCATCATTTTGCCAGCCAAATCGTTAAAAATATAATTTTCAATATACGAAAACAAATGGGATTCCCTTTCTGTTTTTTTGCTCATATACGCAACATCAATTTGAACAGTTTTTTGGTTTGGCAAATTTTTTATTGAGATATGGTTTGAAGGTGCGTAGTATTCTGCTTTTGGATATGTTATTTTTTTAGATTTGTCAGATTTTGCATATTTTGTTATATACTTTTCTAATTTTTCATTAATCTCTTCATAACTTAAATTGCTTACAACAGAAATCACCATATTTTCTGCAACAAAAACTCTGTCTATATATTCTTTCAAAACTTCGGCATCTATTTTGTCAACATCTTCGTGGGTTCCCGATAAAGAAAAGCTTTTTTCTTTTACTCTAATTGAACTTAATGCATAATCTAAAAAAGAATCTTCGTAATTTTGAGAATTGTCATTAAGCATATTAATTTCTTCTTTTATTGCCTCTCGTTCTAAATTAATAGATTCTTCTTTAAAAGAATTGTTAAATAGAAGTTTGCTGTATAATTCTAAAACTTTGTCAAGAAATCTGTTTGGCACGTCAATAGGAAAACTTACGGTGTTTTCTGATGTGTAACCATTAGTTATCGCATTATAATCTCTTAGTTTTGAGTATAATTCATTTTCCGAAAGCCCCTTGGCTTCTTTTAAAATCATATGTTCTACAAAGTGTGCTGTTCCGGGAATTTTGTCTTGACTTGCTCCGCCAATAAAAGCAATTTCTATTTTTGTTGTGTTGTTTATGTTGTGCTTGTAATAAATTTTTGTTATGCCTTTTTTGTCTGTTCCTAATCTGTGAAATTGTGATACTTTTGCCATTTTCCCTCCGTAAAGTAAACTATATTATAATGAATACTATCACACTATTTAATAAATGTCCATACCCAAATTATAAATAAATATGAAAAAAGACATTTAAAATGTGTTTTAAATGTCTTTTTGTTTTAAACTTTATTTTATTGTTTCTAAAAGTTTTGTTAGCCTTGCTTGTTTTCTTGAAGCATTGTTTTTATGAATAACATTTTTGCTTGAAGCAGAATCAATAACCGAAACAGCCTCTCGTAAAAGTTGTGTTGCTTTTTCTAAATCTTTTTCTGCAAGTGCTAATTTATATTTTTTAATTGCAGTGTTTATTTGTGATTTAATCATTTTGTTTTCTGCATTCTTTTTTTTGTTTACACTTACTCTTTTTATTGCTGATTTAATGTTTGGCACTTTTGTATCTCCTTTGTTTAGTCTGACATATTTTAACACACCAAAACGCACTTTGCAACTATTTTTTATAATAAAAAAAAAGAATAAACAGTTTTTTACTTTTTTCATTTTGTTTTTTTTATGTTTTCGTATATACTACCAATGAATAAACATCATTTTTGTTTACAAGTTTAAAAGGAGCAAGCATGAAACATTTTAGATTGATTATTTCAATTATTATGTTAATTTTAATTTTGGCACTTTTAAGTTTTGGAGTTTACTCTATACTTAAAGGAAACTCTGGGGTTTCAAACAACACCGATTTTAATAGTGGAGATGAAAATGTTTTTGTTAGGGTTGAATGCTCTTATGATGGTCCAGAACTTGTATCCACAGGGGCAACACCAACTCAAAGTTATGAAATTAAAAAAGATGACCCATCCAGTTATGAAAATGGGCCAATAACGCTAAATAGTTGGTTTTTGGGAGAAACAAATTTTACAAACACAGAAAATAAAATTTCCCTTACCTTTGTGATTACAAACTTAAACGACAAAAATGGTTTAAATATAAATTTTTCTAATTTGGCATACGACAGTGCTAAAAGATTTACAACATCTTATGTAACCGGCAACAGCACAAACGATCTAGAAACATATGAACCTATTATTTTAAATTCAAATTCTGCAAATTCGGTTGTTGACGTTCCACAATTGACAATTGGCGCAGGGCAAACTATTTATGTTAGACTTATATATGAACTTAAAAATTTTAGCAGTGCGTTTGCTTTTAACAATAATATAACAGTTTTATTTTCAACAGTTTTACAATAAAAACTTCATTTCGGTGAAGTTTTTATTTGTTTATTATATATATAACAATATAAACCAACGCATTTTCAAGAGACATCTTTCCATTTTTGATGTAATACTCTAAATCACACAGTTCATAAACAATGTCTTTTAATGCAATTGCTGAAAAGTTTTTTGATTGCTGTTTTAGTTTTTTTATTGCATAAGGTTTTACTGAAAAAGTTTTTGCAATTTCCTCATCACTAATATTTTTTGAAGCAACACAAAAAAACATTCTTTGAAAAGTAACAGACAGCAAATTAAATATTTTTGAATTTTGTTCTGCATTTCCCATAAGATTAAAAAGATAATTTAAACTCTTTTGAGCATCTCTTTGAACAATCATATTTGTAAGTTCAAAAACAACAATTTCTTCACTTGAAGGAACCAGCAATTTTACATCATTTAAACTTATTTCTTTTTGGTTTAAATTGTAAGAAACTAGTTTTTTTATTTCTAAATTAATTCTAGTTAAGTCTTTTAAACAAAAGTTTATAATTGTTAATGCTGTATCTTTTGAAATTTCTTTATCACTTTTTTTGAATTCATTTATCACATATGTGGCAAGTTCATAGTCATTTAACCTTAAATCAATTTTTTCTATGTTTAGAAAATCAAAAGTGTTTAAATTTAATGTGTCAACAAAAATTAGCGTGGTTAAGAAATTTATATTTTGTATATAACTAGACAATTTTTGCTTTTCTTTTTCTGTTATGTTTTTTATATCTTTAACAACGCAAAGCCTTTTTTTTGCAAAAAAACTAATTTGCTCACAACTTTCAATTATTGCATCACATGAAAAATTTTCACTATCAAATTTTGATATATCATACTCGTTTTGTATGTTTAATTTTTGTTTTAAAAACTCAATGCATTTTGTTGCCAAAAAACTATCACCACAAAAGTGATAGGCGTTTTTTAATTCTGTTAAATTTATAAACTGCGAATATGTCATCATTTTCCTTTATTATATCAACTTATTTGCTTTTTTCAAAACTTTTAACTTAATCCAATTACAAATGTACATAAAAAGCCAAAAGATAAAACAAAACAACAAATTATAGTTTTTTGTTTTGCTTTTAAATTTATAAATTTTGAGCATATAAAAATTGCCATATAACTTGTTATAACCAAGATATCATTAAACTTATAAAGTGGTAAGTTTGCCCAACTTAAACTGCCAACATAGTTTGCAAAAAGTGTTACAGTTGCAAACATTAATTCTAGTATTTGCAACAAAAAACTTAAAAATGGCAAAATCATACAAACAGGAACTAAAACAAAAGTTAAAATAAATGCAAACTCAAAAAATGGCACGCATAAAAGGTTTATAGCAAGAGAAAAAATATTAAAATTGTTGTTGTACACTGTTAAAATTGGTATAAGACCTATTTGAACAGAAGTTACAAGAGCCAAAGAACTAGAAAATTTGTAATTAAGTTTCAATTTGGCAAATGTTTTTTGAAGGGGTTTTGTAAGCGTGAAAATACAAAACACACAAGCAAAACTCAACAAAAAGCCGGCATCAAAAACATACAATGGTTTAAACAACAAAATTAATATTGCGCACAGTCCAATGCTGTTTAGTTTGTCATACTTTTTCCCTACAACTTGGGACATAGAAAAAATTAAACTCATAACAAGTGCTCTTACAATTGATGGTGTAAAATCACACAAATAGGTAAAGAAAAACACAAACAAGAACATAAGCAAAAATTTAAGCCACTTTTTTAAATTGGTTTTATTTAAAAAATAAGAAACAAATGTAACAATTAAAACTATGTGCATTCCACTTACTGCCAAAAGATGTGCCATACCACTATCCATATAAGCATTGTCTATTTCGGGATTTAACGATGTTTCATCACCAAACATTACTGTTGTAATAAGTCCGCTTATATCTTTTGATAAATAATTATTTAAAAAGTTTGTAAAATACTGTCTTATTTTTTCATCAAGTTTAAGATAACCTTCTTTAATTACAATATCTTCCAAATTTGAACTGCTTTTATATGGAGTGTTGTTTTTGTAATAATAGCTTTTGTAGCCATCTTCTGTAAAAAGTTCCACTTTGTTTAGTTTGCTTTCAAACAAAATTATGTTGCCCAGATCTATTTGAAAATTTCCACTAATACTTAAACTAACATTAAAGTTTTTTGCTTCTCCATTTATTTCAACATCATCTAATGTTAAAATTTTGTATCCCGTTCCTTCGTAAATGGCACACACTCTTGCATTGACAAAAACTTTTTCTTTGTAATCTTTTCCCATAAAAGAATAAAATCCAACAAAGTAGTAGGCAATACCTATAATGAAAACACATAAAATTAATGCAAATCTTTTTAAACATTTTTGTTTTTGGCAAAACACAAACAAGCATGCAAAAACAAAAATAGAAAATAATATATGAACAACAGAAAAATCAAAAATTTGCCTTGCAAAAATCAAGGCAAAAACAAATGCAACTGCACTATAAAATATTGGTCTAAAATTTATCTTTCGCATCTAAAAACATTAAAACACAATTTTTGCTTTTATTCAACAAAAAAAATATTTAATTTCTATTTTTTTTATAATAAAAAAAATGTTGCAAAGAAAAGTTACTTTTGTTATAATATAATGCATGGCCTTATGGTCAAGAGGTTAAGACGCCGCCCTCTCAAGGCGGAATCACGAGTTCGATTCTCGTTAAGGCTACCAAACAAAAAACACACTCTTATGTGTGTTTTTTTACATTTCATACATTCCCTTTTTGTCTTTTTCAAAATTGTCTTCATAGAATGCTTCTCTTCCAAGTTTTGGCAATTGTATTTCTAATTTTGTTGTTGGACACTGCATCCTATAAAATTGATAAACAATATCGTTTTGCTTTTGATTTTCAAATAAGGCACAAAGTTTTTCTTTTAAATTTGGTATATTATATTGTTTTAATTGTTCGTATATTTCTTTAACGGTATAAGTACCTTTTGTATGCATCAACTGCATCATTGTGTGAGAGAACATCAAATAAAATATTTTATTATTGTTTGAAAACCAATTGCTTTTGTGATTTCTCATTTCGATATCTATATTTTTTATACAATTTGCCTTTGCCCAACTGTTTGCAAATAAAAAGCAATTAACAAGTTTAATTTCGCTTACTTTTTCATTTGTTTCTCTGTCTACAACAATTTGTTTTTGACCTTTGTTTACTAAATAGTACTTGTTTAATATTTTTTGCAAATCATAAAGTGATACTATTTCGTTGCCTTTTGACGGAATTTTTATTACTTCTAAGTCTATTGTTTCTTTTTTATAATTTGAGAAAGAATTTAAAACAAAAAAATCATTTTGTTTTGCAACATGTTTAAAATATGCCATATTAACTTGACTTTCAAAAGTCCCATTTTTTTTATTTATAATATTGTTCGCCGTCCATGATGAGTTTGTATAATTGCAAGTTTCCAATATAACTTTATCCCATTTATCATATTTTTCTTTGTTTAAAAGTTTTTGTTGATTTGTGTAAAGATAAAATATATTTTCCTTAACCAAATTGTCATTAATTAAAATTTTTGGATTTGATTTGTAATAAATATCTTTTGAAGTATTATCATATTCAAACATATTTAATTTAGCATTGCCTATGTCTTGAATGATTTGGCTATATAAAGATAAATTATTTAATTTTGTATCAACAACATTTTTTTCCTGCTGTAATTGTTCTTTTGTTAAATTTGTTACTTTTGAAATATAAAATTCATATTTTTTAAACAAACTTTCGTTGTCTTTAATTGTATTAAATAAACTTTTAAAATAAATTCTTTTGTCATCATTTTTAAGTTGCTCATAGTGAGGAAGCACCAAGTTTAATATCAATGATTTATGAATATATTCAGCATATTGATTTATTGTGTTTTTTACATAACCTTTATAAGTATATAATCCAGTCTTTGTGTTTAGAATTAGCAAATTCTCCAAATGTTGGTTTAAATTTTTATAAAATAAATTATTGTTTGTAATTTGATTTGTTTTATATTCAATGTCTCTTAAATTGCCAAAATATGATTTTGCAACAACATCTTCTCCTAATGTAACATCTAAAATTTTTGCTAGCTCTTTAAAATCTCTATATGCATCCATGTGTGGACTTAAAGAAATATTTAAAATCTTTTCGGTATACATTTGTGTTATACCTTCGTTCAAAGCTCTTTCTTTTTCGCTAAACATTATGCCCGAGTTATTATCATTTCTTGATGCTGAATGCACCAATTCATGGCAAAGCATTACATAAGCGTGTTTTTTTAGTTCTACTTTTTTTGTAACATTTTCACAACTGCCACTTACCTCTAAAAACGATTTATCCATAATAATTTGGTCATAAGTTTTTTCTTTGTTTAAGGTTTTTTCTAAAACCTTAACATTTAACATATAATCTTTGTATTTGGTTATCAAATTAGAACAAACTGTCAATTTTAAAACATTGTTCATTCTTTTTTTTATTGTGGGTTTATCAATCCATTTTTTTGAGTTTAGATGAACTAAAATTTTATTCTTTATTCCATCTAATATGCCATTGTCTAAATCTTCACCCAAATCTTTTAAATCTATCATATCACTAATATAACAATTGTGTTTATTTTTGTCAATGTTAAACTTTTCAACAATTGTTTAATAAACTCTCTTTATCAGTATCTTGATAGATTTAAAATTTTATTTAATTTGAAAAATACTTAATTTCTAATTATATTACTTAATCACTTGCTTTTAGACATTTCTTTAATTTGATTTTTTAATTTTTCATTTTCCTTTATTAAGTTATCGTAATCTTCCTTTAAAATTGAGATGTACTCATTGTTATTATAAATAACTGTTTCCGTGATGTTTCTTTTTGATGAAAGTATCCAAAGGGCAACAAGCAATCCAACGCTAACAACGCAAAAAACACTGAAAACTTCTGTCATTGCATTTACATTAAACAGCGGATATCCAGCAATTATAATTGATAGAAAAATTTCTAACACTAATAATATAATATAACTTAAAATTTGAAGTGCAAGTAATTTTTTTTCTAGTTTAGTAACAAGAGATACAATAATCATAAAAAATGTACTAAAAAGCGCAATAATTGCAGTTATTGTGTTAAAAGTACCTCCTTTTTCAAGTAGTGATGAACAAAAAATTATTAAAGCAAAAACCATTGAAATAACTAAAAATGAAATACTTAGTATTCCCAATATTCTATTTCGTTTTAATATATTAATTTCGTTTGCCAAGAATCCACATCCAACACACAAACTTGCAAATATGAGCAAAATGTTTAACCATACTCCTTCAAATATTTTAAATTCAAAGATTGCCAAAATAAAAAGTACGCATGTTAATCCAAGAGATACCAAAGAAGATATTAATAAAATTTTTTTTAATTTTTCCATTTCCCCCCCCCCCAACTTCTTCTTTATAATTATAGCAGAAAAATGTACAAAACGCAATTTTAAAAGTTAATAAAAATCCACCAGCTTAGTAGTGTGAACCCCATTTAGTGGACAATTAAATAAAAAGCACTGCTATGGTATTTGTATATCTAGTGTAGGCTAGCCTGCACTAGATATTTTTTGTTGCCTTACATTGTAAGGACTTTGTTTGTAT
>CALWDY010000018.1 GCA_944376825.1 uncultured Clostridia bacterium
AAGTGTATAAAGATGCAATTATGTATAATGCAAGCAATTTGCAAACAAAAGCACAAGAATTAGAAAGCAAAACATTTTCACAAATTGAAGAAACATATGGACAAGCAGTGCAAACATTTAACACATATAACAATTTAACAGGCACAGGCGAAGCGAGTGCAAACGGAATAGACATAAATTATAATAATGCGTTTACATATTATGTTGTAATAAATGTCAAGAATTTAAGTTCCAGTGTAAATGTAAACATTTCCTTAACAAACAACACAACAGGAGATATAAACAGCGTAATATATCAAACAGCAAACAAAACAAACATAGCAAAGTTGGCAGAAGGAACAAATATGGTTGTTGCATTTTCACTAGACGATGCAACAAAGTCGGTGCAAGATGTTGATTTTAATTACACCGTTTCTGTTAGTTTGGATAAAGAGTTTTATACGGCTTCCGTAAAATATACAACAATTAATTCTTATGATGGTGAGAATTATTGTGAAATTTCTATGGATGATGGAGATCTTGTTGTTCTTGCTAAAACGCCAACACTTTTAATGGGTAAAGTTTTAGAGGTTGTACATTTCAGTGCAGCAAAAAGTAAATGGGTACCTTATAAAAATAGTGATTACACGTGTTTAATTATAAAAATCGATGGAGAAATTGTTTATAGTGAAAGTGACAATTCACAATATGTAAGTGGATTAAGCACTCCGCCTATTATTACATTGACAAAAGATTGCGAAATTGAAATCTTATTTGAATTAATTGAAGTCTAAAATAATCCCAGTAGTATAGCGTTATATTTGTGTTCTATCAAAAATCACCAACTATGATATTTTATGTGCCATAGAAGGTGTTTTTTTGATGTTTTTAATACGCTTTGGTGCGTAGGTTATATTGGTTGTAAAGTTTTTAATCTCTATACTTGCAAACGCCAAACATTTGAGTTGAATAATTTATTATTGTGGTTAAATTTTTTATTTCATAAAAATAATCTTCATCATCGTTTATGTAGTGTCTTTTGTTGCAAATTTCATCTATTGAATTTATACAACAATTAATTATTGCAGAAAGGCAAGCACAATAATTTTTAATTATGGGATTGTTTTTTGTTTGATTTAATTTTGTTTCTATTTTTTCAACAAATTTTGTGTGATTTTCAAAAGACTCACAAATGTTGTGTAATAATTTTTTTTTATTTATATTTAAATTGCATTTGTTTAAGTATTTTATGCAGTTAGAAATAATGTAATAATTTGAAACAATTTGGTTTTTAAGTTCTTGTTTTTTATTTTCATCAATCTTTATTTCAACAAATTTAATATTTTTTTTAATAGACTTGCTGTATTCTTTTGCCATAAGTTCATAGTTTTCTGGCGTGAGAAGATCATCATTGTATTTTACCATTTTCCACCTTTATAATATTTATATAATTTTTATATAAAATATTCGAAATAACTATAAAAAATGTCAATATTAACAAACAAATAGAATAAAAATCGACAAAAACATAACTCCAATAGCAATTTGTGATAATTAAAGTCTTTTTTCTTAAACTAATTTTCTTTTATGTTATCTTTTGTTGTGTTATGATGAAAAAGTGAAAAAAACATAACAAAGGAGCACAAATGGAAACATTAAGTAATTTGAACAGAAGAAAAATAAAATTGTATATAGCAGACAATACAGATTTTAAAAATAAAGCAGTAGCATATTTCGAAAAAAAGGATGGATACGAAATAGCAGGCACTAGCGATGATGGGCAAAAAGCATATATTGATATTTGTGCCTTAAAACCTGACATCGTTCTTATGGAATGTGTGTTGCCGAATTTAGATGGATTTGTTATTATGGATAAACTAACAGAAAGAATGGGAATAAATAGACCTAAAATTATTGTTGTGTCTTCACTATCTCACGAAGGGTTTATTTCTAAGGCAATGAATCAAGGCGCCTCGTATTTTATTTGCAAGCCAACAAGTTTGGAAATTGTTGAACAAAGAATTGTTGATGTTTTTGGAATTACAGAGAAGAAAGAAGAAAAGCAGAAGCCAAAAAATAGAATTCTTGAAGAAAAAATTTCCAACATCTTTATAACAGTTGGAATTCCTGCTCACATAAAGGGATATCAATTTTTAAGAGAAGCAATAAAAATGGCAATAGACCAACCAGAAATAATAAATTCAATTACAAAAAAATTGTATCCTGCAATTGCTGAAAAATTTGATACTAGTTCAAGCAAGGTAGAAAGAGCAATTAGGCATGCAATTGAAGTGGCATGGAATAGAGGGAAAATAGAAAATATTAATTCTATTTTTGGACTTAAAGTTTATACATCAAATGATAAACCAACCAATGGAGAGTTTATAGCATTGGTTGCAGACAAAATGATAATTGAAGGTGTTTGATAAAATAATTGAATATTGACGGGTATTATATTTTGTGATATTATAACTTAAACAAATGAAGAAAGACACACAAGGTAAAATTAAAAAATATACCACAAAGAAAAAAATAGTAACAGGATTGTTGAAAACAGGGTTGGCGTTGTTAATGTTGGCGGCGGTTACTTTTGATGTGAGTATTGTTAATGATCTAAATGAATTTCAAAGCGATGAAAGCAATGACATTTTTAAACAATCTAAAGTTGTTGAAAACATTGATTATTATGGCGGAGACATGAGATATATAGACACTAACTTTAACCTTTTTAATGTTTTTACAAAAGAAAAAACAGTATATTGCAGTCATCTTTACACAGATGGCAAGCCGATAGTTGTTGGATATGACGCAAAAACGGTTTCAAAGGAATATGCTACACAGTTTGATTATACTTTTGATCATTTAAATTATTTGTTTAATGTAATAAACTCCGATTATAAATTTGTAACAGGTTTTTACGAAAAATCCAAATGCGATATTTATGTGGATTTAAAAGAAATCAACAATGACTATAAAAAAATAGGGGCTTATGTTGAACGAAAATTTGATATAAAAAATCCTGCAATTATAAAAAGTGCAACAATACATTTTAACAAAGATTTAAATTATGGTTCACCAGAACTTAGGTACTATATGTTGCATGAAATGATGCATGTTTTATATGGTTCAAATGATGTTGATTGGACCCAAAGTGAAACATTTTCCTTGTATAATTATTGTGATGTAAACTATATAGTAAGGCAAATATGTTGTGCTTACGAATCAATTGAGGATTATAAAAATAACAACCACAACTGCATCAAAGGGCATTGGATAGATATGAGTGGTGAACATATTTTAGAAAATTCTAATGGTTTCACATCTTTTTATCCGTTAATGACAAGAGAGCAAAAAAATAGTTTTGTAAGTATGTTGCCAACAGATGTATCAACCCTTATTTCTATTTACGGCGATTCTTCAACTGTTGAAAATAGAAAAAAATATGTGGACCTTTTGCAAGAAATTTTGCAATTAAATAAAAAAATATTTGACATAAATTATGGGGTTTATAATCAACCAAATCTTACCGTACATGAACAGCCTTACTATAAAAGTGATTTTGAATTTCCCGAATTATGATATTAAAAACAACTAATCTTAATCTTTAAGATTAGTTGTTTTTTTGATTTTTCATTTTAATAAAAAGTTCTCTGTTTTGCAAAAGTCTTAAATCATTATTAAGCAAAATTGCATGATTTATTGTTTTTATTGCCTCATCATATTTTCCCAGTTCATAATAGCAAATAGACAAATAATCATAGGGCAAACTTCCCCAACAAACAGGATCGGAAATATAACTTAAATATCTATCTTTTATTTTAAACATTTCATTAAAAAACGTTGCGCTTTTGAGATAATTTTTTTGATTATAATACAATACACCTAATTCATAATAAGGCTCTCTTATGTGATCGGCTTCAAGAAGAGCAAGCATTAAATATTTTTCTTGATTTTCTTCATCTTTTAAATATCCATAACATCTTGCTATATATCTCAAACTTGCACATCTTTCATCTTTCCAGGTGGAAGTTTTTAGCGAAAGATGACATTTTAATGTTTCAATTGCTTTTTCATATTGACCGTGAAACATATATTCTCTGCCAAGATAGTGAACATTTCTATCATCTTCGGGGTTTTCTTTGACTGAAAGTTCCAAAAGAGGTAAATAATTGGATCTTGATTTTGTGGGGTCTGCTTTATGATTAAGTTGTATATTTGGAAGGTCTATTGTGATTATGGGTTGGTTTATGCAAGGAGTCAATGTTTCATGAACAGGATGTGTCCATTTAAAACAACCATTTTTATGAATTTTATCCGACATAAAAACAACGCCTTCGCTTCCGTCTTCTTTAAAATTCCAAGTGTATCTATACCTAACTCTTTTGGTGTCTTCTTTCCAATTTTCTTTTAAAATTTTACTCCATCCAACATCAAAAAACTCATCAATATCCACACAAACACATATTTCTGTATCAGTTGGTATAAGTGACATGCTGTCATTTCGTGCCACATCAAATCTAAAAGTATCGTATTTTTTTTGTTCAGTAATAATTCCCAATTCTTTTAATTTTTCAAAAGTCCCATCTGTACTACCAGTGTCTAAAACACAAATATAGTCGGCTTCTTTAACAGAGCTGTACCATCTTTCAACAAATTTAATTTCATTTTTTGCAATTGCATAAACACATATTTTTTTGTTCATATAAATTTGATATGATTAAAAAGGATATTTTGTTAAATTTTAAAATAAAAAACACGACAAAATGATTTTCTTAAAAGCATTTTCGAATGGTCGCGAGGAAAGAGAAAAAACAAGCACCAAGCATTATGTTTTGCCTAAAAGGCAAAACTGTGCCGAAAGCGCAGTATAGAAAAACAACAACTTAAAAGACGCGACAAAATGCTTTTAAGAAAAGCATTTTCGAATGGTCGCGAGGAAAGAGAAAAAACAAGCACCAAGCACTATGTTTTGCCTAAAAGGCAAAACTGTGCCGAAAGCGCAGTTTTTTCTCTAATGGTGCAGATGTTGTGGATTTGAACCCTTACGCCCGTTAGGGCACTAGAACCTGAATCTAGCGTGTCTGCCGTTTCTCGTCAAAACTCTCGCTTGTTGCTCAAATTTGCAAAATGCAAATTTATCGCATATACGCTCGGTTTTTCCTCTCCCCAAAAAGTTTTCATTGATACTTTTTGGGGTCCCCTGTGGTGAAACGGTAAATAAAAAACTGAGTTGCCCCAGTTTTTAATGGTGCTGATGAAGGGATTTGAACCCTTACGCCCGTTAGGGCACTAGAACCTGAATCTAGCGTGTCTGCCGTTTCACCACATCAGCGCAGTTTATGTTTGTAAATAAAACAATATTTGCTTTATACCATTTAAGTATAAACATATTTTTATTTTTTTTCAACAGTTTTCATGTTTAATATTATTTTGCTTTTCTTTTTTGATTTTTTAAAAAAATATGATAATATTGTTAATATCAAGTTTTTAATGCAATTTTTTTTGCATAAAATATATTTGTATTATTAAAGATGTATATATAAAGGAAATCTATGAAAAAAAGTTTTTTAACAATTTTGCTATGTTTTTGTATGGTTTTATTAAGTGGATGCTCTGTGCCACCACAATATGGCATTTCGCAAAATATGGATGGAAGTGTAACTCAAAGTTTATACATTCCTTTTTCGGCGACAGAACTCAATGAGAATGGTGTTGATGTTGCTACATGTTTAATTATATCAAATAAAATTAAAGATATTTTTGATAGCAATTATTTAAATATGTACAACAACTTTATAATTCGAGTTAACACAGATGAAGGGCTTAGTGCACAAGATAAAATTGCGTTAATTCAAGGCTGTCCAACAAGAGAAGAGTTAAAAGGCAATGGTCAACTCAGTGGAATAAGCTACGAATTTAACTTTGCTTCTGCTATTCATTACTATTATTTTAATTATGGTATGTATTATAACGAATTAATTGCCGAGTTAAATAAGGATGAAAGTATTGTAGAAAATGGCTTTTTTACAAATAAAAAAATAAATAAAGGTCAAACGATATTTGGAGAAAATCAAGAATTTTCACAGGACAATACTTTTGCGCAGTATATAACCAATCAATGTAGCGAAGTATTAAAGCAATACACAACACTTAGCGATGAAGTTATACAAACAATAGTTCCAACAACATATATTTATAGGTATGGAACAACATCTAAAAGATTGCATTCTGATGCAGATTTGGTTAGATATATAAATGGAGTATACTATCACGAATGGAACATAACTCTTGAAAACAGCACAAGAGAAATTTCAACATGGCAAGTTACCGCAAATGCAAATGTTTGGTATGCTTTGGTGCTGGGATGCGGAATTATTCTTAGCGTTGTTTTAATTTTAGTTTATGTATTCAAGGAAAAGAAGAAAAAACCACAAATAGAAATTATAGAACCTAAATAAATCCAAGTTTTTTGGATTTTTTTATTTGGGTGCAATGTTTTGTGATTTTGTTGTTTTGTATTATACTAAAAATATGGATTACAAAATTATTAATTTAAAATTAAATTATCCCAGCGTTGATGAGGCAATTGCCAATTTGGATATTGAACTTAATGTTTGCAAACTAATGAATGTTAAAGTAATAAAAATAATACATGGTTATGGCTCACATGGAACAGGCGGGGCAATATGTTTGGCTGTAAGAAAGTTTTTAAAAAATCAAATTAGGCAAAAGAGAATTAAACAAATGTTATTAGGCAATGAGTGGGATATGTCTAATAGCAAATGTTTAGAGGTTCTTGCAAACCTTAAAGATTGCTATAACGATGAAGACTTGAATAAATTAAACCCTGGCATAACAATTGTTGTATTGTAAATAGTTAACCATATGCACCAAATATTACATATATATTAAATATGGGGTGAATATGAGCGATATATTAAACATACACGAATCTACAAAAATTGATGCCACTACAATCCTTGGTGGAGAAGTAAAAATTGGAAAAAATTGTAAAATAATAAATTCAAGAATATACGATAGTATTATTGGTGATAATGTACAAATAATAGACAGTACAATAGAAAATAGTGAAATAAAAAACAATGTAAAAATAGGTCCATACTCACACATAAGACCAAATACAACATTGCTTGATAATGTACATATAGGCAATTTTGTGGAAGTAAAAAATGCCAAAATAGGAAAAAGAACAAAAATACCACATTTAAGTTATGTTGGAGATTGTGAAATTGGTAGCGATGTAAATATAGGGTGTGGGGTTATTTTTTGTAACTACGATGGGAAAAACAAAAACAGGTCATATGTTGGAGATAGAGTATTTATAGGTAGCAACTCAAATATAATTGCGCCAGTAATTATTGAAGATGAAAGTTTTATTGCGGCAGGAACAACTGTTACGGATGATGTTTTAAAGGGAGAATTTTGTATTGGCAGAGTTAGAAACGAAACAAAACATGGTGTGCTTAATCTATATTTGCAAAATTTTTCAAGTCCTTTAAAATATTTTGGAACAGATGGAATACGGGGAATATATAAAAAAGAACTAACAGATGAATTGTGTGTAAGTGTTGGATATGCGTTAACTAGAATGTGTAAAGGAGCCAAAATTCTTGTTGGAAGAGATACGCGTGAAAGTGGCGAAATAATTTTGCAAAATATTGCAAAAGGCATACAAACCGGTGGTGGCGAAATATATGATGCGGGTGTAATTTCAACATCGGGCGTTGCGTTTTTAACAAGATTTTTTGATTTCGATTATGGGGTTGTGATAACGGCATCTCATAACCCGAGTGAATATAACGGAATAAAAATATTTAACAAAAATGGCTATAAATTAAATGAAAGTCAAGAAAAAACACTTGAAAAACATCTAATTTTGCCAAAAAAGATAAAAAACTCAAAAATTAAAAAGATTGAAAAAGATGCATACATTGAGCATTTAAAAACAATTTGCACAAAAAATCTAAGTGGTTTAAAAATATTTATAGACTGTTCAAATGGGGCAATTTCTAATTATGCTGAAAAGATATTTAAAGGTTTAAATGCACAAATTATAAGCATAAACACAAAAGGCGTTATTAATGAAAATGCTAGCGTTTTAGATGAAAAGATTTTTATTAATAATATGAAAAAATCTAATGCAGATATAGGTTTTTGTTTTGATGGAGATGCGGATAGGGTGATGTGCATAACAAAAGATTTAAAAGTGTTGGATGGTGATAGGATATTGTACATACTTTCAAAATACAGAAAGGAAAAGTTTGCCGTTGGAACAATTATGACAAACTTAGCACTTGAAAAGCATTTGTTGAAGATTGGAACACGACTTTTTAGAACCAATGTTGGCGACAAATATATTGCAAGACTTATGAAATCAAAACATTACCATATTGGGGCGGAACAATCGGGACATGTAATATTAAGCGATTTTACAACAACAGGAGATGGTTTGATTGTTGCGTTGTATCTTTTAAACATATTTATAGAAAATAAAAGTTTGTTTGAAAAAGCAGGACGATTGAGTATGTATTCAACTGTTTCGTTAAAAGTAAACACAAATAATAAATCAGTATTAAAAAATAATGTTGTGACAAACGAAATCAAGAAACAAGAAAAGTTGCTTGGGTCGAAAGGAAGAATTATAGTTAGACCAAGCGGAACGGAACCTATAATAAGGATAACGGTAGAGGGAAATGACCAAGAAAAATCACAGAAAGTTGCAAACACAATAAAAAAAGCTATTGAAAGTGTGTTATAAGTTTATTTATGGATAGATATGATAGTTTAAAAAGTGATATTCTTTCTTTAATGGGTGAAAAAAATTTGGACCATCATGTTTATGGAAAAAGTTTTTTAGGTGAAAATTTATATGTTTTTCATAAAGGAAGTTATAAGTCAAAGCAACTTTTAATAACTGCATCCATGCATGCAAGAGAATATATTTCTTGCAAAGTAGTTTTAAATTTAATTAAAGATTATAAATTAAACATAGGTTGTTATTTTTTTCCTCTTGTTAATCCTGATGGTGTAAAACTTGTGTTAGAAGGTAACAGTTTTATAAAAGATGATGCGTTAAAAAGTTTATTATTAAGATTAAATCATAACTCTCAAAATTTTAGTTTATGGAAAGCAAATGCTCGGGGAGTTGACCTTAATGTCAATTTCAATGCAATGTGGGGAAAAGGTAAATTTGTAAAAAAACTACCAGGTCCAAGCGGATATGTTGGAGAATATCCCAACAGCGAAATAGAAAATAAATGTTTGTTAAATTTTATACAAAACAAAGATTTTTATATGTCAATTGCATATCATAGCAAAGGGAATGTTGTTTATTATGGTTTTGAAAAATTAAACAAAAAAGAACAAAAAAATGCAAAGAAAATTGCAAAAACCATCGCAAAACATTTAAAATATAAAACAATTCAATCAAAAGGTAGCACTGGTGGATTAAGCGATTATTTGTCTTATGTTTATAAAATTCCTAGTTTCACAATAGAACTGGGCGATGATAATTTAAAGCATCCTATAAGTTTGTCAGAATTTGATAAAATTTATAAAAATCAATATGATATGTTAAAAAAAATAGTTGAAAAATATGGTTCTTTATGAAAATAATAGATTTGCACAATGATTATTTGACTGAATTGAATAACAGAGAAATAATAAAATATTTAAAAAATAACGAGTGTTATTTGCACTCGTTATTTTCTCCAATTTGGACAACGGAACTAAAAAATCCATTAACTTTGATAAAAAATAAAGATAAATTGATAAAAAATGATAAATTTAACAAAAAAACACATATTTGTATAGAAGACATGCATTTTTTTGAAGAAAATATGAAAGAGGATATTTTAAGCATAAATCCTTTTTATTGTGGGTTGTGTTGGAATTATGAAAATAATTTTTGTGGTGGGGCATATAGCAATGCTAATTTAAGTTTAAAAGGCAAAAAACTTATTAAATTTTTAGAAACAAACAATATTATTGTTGATTGTGCGCACATGAATCAAAAAAGTTTTTATCAATTTGCAAATATTACAACAAAGCCGTTGTTTTGTTCTCATACAGGTTTTAAAAGTATAATTTGCGATGATAGAAATTTAAGTGACGAACAAATTAAGCAAATTGTAAAATCAAATGGACTAATTGGATTTTATTTTGTTGGAAAATATATATCAAATAACAAAGTAACAATAAATGATATTGTGAAAAATATTAAACATTTTGTAAATTTATATGGCTGTGATAACTTGGCAATAGGCAGTGATTTTTATGGAACAAAAGATTTGCCAAAAAATTTAAAAAACTATAAAGATTTTGAAAACTTAAAAAATTTACTTTTAAAACATGGATTTAACAATCATGAAATAAAAAAACTTTTTTTTGAAAATGCAAAAAATTTTATAAAAAAAAGAGATTAATTATCTCTTTTAATAAATTTTGTTAAATTATTTGAATACATAAGTCTAAGTTCGTGCATTGCTCTTGTGCAAGCAACATAAAGAGCTTGTTTGTCTATTTCAGTATTAAAGTTTTCATCGTTGGTATCAACAACTATAACTGCATCAAATTCAAGACCTTTTACTAAAAATGTTGGAGCAAGCATAACACCATCTTCAAATTGTGTTGTGTCTATGGTTAAATAATTATATTCTAGTTTATCTTTTAAAAGCTCGTTTAACTCTTGTGCGAGTTTAATTGATTTTGTTAAAATTCCAATGGTTTTAAAATTTTCAGCTTTAAATTCTTCTATGCTTCTTTTTATGTAATTTATTTTTTGTTGAATATTGTTATATTTAACAATTTGAATGTTTTTTCCATGTCTTTGTACAATGTCTACATTTGTTCTATTTATAATTTTGTTTGCAAATGTTGTGATTTCATAGGAAGAACGATAACTTTTGTTTAATGTTATAAGCTCACTTTCTCTGCTATCAAGTTTGTTAAAGTTTTCCAAAATTTTTGTTTGTGAACCGGAAACATCTTGACTCATATCGCCAAGTATTGTTTTTACGCAAGGAAACATATTGTTTATAATTTTATAATTAAGCGGACTATAATCTTGAAATTCGTCAATTAAAAGATGTTTTATGTTATTAAATGTTGTATAGCCATAGATGTATTGTTTTATGTATAAAAGTGCTATTGCGTCTTCAAATTTTATTTTTGCAGATTTGATAAAATTTAAGTTGTAATATCTTTTTAAAAATTCATTATAAACTTCATAAATATCAAGTTTGCCAAACATTGGTTTAAAAAATTTTTCTAGTGTGCTTTTATTTAGTTTCAACTCAAATTCTTGTGCTTTATATGAAACATAATCTTTTATCCAATTTAATTTTAAATAAACTGGTCGGTTTTTATACTTATTTAAAAACATCTCTTTTAGTGTTTCTTTATTGCATATTAAAAAGTTTTCGTAAACTATGTCTGTTGGATTAAAAATTTCGTCAAAATATTCGTTGCAAAATTTTTCTATGTCTTCACAAAACTGCATACTATTTTTTATTTCGCAAATTTTTATTGCAAACTGGTCACCAAGAAGTCTTTCAACCTGTTCCGATTTTGTTTCTATTTTGTATTTAATATTTAGTTCTTCTTTTAATATTTGGTCCATCACTGTTTCTGCAATGTTTTGTTCGCCAAGTTCTGGCAAGACATTTGATATATAATCTGAAAAGAATTTGTTAGGGGAGATAATGAGCACGGAACTTGATGACAATGTTTTTCGATGTTTATACAATAGATAAGCAATTCTATGAAGTGCTATTGAGGTTTTTCCACTTCCAGCAACTCCTTGAACAATTAAGTTGTTGCTTGTTTCTTTTCTTATTATGGCATTTTGTTCTTTTTGTATTGTTGAAACGATATTTTTCATTTTTTCACTTGCTGTTTTTGCAAGCACTTCTTGAAGAATTTGATCATCAATTTTTATATCACTTTCAATGCAAAATATAATTTTGCCGTTTTCTATCTTGTATTGTTTTTTGCTTTTTATGTTGCCTGTAACTTTGTTTAAACCTGTAAAGTACTCACCATACCCAACATCGTAGTTATAGTAAAGTTCGCTAAATGGTGCACGCCAATCTACAACATAAATTGTTGAGCCGTCTTTAATTCCTTTTAATCCTATTTTGTAAGACAAAAACCCTTCTTCGTTGCTGTCAAAGTCAATTGCTCCAAAATAAGGTGATTTTAGTGACGCTTTGTAAGACATAAGTTCTTTAATGTTTTCTTGTTGGGTTTCATCAAGCATTGCCATTTGATTTTTCACAAAAGCTTTTTCTTGACTATCCATTTCATATATGCTGTCCCACATATATTTCATGTTGTCTTTTAAACTTTCCAAAAGACGCTTGTTTGTTTGTTCTGTTGTTGCAATTTTTTCTTCAATTTTTTGCGTAACAATATTAAGCCAATTAATTTCTTCTTGACTTATTTCCATTATTCCTCCTTAAAAAATAAAACATCATATAATTTTAACAAAAAAAAGTATTATTGTCAAGATAAGTGTAAGATAAAAAATGGGCACTTAATGATAAATTTAACGTTTTTTGCAATAATAAATATAATAATATTATAGGCATTTATATAACTGTTTAATTGACAATTGTTTTTGTTTTTAATATTATAAAAATACCTATTTAGAGTGCATAAGGGACGGCCCCGCTATAAGTGCACAGCAACCTGCATTTTGCAAGGTGCTAATGGCTGAACAATGGGTAATAATAAAAGTTGCCCGTTTTAAACGGGTTTTTTATTTATAGCATAGGAGAGAATATGAAAAAAGTTATAACAAGTGAGAGTGTAAATTGTGGGCATCCAGACAAAACATGCGACATAATTGCTGATAGTTTTTTAGATGAAGCATTAAAACAAGATCCTTTTTCTCAAATGGCAGTTGAATGTGCAATAAAAAACAATAAACTTTTTATTTATGGGGAAGCCACAACAAAAGCAATTTTAAACTATGACAAAATTGCAAAAGATGTGTTAAAAGAGATTGGTTACGATTGTGATTTTGAAATTATAAAAGAACTTTCATGTCAATCGCCAGACATAAATAGGGCAGTGGTTAAAGATAAAATAATGGCAAATGACCAGGGCATTGTTTACGGTTACGCAACAAACGAAAATCAAAGTTATATGCCGTATCCAATAATTATTGCACATGACCTTATGAGAGAATATGAAGATTACAGAAAAAAAGACAACCGTTTTAAAGCGGATGCAAAGTCGCAAGTAACAGTTGAGTATGAAGATGATAAACCGATAAAAATTTTATGTGTGCTTGTTTCTGTTTCGCATATAGAAACCATTAACTATGAAGATATATGCAAAATAATAAGAAAAAATGTTATTGGCAAGGTTTTAAAAAAATATAAGAATTTAAATCAAGAAAATTTACAAGTTGTAATTAATCCTTCCAAAAGATTTGTAACTTGGGGAAGTTTTTCGGATAGCGGTTGCGTTGGAAGAAAAATAGTTGTAGATACTTATGGTGGTGTTGGAAGAATAGGAGGGGGTTGTTTTTCAAGCAAAAATGCAAGCAAGGTTGATAGAAGTGGAGCTTACTATGCTAGATATGTTGCAAAAAATATTGTTGCAAACCAATTGGCAGATAGATGTGAAGTTTCTGTGAGTTATGCAATTGGTTTGGACCAACCTTTAAGCATTAACATTGAAACGTTTGGAACACAAAAAATAGAGTTGGAAAAAATTTATACAATTGTTAAAAATAATTTTAATTTTTCTCCTCAAAACATGATTGATGAACTTGAATTGCTAAAACCAATTTATAAAGAAACGGCGTGTTATGGGCATTTTGGAAATGCAAAATATAGTTGGGAAAGCATTAAAAATTTAAAACTTTAAAGGTTTTATTTTTAGTTTAAAATTTACAACATCTGCAATTGTTGCATATATAAAAATAAGTGCAATTTTTGTGGAGCTAAATTTTTTTGGTGGCCATTGGAATTGTCCTTTGGTCATTTTTTAAGGCGGGTAATATGAAAAATTATAAAAATTTGTTTTCAACAAATATTTTAACAGATGACAAATTAAAAAAATTGATGAGAAGAAAACATTATAAAAAATTTATAGATTTAAAACACTCTTTAAAAGAAATGGATTTTTACCTTGCGGATATTGTTGCTAGTGCCATAAAAAAATGGGCCATGTCATTAGGTGCAACACATTACACTCATTGGTTTTTTCCTTTAACAGGAAAGTCTGCCGAAAAACAAGTGTCGTTTTTGGATATCGGTAAAAATGGAAAATTTATTAATAATTTTAATGGCAATTCATTAATAAAAGGTGAGACTGATGCATCGAGTTTCCCAAATGGTGGAGAAAGAATGACTTTTGAAGCAAGAGGATATACCGTTTGGGACTATTGTAGTCCTGTGTTTGTAAAAAAAGATAACAATAACAACAAAGTGTTATACATACCAACTGCGTTTTGTAGTTACACGGGAGTGGCACTTGATGAAAAAACTCCACTTCTTAGAGCAACAGAATTTTTAAATTTAGAAGCAACAAAGCTCTTAAACAGGTTGGGTTACAAAGAAGTAAAGTATGTTGATTGCAACATGGGGTGTGAACAGGAATATTTTTTAATTGATAAAAATTTGTATAAAAAAAGAAAAGACCTTGTTTTAACAGGCAGGACTCTGCTTGGGGCAGAACTAATTAAAAAGCAAGAAATGTATAATCACTATTTTGGTCAAATCAATTCCAAAATTAGTTCTTTTATGCACGAATTAAACAAAGAATTGTGGGCGGTGGGAATAATGGCAAAAATTCAGCATAATGAAGTTGCTCCATCTCAACATGAAATTGTTCCAGTGTATTCTTCTGTTAATATAGCAACAGACCAAAATAGTTTGCTTATGGAAATTATGCAACAAGTTGCAGACAGATATAATTTGCAAGTGTTGTTTCATGAAAAACCATTTAAGGGTTTGAATGGAAGTGGAAAACATAACAATTGGTCGATTAGCACAAATACGGGATTGAATTTATTAGACATTAATCAAGTAAAAGAAGATGTGTTTATGATTATTTTCACTTCCATTATTTGCGCAATAGACAATCACTACGATTTGTTAAGAATGTCGGTGTCAAGTTTAAGCAACGATTTTAGACTGGGTGGTTGCGAGGCTCCGCCGTCAATTATTTCTGTGTTTGTTGGCGAAGATATGATAAACATTATGGATGGCTATGTTAAGTCAAACAAAATAAAGAAAAGAAACAAAACAATTTTGGATACAAAAACAACAAGCGTTGCTAAATTATACAAAGACAATTGCGACAGAAACAGGACCTCTCCTTTTGCATATACAGGAAATAAATTTGAGTTTAGAATGCCGGGCTCATCTCAAAATATGGCGCTATGCAACACGGTGCTTGCAACAATTGTTGCCAATGAAATAAAAAAAGTAAACAAAATTTTAGACCAATCTTCAAACATTGAAAAAGATTTAAAAAATATTATTTGCGACAACATAAAAAAGCATAAAAAGATAATATTTAATGGCAATGGGTATGATAGTTCGTGGAAAAAAGAAGCAAAAAAGAGGGGGCTTATAGATTATAGAAATTGTGTGGATGCTTGTTTTTCATTAACAAAGGAAAAAGCAATAAGTTTGTTTGTTGAAAACGGAATAATGAGTAAAACCGAAATAAATATAAGATACAAAACATATTTAAAAACATATTGCGAAGAATTGGAAACCGAATCAAAAACTCTTTTGTGTATGATTGAAAAAGAAGTAATTCCTTCGCTAAATGAATACTTAGCTGATACATTAAATTTATTAGATAAACAACAAATTAACAACTTAGAAAACAACAACAAAAAAATTGTATCAACAATAAACAAATGTATAAATGTGCTTTTTGAAAAAACAAATATTTTAAAACTTTTGCTAAAAAAAACAAGCAATATTAATAACATTCAAAAAAAATGCAAATTTGAAAAAGACAAAATAATTTCCTTAATGCAAGAAATAAGAATGGCTTATGATGAAATAGAATTGATAATTCCAGACAAATTTAAGCCATTTCCTTCATATAATCAACTTGTATTATATTAAAAAATCTCCAACTGCCCACTTGGGCTTAGTTGGAGATTTTTTCACTATTTTATAAATTTTTTAATTAATTGTCCACGAAGTCTTGTGTATTCCTGAGCAGATATCGCTCCTTCTTTGCGCATTTGATCAAGTTTGCCAATGCTTTCTATAAGTTTTTTAGAAGATTCACTTTCTTTAAGTTGTGCTAGTGGTTTTTCTTGTTTTTCAACTTTCTCTTCTTTTTGCTCTTCAACAACTTCTTCAAGTCCGGCAGTATATATTGCTGGTCTGGTTTCGGTTGTTGTTATAGAAATTTCTTTTTGTGTTTCTTTTTCAACAATAGGACTTATTTCTTTGCTTATTCCATACAAAAATAAAATAAAACTTAAAACATGAATCAATATCACAATAGATAATGTTACATTTGTAACCATATTAAAACCAAATCCATTGGTTAATATGTTGTTTATAAGCCAATATGTGTACCCGCCCATTGTAAATATCAAGCATATCAAATAAAAGATCATCATTTTTTTCTTTTTCTGGAAAAGTTCTTTATTAATGCCAGAATATTTCATGAATCTTGTGGAAATTATAAGCAAAAATATTGAAGCCAAGATGGTCATAAATATAAAAACAATCATCCATATTTTACCATATAATAAAAATGGTTCCATTAACGGATAAAACAAATCGTTTATCACTTGAACGCTTTGTCCAACAAAAAAGTAAATAAGAGCAGCAGCGCCTAATACAATTGTTCCAACAACTACAAAAGAATATATTATAGATAACAAAACTGCACCTGTTAGAATGGATTTTCTTTTCATCAATATGCTCCTTTACACAAATAATATACCACAATCGTAAATAGTATACAATCAAATTGCAAATAAAATACTAGACATTTTTTTAAATATGTTGTAGTATATTACAAAAAGGAAGTGTTTTATGGCAAATAGATTTGGGGCAAATAGCGTTATTGAGTGGCATGATAGAAAGCGTATTTTAGGAATGCCAATTTCTTTTACGGTTTACGATTTGGTTTCAAGTGAAGATTGGACAAAAATTTGCATCAAAACTGGATTGTTGTTCACAAGAGAAGAAGAGATTAATTTATATAGAATTCACGATATTTCAATGACATCATCTCTTGGCCAAAAAATTTTTGGGGTTGGCACAATATGTCTTTATTCAAATGATGAAAGCACTCCAAATATAAGACTTATAAATGTAAAAAATCCAACAAAAGTGCGCAACATGATTGCAACAAAAATAGAAGAAGAAAAAGCAAAACGCGGATTTAGGGTTGGTGAATTTAATTATTAAACAGCACATGTTGCTGTTTTTTATTTTATTGCTTGACTAAAATTAATAAAATATTTAACATAAAACCATGGTAACATTAATAATTTTAGATGGATTTGGCATTAATAAGAATAAACACGGAAATGCAATAAAATTAGCGGGCACACCATATTTAGATAAATTGAACGAATATCCACACACTTCGCTTTTGGCAAGTGGCGAAGCAGTGGGGCTTGACGCTGGGCAAATGGGCAACAGTGAAGTTGGACATTTAAATCTTGGTGCGGGAAGAATTGTTTATCAAGATTTGCCAAGAATAAACAATTCAATTAAAACGGGAGAATTTTTTAAAAATGAAGCACTAAATAAAACAATTGACCATGTTTTACGCAATAATTCATCTTTGCACTTAATGGGGCTTTTGTCTAATGGTGGAGTTCATTCGCATATAAATCATTTGTACGCTCTTGTGGATATGGCAAACAAAAAGGGTGTAGAAAATGTTTATGTTCATGCAATATTAGATGGAAGAGATACTTTAAAAAACAGTGGAATTAGTTTTATTAAAGACTTAGAGAAAAAAGTAAATGATAAGGCTAAGGTTGTTTCTCTTGTTGGAAGAGTATTTGCAATGGACAGGGAAAATCGTTGGGACAGAGTGGAAAAGTCATATGATATGCTTGCACTAGGACAAGCAGAAAGATATTACACATCTGCGACTAAGGCGGTGGAAGATAGTTATAGCGAAGGTGTTTTCGATGAATTTATGTTGCCTACAATAATTGGTAAAGCAAAAACAATTGATAGTTATGACGGTGTGATTTTTTACAATTTTCGAACTGATAGGGCAAGAGAAATTACAAAGGCGTTTACACAAGACAACTTTAAAGAATTTGAAACAAAAAAATTGCATGATTTGTGTTTCTGTTGTATGACGGAATATGATGAAACATTTAAAAATGTTTTGGTTGCATTTCCGCCACAAAAAATAACCAATAATTTGTCTAGTATAATTTCAAGTGCGGGTTTAAAACAATTTCACATAAGTGAAACAACAAAATATGCACATGTCACTTTTTTCTTCAATGGTGGAATAGAAAAGCCATATGACGGCGAAGATAGAAAACTAATTGAAAGTGAAAATGTTCAAGATTTTTCGATTGTTCCCAAAATGAAAGCTTTTGAGATAACCGATGAAGTGTTAAATCAAATTGTAACAAAAAAGTATGATTTTATTTTGGTTAATTTGTCAAATGCCGATATGCTGGGGCATACTGGAAATTTACAAGCAACAAAAGAAACAATAAAAGTTGTAGACAAGTGTGCGTATGCCATTGCGCTTGCAACACTTGTTGCGGGCGGGGACTGTATAATTACGGCAGACCATGGCAATGCAGAACAAATGCTGGATAAAAAAGGGAATGTTATAACAAGTCATTCTTCAAATCCTGTTCCGCTTTGGCTTGTAAGTGAAAAATATAAAAAAGTAAAATTAACAAAAGGAAAACTCTGCAATGTGGCACCAACCGTTTTAAAACTTTTGTCTTTAAAAATTCCAGAGTATATGGAAAGTCCATTGTTTTAAAAAAACTAATATAATTTTGTATTTATTAGAAAAAAATTGTTGACAAACATATTTTTATAAGATATAATCACATAGCAGTTTGAAAAAATTGTGCTTGGCGATGTAGCTCAGTTGGCTAGAGCGTGCGGTTCATACCCGCAAGGTCAGTGGTTCGAATCTACTCATCGCCACCAATTTTGAGTTTATTGCAAACCAATAGGTCAACAAAAAAGCACTGCTTAAAGGCAAAGAAATGCTTCGCATGA
>CALWDY010000019.1 GCA_944376825.1 uncultured Clostridia bacterium
GTAAATAATAACGAAGAAGTTAATAACATTTCAAAGCAAATTGAAATTGTAAAAAAATATTTACCAAAAATGATGGACAGTGAAGAAATAAAAAATATTATTTTGAAATTAGATGATAAATCAATACCAAATGTAATGAAATATTTTAAAACAAACTACGCAGGAAAATGCGATATGAGATTAGTACAAGAAGTTTTAAAGAGTATTTAAAGAGAATATTTATGAAAGTGTATGCGATAAGCGATTTTCATCTTTGCAATAGTGGTGAAAAACCAATGGAAATTTTTGGTGGAGATTGGACTGATTATCAAGAAAAAATAAAACAAGATTGGAAAGATAAGGTTAAAGAAGAAGATGTTGTTGTTATATGTGGGGATATATCTTGGGCAATGAAACTGGAAACAGCCAAAAATGACCTAAAGTATTTTGATGATTTAAAAGGATATAAAATTTTTATTCGAGGAAATCACGACTATTGGTGGCAAAGTATTTCGGCAGTGAGAAATAGTTTACCAAACAATTCTTTTGCATTACAAAACGATGCAATTAAAATAGGAAAATATATTTTTTGTGGTACACGTGGATGGACTGTTCCAGAAAAACAATTTGCAACTAGTGAAGATAAAAAGATATATAACAGAGAACTCATAAGATTAAAAATGGCACTAGAAAGTGCAAAACATTTAAAGACTAATGGTGAAATTATTATATGTATGCTTCATTATCCACCATACAACTCAAATAAAGAAAATAATGAAATTATAAAATTATTGCAAGAATATAATGTCGATTTTTGTATTTTTGGACATATTCACGCATGTTTAGGAAAATATAAGTTATATGAAAAATTATTTGGCATAAATTTTTACTTAACTTCATGTGATTTATTAAAAAATAAATTAGTTGAAATTACAAAATAAAAGGAGAATAATGTGGATCAGGGGCTTATTATTTTAATTCTTAATATCTTATTTTCATTATTTATTGTGATAGGATTTTTAGTTGGTTTAAAAGGAATAAAGAAAACGGGGCTAAGCTTTGTTTGTTTTATTGTTTCTGTTGTTATTTCCATTTTTATAACACCAGTTGTGGCTAAATCTATTATGCAAATTAAAGTAACTATCAACGGAGATCTTATAACATTAAACGATGCTGTTCTTTCGTATGTTAATAGTTCTCCCCAAATTGCAGAAATGACCAATGCAAGCCCAGCAATGAAAGACTTAATTCAAAACATTCCATTAATGGTTGGCAATGTGTTTGTTTTTGTTCTTCTTTCATATGTGTTGGCGTTTTTGTCTTGGATAATATATTTAATTTTAGCTTCTGTTTTTATAAACAAAGAAGAGAAAATCAAAGATGAAAAAGGAAATGTGATTAAACTAAAATCTAAAAAATATAGGATTTTAGGCGGGGTAATTGGGACCTTTCAAGGTTTAATTTTAGTTTTTATAACTTTTTTGCCATTTAGTGGTTTAATTGGTATGGTTAATGATTTAACTGCTCAAACTGCGCAAGCATCACAGCAAACACAATATCAAGATTCTCCATCTGCTCAATTTATAAAAAGTTATATACCAGAAGAATTGCAAAATGTTTTTGATGCATATGAATCTTCTGCAATAGCAAAAATGAGTGGATTTTTAAATTTAGATGATGCATGCTTTGATAATGTATCTACCGTTACTGTTGATAATATTAAAATATCGCTAAGAACGGAAGTATTAAATATTGCAAAAGTATACGATAATGTGGAATTTTTATTTAATATCGATTTTTCTAGTTTAAATGCTTTAAAGGCTCTTGATTATGATAAACTTAACAATGCAATAAATTACATTTTTAACTCAAATATTTTAAAGGCAACAATGCCAGAATTAGTTAATTATGGATTTGATAAAATATTTGATATGCAAGAAGTAAAAAATAATAAAGACTTGTGTGAACTTTTACAATCTATTCAAAACGAATTAAACTCAGATGATGATGTTATGAATAATTTAAAAACCGAGTTGACATCAATTTTGGGTTCATGCAAAATCTTGGTGGAAAGCAAGTTGTTTGATGAAATCTATTTAAATCAATCAAATTTTACAAATGAAAACTTAAAAAATATAACTGATATTTTAAATGAAGACAACAAAAAAGTCTTTAATGATTTGTTGGACCAATTATTTAATTCAAAAGCATTAAATAAAAGTGTGATTTATGTTTTAAATTTGGGTTTGGAAAATGTTGAGACTACATTGGAACAATTAACGAATAATCAAGATTTAAATATTGATAAAATTGATTTGTCAAACAATGAAACAACATTAAAGAAAGCAGAAGTAAAAAGTTTATTAAGTTCTGTTATAAACCTTGTGTTGGATTTTATTAATGTTGATTTTAATGCCATTCAAAATGATTATAGATTGATATTTGAATTAGACTTGCCAGATATTGCAACAAATTTGGGTTTTGCCATGAATGCTGTTCAAAAAATGACTGTGTTCAACGACACTGGAATTTATGATGATATAATGACTGCGCTTAGTCAAACAGAATATCAAAAATATATAGATTTTGAAATTTTAAAAAATGACAATATTTGGCTTACTGAAACAAAAATGCTTAGTGGAGTTTTAGAAAAAATACATGAAGCAAAAATTATTAGTTACATTGATAAAAATAATGATAATGAATACTTTGTTTCTAATGAAAATGTAACAAAAATACTCAGGAATTTAACTCAAAAGACAGAAGTAAACGGACAAGATAAAACATTGATTAGGCAAATAATAGAGCCTTTATATAATAGTAGTGCCTTTACAAAAATTATAGATTTTGGATTTGAACAATTAAATTCAATTATAAATAATTTGAGTAAAAAAATAGATGAAAATGTTGAATTAGGCGATATTAATTACGAATATATACATGAAAATAGCGAAAAGGAAAATATTTTCTCTTTTGTAGATAATGTTGCATTGTATGTTCAAAATTTAAACATTGAAGATATTTTCAATGACCCATTTAAAACTATTTTAAATTCTAATTTAGTTCAACTTGGCAGTTGCATGGACTTTTTAAAAAATTCACTTTTATTTGCAGACAAAAATGTAGATGGTACAATCGTTAATGGAATATATTCAAATTTTGTTGATGTGTTATTGAATACTGAATTTTCAAAATATGTAAATTTTGCTTGTTTTAAAGATGATAAATTTTCGTTTAATAATGAGTTTTCTAAAATTACTCCAATAGTTGACGAACTTTTAAATAAGCAAATTATAGATAACAACCAAAGCATGCCACTAATTGAATATATTATAAGTATTGGCGATGACGCTGATGGTTGGAAAAACATTTTTGAACAAATAAATAGCGAAGATTTAACAAACATTTTTGAACCATTAATGAACAGCAAAATATTTGAACCAATTGGAGTTATGGTAGTTAACAAAATTAATGAACAAATAAAACAAGTTGTGGGACCATATGGCGATGTTATTACTTCAATTATTAATAGTTTAGATGGAGAAGAAATATCACAAGTTGTTGATGTTTTAGGTGCTGTTAGCGAAATCATAACAGAAATAACTGCTCCTGATTTTACAGTAGAGGATATGGCTACTGGGGAAAATGCCGATAAACTTGCAACGCTTCTTGACAAACTTCAAGACAACGCAAATAATGATGGTGTATTTAAACAATCTTACGATGCTATGCTTGAATTTATGGAAAATGATGAAAAAATAGGATCTTATGTAACAGACTTGGTTAATGATTATCCACAAGGACAAATTGATTGGCAAGATTTGTTATCAAAGATACCTAAAAGTGAAGGATAAATGGAATTTGTACACAAACCTATAATGTTAAAAGAAATATTGTCGGGGCTAGATATTAATCCCGATGGTATTTATCTTGATTGCACAATCGGAGGTGCCGGTCATTCAAAAGAAATTTTAAAGCTTCTTAGTGATAAAGGCTTGTTAATTGGATTAGATAAAGACCAAGATGCAATTAATGTTTGCAAAGATAGATTAAAAGATTACAAAAATGTGATTCTTGTTAAGTCGGATTTTAAAAATATAGAAAAAGTATTGAATGATTTAAATGTAACAAGTCTTGATGGCATTTTAATTGATTTGGGTGTTAGCTCTTATCAGTTGGATAACAAGGAAAGAGGATTTAGTTTTAGATTTGACTCAAAACTTGATATGAGAATGGACCAATCACAAAAATTATCGGCATATGAAGTAGTTAATACTTATTCATTACAGCATTTAACAAGAATAATTAAAGAATTTGGAGAAGAAGAATACGCTAGCAGTATTGCAAAAAACATTGTTAAAAATAGACCAGTTAAAACAACAAAAGAACTTGCATTTATAATTGAAAAAAGTATGCCAACCAAAGTTGTTTTTAAGAGAAATGGCGCACACAAAAAAACTTTTCAAGCAATTAGAATTGAAGTAAATAAAGAATTGGAGTTGCTTTTCGAAACAATAAATTATTTAATAACAAAACTAAAAAGTGGTGGAAAAATGGCAGTGCTTTCATTTCATTCTCTTGAGGATAGAATTGTTAAAAATGCATTTAAAATAAATTCTACCGGTTGTTTATGTCCATCTAAAACTCCGATTTGTATTTGTGGACACAAAAAAATTGTTAATCTTGTAAATAAAAAACCAATTATTGCCAGTGAAGAAGAACAAAAACAAAACCCACGATCAACATCGGCAAAGTTAAGAATAGTGGAAAAGATATAAACAAGAAATGTTTTTAGTGTATTAAACATTGAAAAAAGTTATCACATATGATAAAGTACTTGTAATAAATTTACGGTAAAAGGAGTAATTATATTATGGGACAAGACAACACAAAATTGCAAAAAATAAGAGAATATGCAAGAACTGCTGTTTTAGAAAAAGAAGATAATTTAAAGGCAGAGAGTAAAAAAACTGTATCTAGCGATATTGAAACTAAAAATTTAAATCTTTTTTCTAGAAATATTTTGGAAAGCAAAAGTGTAGAAAAATTTCAAAAACCTGAAGAAATAGTTTCTCAAAATTATGTTGCTCCTAAGTTTAATATCAATACAATAAATGATAAACAAATTAAAAATGAGACAAACATAGTTGAAGCAGTGAAAAGTGAACAAAAAAATGATGTTATTATAGAAGAAAAAACGCAAGAAATAAACAAAGACGACAAAGAAGATGTAGAAGAAAAAGTTGAAACTTTGTATAATTCAAGTTTAAACATAGAGCAAACTGGCGAAGAAATTATAGATAAAGAATTAAATACATATTCTAAAAAATCTAATAATTATAAATTTAGATTTAACTTGTTGACCAGTGTTTTTTGTTGTTTGATTGCAATTTTAGGTGGGTGGGTAATTGGAAATGCAATAGAAATTGCATCAACAAACTCTCAAATTGTTTCGGAAATTGGAAAGGGCGAAGAATATCAAGTAAATATAATTGAATATTTAAGTAAAATAGGCAAACTTGATGACAATGTAAGTCAGACTCCACCAAATCCAGAAGATGGTTCATTGTTTCCAATTGAAGAAATTATACCAATAACTCCACACCCCCTTGAAGATACTACTGCATATGAACAAGAAAGCAATTGGTTTGATAAAATTTGCAATTGGTTAAAAAATTTGTTTGGAGGCTAATTTGACTGATAATGAGTTTTCATTGCATTCATTACGAAAGAGGATATCCGCATTTATTCTTGCGATATCCTTTCTTTTTTTTGCACTTATTGCAAGACTAGCATATGTTCAAATTTTTAATAGTGGTTTTTTGCAATTAAAAGCATATGGGCAATGGACCAGAGACTTAAAAATAACTGCTGAAAGAGGGAAAATTTATGATGCTAATGGAGCAACGTTGGCAGTTTCTTTCACAACGTATGATGTTTATGTGAGAGGAAGAGAAGTAAAAGATGCAACAAAAGTTGCAAGCGTTCTTAGCAAAAAATTAAATATGGACTACAACATTTTATATGATAAAGTGAATATAAAAACAGTTTCAGAAGTTTTGATTAAATTACAAGTTGATTCAAATACTGCAAAAGAAATTCTTAAAGAAGATTTGAGTGGGGTTTTTCTGTCGGAAAGCATTAAAAGATATTATCCATACGGAGATCTTTTAACTCAAATTTTAGGTTTCACAACAATTGATAATGTGGGGCAAGCTGGCGTTGAAGCATATTTTAATGAAATTTTATCAGGAGAAAACGGCTATTTTTTAGTGCAAAGTGATTTGCAAGGAAAAGAAATTGAAAATTCTTTAAGAACATATGTTGAACCCGTTGCTGGCGACAATATATATTTGACTATTGATGCAAACATTCAATATATAGTTGAACAAACATTAGAGAAAATAATGATTGAACAAAAATGCAAATCTGCATCGTGCATCATTATGAATGCCAATACGGGGGAAATTGTTGCAAGTTCATCTAAGCCTAGTTTTAATTTAAATGATATTCCAAGAGATGATGCAAGCATGCTTATGGAAATGACAAAAAATAAAATTGTTGTAGATGTGTATGAACCTGGTTCCACTTTTAAGATTTTAACAATGTCATCTGCTATTGAGAGTGGTAATGCTAACCTTGATGACCATTTTTATTGTAGTGGATATAGCGTTGTTGATGGGCAAAAAATAAAATGTTGGAAAACAACGGGGCATGGTTCGCAAGACCTAACAACAGGGCTTGTAAATTCTTGTAACTGTGTTTTTATGGCTTTATCTCAAAGAATGGGAACTCAAACTTTTTATGAGTATTTAAAAAATTTTGGGCTTGGAAGCAAAACGGGAATAGAAATTGCATCCGAAAGCAGTGGAATTTTAATGCAAGAGTCAACCGTAAAAAATGTTGATCTGGCCAGAATAGGATTTGGTCAGGCAATTGCGGTAACCCCATTGCAACTTGTAACTGCTGTAAGCGCGGCAGTTAATGGCGGAACTTTGTATACTCCTACAATTATAAAGAAAACAACAAGCAGTGATGACACAATTAAAACTTTTGCAACAGAAAATAAAAAAAGACAGGTTTTGTCGGCTGGTACATCAAATATAATAAACGAAATGCTAAAAAAAGTTGTTAACAAAACAGAAGAATATAGTTTTGTTGAAGGCTATGATGTGGGTGGAAAAACTGGAACTGCACAAAAGTATGAAAATGGAGCAATTGCAAGAGGAAAGTATATTTCCAGTTTCATAGGTACATATCCAGCTAGTAAGCCAGAGTATGTAATGCTTCTTTTAGTTGACGAACCAGGTGCTGGTGCATATTACGGCAGTGTTGTTGCTTCGCCATATGCAAAAGAAATTTTTTCAAAAATGTTTGAACATTTAAATATTGAACCAATAAAACAAGTGGAAGCAAAATATTTTGAAATGCCAGATTTGGTTGGTATGTCACTTTTAAATGCTTGCACAACATTAAATTCAATGGGTGTTAGCTATGAAGTTGATGGTGATGGTGGAAAAATAATTAAACAACTTCCGCCACCGGGAACAAGTGTTAATTACAACGATACTGTTGTGATAATAACAGATTAAAAAAATATGTCATATTTTTATAACAAAATTTTAAAAAAATAAAGGAAATGCCTTTTGTGTGTCGAATAATGTAGTTGTATTTGACTAAAAAGGTGTTTTTCTTTTGAATAAAGGTTTTGATGAAAATTGGCTAGAACAACTGAAAGCAAAAAACGATATTATTACGGTAATGTCGCATTATTTTTCATTGCAACAAAAAGGAAAAAACTATTGGGCGTGTTGTCCATTTCACCACGAAAAAACACCATCTTTTTGTGTAAATGGTTATGAACAGTTTTACCATTGTTTTGGGTGCAAAGAGCACGGTGATGTTATAACTTTTATACAAAAAATTGAAAGTTGCGACTTTATGTCCGCCGTTGAAATTTTGGCAAAAAACGCCAATATGGAAATTCCATCCTTTTACATGGATGAAAGTATAAAAGAAAAGAAAAAATCAAAAGATACAATTCTTAAAATCTTAGATTTAGCATCAAAGCACTATGAAGAAAATCTTTATAAAAAAACAAGCACAAAAGCACAAGAATACATAAAAACAAGAGGTTTAACCAAGAAAGAATTGGATAAATTTCATATAGGTTATTCAACAGACTGGACAGAAATTGTTACATATTTGAAATCAAAAGGTTTTGCAGAAAAAGATATGGTCTTGGCAGGTATTGCTAATCAAAAGGATGACAGGTACTATGATACAATGGGAGAAAGGTTAATTTTTCCAATTTATAATATACATGATGAATGTATTGGTTTTAGTGCCAGAAGTTTAGTTCCTACAGATTATGCAAAATACAAAAATTCCGCTAATAGTTTGGTTTTTGACAAAAGCAAAAACTTATACGGAATAAATGTTGTTAGAAAATTAAAACAAGAAAAGAATATCGACTTTATTATAATTGTTGAAGGGCAGATGGATGTGATTGCATTAAATCAAGCAGGTTTTTGTAATTGCGTTGCGTGTTTAGGAACGGCACTTACTCCACTTCATGCAAGAATGTTGAAAAATATATGTAATAATATTATAGTATCATTAGACGGAGACTTTGCAGGGCAAAAAGCAACAATACGTACAATAGATACTTTGGTTGAAGAAGGATTGAATGTAAGGGCTATCAAAATTCCAAATAATCAAGACCCAGATGAATACATAAAACAATTTGGAAAAGAAGCGTACCAAAAACTTTTAGATGATGCTGTTGACTTTGTAGAGTTTAAAATATTAAATAAATTGGAACAATATGACTTGAACAAAGTTGACGAAAAAGCAAAATTTGTAAAAAGTGCAATAGAGATTGTTAATGAATTGAATACAAATAGCGAAAAACAGGTATATTTAGATGTAATAAAAAAATTATCTGGCGTTCCAACTGATGTGTTAAAAAGAGATTTAATTGACAAAAAAGAAGAAAAAATATTTAGGCAACAACCTGTTACTTATTCAGAGGATGCGGAAGTAAAGTCTATAAAATTTGTTTTAGCAAGTTTATGTTACAAAAAGGAATATGCAAATTTTAATTTTGACTTAAATAAATATTTAATAAATTCATCTTATATAAAATTATATCAAACATTAAAAGATTATAACGATAGAAATGAAAAGTTTTTAATTAGTTATTTATATAATTTATTTGATGTTGACAACGAGCCTAACATAAAGGATATAATTGATTACAATTTTGAACTTATAGATAACGCAAAAATTTATTATGATGAATGTATTTGGAAAATAAGAGAAAATTATTTAAAAAATTTAATAAAAAATCTTAGTGAAGAAAGTATGAAAATTGATGACTATCAAAAGCGTATGGACATGCTTAAACAAATTGGTGATTTACAAAAAAAACTAAGGAATAAAATTTTGGAGGATTAATTTTGAGAGATAAACTAGAACAAGAATTAAAAAAAATATTGGAGATTGGTACAAAAAAAGGGTCTTTAAACGAAGAAGACATAATGTTTCGTCTTTTAAAGCACGAAGCGTCGGCAGAAGAGATTAATCAAGTTATTCAAGCCGTAGAAAAGGCTAATATAAAAATAATAAAAGCAGAAAATCCAGATATTGAAAAAGAAGATTTTAATGAATTAGTTGCACAAGTTAGTGTTGATGACCCTGTAAAAATGTATTTAAAAGATATAGGAAAGGTTCCATTGCTTTCATGTGATGAAGAAATAGAACTTGCAAAGAGAATGTTAAACGGAGATGAATATGCAAAGGCAAAACTTTCGGAAGCAAATTTAAGGCTTGTTGTAAGTATAGCAAAAAGATATGCAGGCAGAACTAGTATGCAATTTTTGGATTTAATTCAAGAAGGCAATATTGGACTTTTAAAAGCCGTAGAAAAATTTGATCATACAAAAGGTTTTAGGTTTTCAACTTACGCAACATGGTGGATTAGGCAATCTATAACTCGTGCTATGGCCGACCAAGCTCGCACCATTAGAATTCCTGTTCACATGGTGGAAACAATTCATAAATTAACAAGAGTAAAACGCCAACTTATTCAAGATTTAGGCAGGGACCCAACTAGTGCTGAAATCGCAAAAGCAATGGATATTCCAGAAGAGAAGGTCGCAGAGATTCAAAAAATTTCACAAGAACCAATATCTTTGGACAACCCTGTTGGAGAAGAAGATGACAGCAAAATGGCAGATTTTATTGAAGATGAGTCTGTTAAATCTCCTGTGGAAATGGCAACTCAAAATTTATTAAGGGAACAACTTTTAGGAGTTATTGAAACTCTTACCCCAAGAGAACAAAAAGTAATAAGATTGAGATATGGGTTAGATGATTCCCATCCAAGAACATTAGAAGAAGTTGGTAAAGAATTTAATGTAACCAGAGAAAGGATTAGACAAATTGAAGCAAAGGCTTTAAGAAAATTAAGAAATCCAAATAGAAGTAAAAAACTTGTTGACTTTATGGAATAAAACCAATTATTCTTAAATTAGGAGAGATCATGAAAATAGAAAAAATTTTGGAATATCAAAAAAAAGATTATGAAATTATAAAATTAGAAAGGCAGTTGGAAAATAACGAAGATAAAAAAATTTATCAAAACATGATAAGTGTTGTTAAAGATGCACAGAACAAATCTAATGCATTAGACAACGAAGCAAATTACTTAATTCAAGATTACAACAAATTGGAAAAAACTTACAATGAAAATTTAAAATCATGTGGCGTTGTGTTAAATGCAAAAATAGATAAGGTTAGCGAAAATGATTTGTCTAATCTTACAAATGTTGCCAGCGATTTGATAAATAACATGTCTATATTGGAAAAAAAATTGATGTATCTAGCTGAAAGAGTTAATGCAATCCTTAGTGAATTTGAGGCTACGAAAAAAAGATATAATGTTGCAAAACAAAAATATAGTGCCCACAAAACCGCATATGATAAAAAACAAAGCGAAATTATGCCAGAAATAGAAAGAAAAAAACAAGACATTAAAAAACTTGAAGATGGAATAGATCCGGTTTATCTTGCAAAATACAAACAGCGAAGAGCAGATAAAATGTATCCTGTCCTTGTTCCGCTTACAGAGAAAAGTTGTGGTGGGTGCAGAATGGAATTGCCATCAGCAAGTTTGCAAAAACTTAAAGAAAATGGTTTTTTAGAATGTGAACATTGCAGAAGAATTATATATTTTGATGGAAAATAAAAAAATGTGATTAAAGGTTTGTTGATACTTTTAATCACATTTTTTAATTGTTTTGTTTAAATTTTGCAATTTCGCTAGTCGCAAGCAAATCACATCTGTTGTTATATTCATTATCTGCATGACCTTTTACTTTATTCCAAGTAATTTTATGAACTTGCATAAGGTTAAGTAGTTCTTGCCAAAGGTCAACGTTTTTTACAGGCTTTTTGCTAGACGTTTTCCAATTGTTTAGTTGCCAAGATTCTAGCCATTTTTCTTTAAACGCATTTACAACATAAGCAGAGTCTGAATAAACATTTACATTGCAAGGTTCTTTTAGGGCTTGTAATCCTTTTATTACAGCCATAAGTTCCATTCGATTGTTTGTGGTGTTTTCTTCGTAGCCAGAAAATTCTTTTTTAATGTTTTTGTATTCTAGAATGCATCCCCAGCCACCAACTCCAGGGTTCCCAGAACATGCTCCATCCGTATATAGAATTATATCTTTCATAATATAATTATGTAATAATTTTAAAATTAAGTCAATATAATTAAAAACATATAAAAAATAAAAAACCTAAAAAGGTTTTTTATTTAAAATATAGTTATTATCATTCCTACCATAATAAAACATAAAGCAACAGCAAGAAGTATTAAATATAGCGGATCTTTACTATTAACAAATTCCGATTTTCGTGCAACTTTTGTGATTTTTTTTGCTAGTATGGAAAGTGCAAATCCCAACATGGCAAGAATAATACCAACAAGTTTGTTTGGTGTAGATAAAAACTCAATTAGTGTTGCTTCTAAAAGTAATGTCAACATATATCCTCCTAAAACTATATACATTATATCATTTTAAAATAAAAATTTCAATACTTATTAATGATTTTGATGTTTTATTTTTATGTTTGATTAAATTAAATAATGATTATTTTTAATTAAATTAACAAATAACCTTTAAAAAGAATACTATATTTTTAGTAAGGAGGAAAAATGAAAAAAATAAGTGTTCTTTTGATTGCTTTTATGTTAATGCTAACATTCACATTATATGGATGTGGTGAAAATGGAAAAGACACATTAAAAACAATTAAAGTAAGTGAGGTTACGCATAGTATCTTTTACGCACCACTATATGTTGCAATAAACAATGGTTTTTTTGAGCAAGAGGGTTTAAAAATTGAATTGACCAATGGTGGCGGGGCTGACAAATCGATGACAGCATTACTTTCTGGTGATGCTGATATAGGACTTATGGGACCAGAGGCGGCAATTTATGTAACAAGCGGTGGTGCACAAGATAAGCCAGTTGTTTTTGGTCAACTTACTAAAAGAGATGGATCTTTTATTGTTTCAAAAACGCCATACCAAAATTTTACATTAAATGATTTAGTTGGAAAAGAAATAATTGGGGGAAGAAAAGGTGGTGTTCCTGCAATGACTCTTGAATATGCCATTAAACAAAGTGGACTTACAATTGGCACAGGTCAAAATCAGGTTAATTTAAGAACAGATGTTGCTTTTGACCTTACTGCAAGTGTTTTTGATTCAACTGATGCAGATTTTTGTACACTTTTTGAACCAACGGCAAGCGAACTATGCGAAGAAAAAGGTTACCATATTGTTGCTTCGGTAGGTGAGCTTAGTGGTGAAGTTCCTTATACTGCTTTTATGGCAAAAAAAGGTTATATTGAAGAAAATTCACAAACAGTTGAAAAATTTTTAAGAGCAGTATATAGAGGATATAGATTTTTATTAAAAGCAAGCGTTGAAGAAATTGCAAATAGTTTAAAACCATCTTTTCAGGGCTTTTCTGATGAAAACATAGTTACTTCTATACAAAGTTATATACGCTGTGATGCGTGGGTTGACAATCCGGCAATGACGGAGACTGCTTTTGATAGACTTCAAGATATTATCATATCAGCAGGCGAACTTGATGAAAAAGTAAAATTTAATGATGTTGTTGACAATACAATAGCAAATAAAGTAGTTAAATATTTTATATAAAATTTACAATAAAAAAATACAGCATAAATGAAGTGAACCCAATTTTTGCTCCGCAAAAATAAAAACCACTTTAATAAAAGTGCCTCCTATGATACAATTATCATAGGAGGTATTTTTATGGCTAGTAAAGGACAAAAATTTAATTCTTACTCACCAGAACTAAAACAAGAAATTTTAAATA
>CALWDY010000020.1 GCA_944376825.1 uncultured Clostridia bacterium
CAACGGATGAGCGAGAAGCCTTCCAAAGAATGTTAAAAGACAGTAACAACAAAAAGTGGGACTATGTACTAGTCTATAAACTTGATAGATTTGCAAGAAACAAATATGAATCGGCAATTCACCGAAAGCACTTGAAAGATAATGGAGTAAAACTCTTATCTGCAATGGAAAACATTCCAGAAACACCAGAAGGAGTTTTGCTTGAAAGTCTGCTTGAAGGCATGAATCAATATTTTAGCGAAGAATTAGCACAAAAAGTAAGTCGAGGTTTACACGAGTCACGAATGAAAGGACATTGCATAGGCTCAGTACCGTTTGGATATATAAAGGAAAACAAAATGTTAAAGATAAATGAAGATGAAGCAAGTATAGTTAAACGAATGTTTGAAGATTATGCAAGTGATAAAACAATACTTCAAATTTGTAGAGATTTTGAAAAAGAAAGTATAACTAACAAAGGTAAAAAGTTTATCCCAGAAACCATAAGACACTATTTAAAGAATGAGTTTTACACAGGAATTTATAGATTAAATGGTAAAACTTACGATAAAATCTATCCACCAATCATCTCAAATGAGTTATTCAAAAATGTTAAGGAAAAACTTGATGCAAACCGTTACGGATGCCGAAAAGATAACCACGAAATCTTTAGATTGAAAGATAAAATCTACTGTGGATGTTGCGATAGAAAAATGTATCCTGTATCTGCAATTTCTTCTAATGGACAACCAATACGGTATTACAAATGCATTACAACCAAGAAAAGAAATTGCCTAGTTGGAAATATGGATAAAGCCTTTATTGAAAATGTGATAGATAAATTCTTAATATCTCAATTCAACATTCCAGAGAACTTGGAAGAAATTTCTAATAAAATCTATGAGCTTCACAAAAAGAGAGTTGGGAACAATAACTCTTTAAACGCACTAAAAAATGAATTGCAACGAACCAACACTGCCATTTCAAATATTATGATAGCAATAGAGAAAGGGATACTAACCGAAACCACAAAATCTCGACTTGAAGAACTTGAGAAACAAAAGAAAGACCTTCAAGAAAAGTTAGTCATCGAACAATCCAAAGAACGCTATGAACTTACAAAAGAAGATATTCAAAACTTTTTCAAATACACCATGAAGAAATGCCCAGATAGAGCAATAGAAATTTTCATAAAGCAGATTAAAGTGTATGATAAAAAGATTGAAATATATCTTAACTATTCCATAAATCAACCACATATCACCGAGCAAACATCTAAAAAACTCTTCACCATAACCCAAACCACACAACGCACCTTTAAAGGTGGAACAGCAAGAACGTATGTCAAATCCTATGATGTTTATGTTGTTATATAGCAAAGAAAAAAGAGTATGTTTTAAGATAAAACTTAATTTATACTCTTTTCTTTCTCTAAAAATACCGCTAGTTTCAAAATTGCTTGACTAAAGTGTTTGTTTTTTTTTAGCTATATAAAAAATAATAAATAAATTAAAAAAGTGTTATGTTTACAATTGCTTTTGCAATTATAATAATTTTTGCAACAAAAATTTTTTGAGTAACAATTTTTGGGTTGTAAAATTTTAGGACAACAAACTGGCTTTGGAGTTGGTCTTGGCAAAATTGTTGTTTCAACTACATTACTAAAATATTCAGTTGGTGGAAAGATTGAGTTGTCTGTAACCATTGAAATGTTTTTAATTACATTAGCCATATTAGTTTACCGTAACATCAAATTCAACAACACTACTTGCACCAACTGGCAAGTCATTTAAACTAAATCCTGTTTGAGGATTTAAACCAGGATAACTCAATCCATCAATTTTTACACTATTTTCAACAAAAGTTGTTCCAACAGGAATATCGTCTTTAAAAGTTAGATTTGTTTTTAAAACTGTTCCTGTATTTGTTAGTGTCCTAGTGTAATGCAAGGTTTCACCTTGAACTGCAACAGATTTGTCAACTTGTTTTACAATAGACAAATTGTTAGATACAACAACCAAATTTACCGTGTTTGTATTTTCGTTTAAATTTCTTTCGTTTGCAGTGTATGCAACATTAGCGTAGTTAGATATAAGCGCTACGGTTAAAGGATTGTTTGCTATTATTTTATAAATAATTGTTCTTATTTCATTTGGGGCTAAATCTCCAATATTAAATCCATTTGTAAGGTCGTAGGTTGGTTGTGGAGTTCCATCAACTATAACGCTTTGTGGAACATATGTCCCACCGCCACTTAGTAAGTCTTTAAAAAATAAATTTGTTAGTTGCAATAATGAATTGTTTGTAAGCACAACTTTTTGTGTTGCAGTGTCGCCTTCTCGCAAAAATGTTTTGTCAGAAGATTTTACCTTTGTAAAAGAATAAGTTGAAATTTCAGTATTAACAATATTGCTATCTCTTGTTTATGTTTGTGTGCTTCCATCTGGAAGAGTATAACTAAATTCTGTTTCCGACTGATTTGGTATATTCATATTTTTCTCCTTTTAATTTACGGTTACTTTAAAAATAACAATAACAGTTTGATTTGGAATAAGGTTCCCAAGTTCAAATCCTATTTGAGGGTCATATGTGGGATAATTGATGCCATCTACAAACACGGATCCATTAACAAATGTTGTGCCTAATGGTATACTGTCCGTAAAAAAGGTTGTATCGTTTGGAATGCTTCCTGTGTTTGTTACAAGTGAAGTATAAGTAATTTCTTCTCCCTTAATTGCAACTTGTTTGTCTACGCTTTTAATAACTGTTAAATTTGGAATAACACCATTATCTATTTGCAACGCAATCGCATTTGGAACATACAAATCCCCGTTGCTTGTAAAACAAACAAAAGCAGTTGTCTGTTCGCTTATAAGTTTGCCTGTTAAATCGTTTGTTGTTATGTCATAGCCTTGACGATATGCAGTGGTATTTGTTGCAATAAGAGCATTGGCGTTTCTGGTTCCAAAAGTACCAGATGTTTCAATTAAGCCATTTTCATTGTTAATTTGAGAACAGAAAAAATTGTTGAGAGGATTATTGGGACCAGATAAATTTACAAGCGTTGTAGCATCTTGACCAAACAACATTTGATCTCCCTGTATAACGGCATCGCCTTCTTGTGCAGATACAAAAAGTTTTCCGCTTGGCGTTGGTTCATTTGGCGTTTTAAAACCCGTTAAAGTTATATCACTTACTCCAATTACAGGAGAAACAGCTTCTCCGCCAACCCACAAGTTCAAACTTCAAAAAGGCAAATTTGCATTTGAATATATAACAGCAAGTGTCCAGCCAGCGTGGTTTGTGTCGTTTGTTGTGTTGTCTATTGGCTCAATTAGGGCGGTACTCCTTGAACTGAATATATGCCATTTGCTCCATTTGCAACCAGGTTTGTTACATTTTGAGTTCTAACATAAAAGCCCAAGGTATTATTCCCTATGGTAATATTAAAATCTTGTCTTGTAATTGGGTCATTTGCTATACTAACACTTTCTGTTGGGGTGGAAAAAGTTATATTATTATCAATAATATTAGATATATTGTTAATAGTTGATTTAAAAAGTCCGCCCCAAACCAATTCTGCATATAACACTGTGCTGTTATTTGGCAAAGAAAGTATGGCACTTGAACCATTTTGAACATAATTTAAGGTAGTGCCAAATGGAAAATTATTTACTTTTAAAGTTTGGTCAAGACTTGTAAATGCACCAATAGAACCTTGAAGTCCGGGTTGATTTTGGTTAGAAAGTTTGCTAAGTCCCAATGTGTTACCAATAAAGGATATTCCACCTTTTTTAAGAGATGAATATCTGTTAATAAAAGCCATTTCTTCTCCTGTGAAATTAATTTACAACAACTAAATAATTGTCTATATCATAATATTCAAAGATAAAATTAATGTTAAATAAACAAAAATTAAAGGTCTAAAATGAAAAAAATTGTAATCAATAAATTAATTAACTTAAAATTTAAGCAATATAAATATTAAAATAGTTATTTAATTTAATATATTTGTATAGAAATTAATAAAAATTCATCAATAAAAGAGAAAACTTGTAGTATTTTGTTATTAATAATGTAATTTTGATAAATTATAAAATTTTATCTATTTAGTTATTAGGAAATTATAAATAGTAGGTTTATTTACCT
>CALWDY010000021.1 GCA_944376825.1 uncultured Clostridia bacterium
ATGTATAAAAAATAAAAGGAGAAGAGATGAGAAAAAAGAGCAAACTTTTTTTAAGCATGGCAAGTATGGTGCTTACCGTTGCACTATTTTGCTTTGGCGTGTATGCAGCACTAGGCGTAAGTTACACCATTTCAGGAAGTGTTGTGTATCAAGTTAAAGATGTGTTTGTGAACATACAAACATCACTGTACATGTCAAAAGATACATCACTAACAGACCAAAGCACACTTGATGACAATGTTGAATTGTTTGAAACAAATCCAGATAATGCTCAAACAACAACAAACACCCAAAAGTTGGCATACAGTGATGGACTAAAAACATATGACATAGGCACGGGTTTGATACTTGAACCAACAGAAGATGACTTAACAAGTGAAAACATACCAATAAACTATGGTTCGTATGAAATACAAAACGAAGGCTTAGAAAACGAAAGTGCAAAAGGCTATGCATATTACATAGTTGTTTCTATAACAAACTACGGAACGGAAAGTGTTAGTGTTACGCTTACAAATAACATAGACCCACAAGCAACAAACAGTTTAACAAAACTAAGCGGAAACACAACCATTGCTGGGAGAACAGCAGACAAAACCTATACAACCAAACACATAGTAATAGGCATGGCACTAAACGACGCAACAAAAAGCGTTAGTGATGTAAACTTTAATGTGCCAATTGTTGTTTCAAAAACATTAATAGAAGAGTCTTCAATTTACGAAAGAGTAAACGCAAATAATGAACCAGATGCCAACGGAGATTATCTGCTCTTTGGTTACTATCCACAAACATTAAAAGAGGCTGGCGTTGCAATAACAGGTACAACACCAAACGAAAACGGTTATTATACTGGCAGTGATGGCGAACTGTATGCTTTGGCAGAAGATGATAACTATTACAAAGTTGAAAAACTTCGTTGGCGCATACTTGATGACAACTATGGAGATGGCACAGCACTTATTGTGTGCGATACAATAATTGACAAGGTAATTTATCAACCAAATTATACAGATCAAAATGGCTATAATTACGCAACAAACGAAAATGGGAATATAATAACAGATGTGGAAGATGCAGTGATAACAGATGCACAAAACAGGGTTTATGCCAACAACTATAAACACAGCAACCTTCGTGCGTGGTTAAATGGTGAGTTTTATAACAAATTTACAGATGATGAAAAAGATGCAATTGTTTTAACCACAGTGGACAACAGCACAACATCGGGTGCTCCAAGTGAGTTTGTTTGTGAAAACACCATCGATTATGTTTATGCACTAACCATAAATGATGTAAACAACGCAGCCTATGGCTTTGGAAATGAAGTTGACCCTGCAAAAAACTTTAAAGTAAGTGAGTATGCAAATGCAAAAGGTGTATATAGAGACTCCTTTAATTATGGGTATGGGTGGCTTCGTTCGCCGAGTCCTTATTACTATGGATGCGATGTTTTTGCGGTGGGAGAAAGTTCGGTTTTTTATAACGAAGTGGCTGGAGATGGCAATGGTGCGCTTCCCGCTTTGCAAATAGAGTTATAAATTGAATTTAAAAATCTTTAAATTTGTTGCGAGTTAAGCAAAAGTGTTTTGCACTGCTTAACTTGCAATTTTTTTGATTAAAAACATAAATTTTAACAAAACAAAGGCACGAAAGTGCACACAGGGTGTGCAGTTTGCAAAGCAAACAAACCCGTTTGGAGGCTTCCAAACGGGTTTTTTCGTGCCGTATTTTAAAATGCAAGTTTGCCGTATTTTAAAATGCAAGTTATAGTTTACTCAACAGTAACGCTTTTTGCCAAGTTTCTTGGCTTATCGGGACTATATCCCAGTTTTAAGCATGTTTTCACGGCAAGCATTTGAAAAGGAACAATGCAAAGCATGCTACTTAATTCTTCGGGAGACTTATAAAAATGATAAACAAAATCTACATCTTGCAAGTTTTCTTCATCAACATTTAAATTTGTAACCAAAATAATATTTCCACCACGAGACTTAATTTCACTTGCACTTGCAAGGTTTTTGGACAAAAGTTCTTTTTTTGTTGCAATAACAAAAACAAGGCTTTTGCTGTCAACAAGCGAAAGTGTGCCATGTTTAAGTTCGCCAGATGGCAAACTTACGCAGTTTATGTAGGTTATTTCTTTAAGTTTAAGTCCTGCTTCTAGTGCCGAAACATAATCTTCTCCTCTGCCAATAAAAAACACCTTTTCACTTTTTAAAACAACATTAGATATGTCATCTATGTAATTTAAGTTATAAAAGAAATTTGTTTTGTTGAGTTTTTTTAATTTTTTTATTATGTCAATATTTTTGAATTTTTTAGTGTTATACATATGTAAACTAAGCATATAAAAAACAAAAAGCATTGCATTATAGGCTTTTGTGGAAATAACAGCAATTTCCATGCCAGCACAAAGAGGTAAAACTATGTTAGAACCTCTTGCAATTGATGAATGTGGAACATTAACAAGAGAAATTATTTTTGCCTTGTTTTGTTTTGCTAGTTTTAAGCAAAGTAGGGTGTCGGCAGTTTCGCCACTTTGGCTACAAAAAATACAAAGCGTATTTTTGTTGATTTTAGGATTGGAATAACTAAATTCACTTGCAATGTGTGCAGAGCATTCCATACTAGTTTTTTCTTGAATAAATTTTGCTCCCATTAAACATGCGTGATATGCCGTACCGCATCCAATAAGTTTTATGCTATTTATGTCTTTTAAATATTCATGGTCTATTTTTTCAAAATAGTTGGTTGAGCTATACGAGGTAATTATATTATTTAAAACATGTGGTATCTCATCAATTTCTTTTTCTGCAAAATAGTTGTAATTTCCCTTTGATGCATTTTTTTCAAAAACTGTTACCTTGGTTTTTTTTACTTTTATTTCTTTTAAATTAAAATCATAAAAAACAATTTCGTCTTTTTTTGCAACACAAATACTGTTTTCTGGCAACGCATAATAATCTTCAAATTTTTCGCCAAAGCAAACGGGGTCGCTTGACGCTAAAACTTCTTTAGCACTTTTTGCAACATAAAGGGGACTATTTTTTCTTGCCAAAAACAATGTGTTTTTTTCATTTTTGTTCATGATGCAAAAAGCAAAACTTCCTTTGAGAATTTTAATAGTTTTTTCTATTGCTTCTAAAACGCTACCCTTATGCAAACATAAAAGATTTGCCACAACTTCGGTGTCGGTTTCACCACACACTTTTATATTTTTTTCAAGAAGTTCTTTTTTTAAATCTAGGTAATTTTCAATTATTCCATTATGTACCACGCACCAAATTTTATCAAAACTCAAATGCGGATGAGTGTTTAAAATGCTAACTTTTCCATGAGTTGCCCACCTGGTGTGTGCAATGCCACAATTTGATTTTATCTTTGTGTTTAGGTTTTTATATAAATTTTTAATTTCTCCTAAACTTTTATGTACATAAAATTCATCATTGTCAAAAAGGCATATTCCAGAAGAATCATATCCACGGTATTCTAATTTTTTAAGATTGTTTATAATTGTTTCTTCTGTGTTTTCATTTTTGCCAATGTAACCAATTATGCCACACATATTTACTCCTTAAATGTAAAATAGGCTATAACCTTTAATTACGATATTGCATGCTTTTTGTCGTAACATATAATAATATGAAAGTTGGCTAAATTAAGACACAAAACATTTTGTTATAATTTTAGTTGATGCTTGAAATATAATAAAAATATTGATACACTATAAAAAAGGAGCAAAAATGAAAAAGGGTTTAAAAAATTCAGTTCAAAAAGATTATGTAAATAAAATTGTGGCAGAATTTATAAAAGCAATAAAAGAGCGATATTTCAATTTAATGTTAAACAAAAACTACATAAAAAATGAGAAACAAATGTCCGAGCAAGATATATTAAAATTTAAAAAATTTGAAAGCCAGTTAGATGGTTTTGGCAGTTTTTTAGAGGAAAGTTTTAGTTGGCAGATAAAAACGAAAAACAATTTGCATTATAGTTCGGATTATAATTATGAAGGGGAAGAAAGAGAATTTGGTTTTTTGATTGAAAATGGTGCAATAGATTATTTTGGCAAAGAGATTTCACAACTTCTTGGAGAAAATTTTTTTATAGAAATATATGCAAACAAAGAAAACGCCGTTTTAAATATAACAAAAATAAAAGATGGAAAAATTGTAACCAAATCCCAAAAAATTTGCAACAATCTTTTAGTTGAGGAAAATAAGGAAATGTAAAAACAAAAACCACGGTATAATTGAGCAGTATCCGTGGTTTTTTTGTTTGTATTTTAATTTAATTTTTGTAATTTTTTCTTTGCCACAAAAATAATAAAATATAATAAAATTAAAAACAATGCGATTATAATTGAAATGTTAATTAAAAAATAATGTAGCAAACTATAATTTATATTTAAAAATATTGTAGTTGTAATCATAACAAAAGCAAGGGGAATAAAAACAGACAAAAACGAACTTAAAGATTGTTTAACAAGCACACTATCATTTTGTGTTGTTAAATTTGGAAAACAAATGTTCATCACAATGCCAAACATACAAAGTGTTAAATTAAAAAATAAGCAACAAGCAATTATCATTAAACAAAACCAAAACGAAATATTATAACTAATTGAAAATATTATTATTGAAACTAAAATAAATGGCAAGCCCACTAAAAAGGCAAAAGTAATTTTAATCCAAATTATTTGAGCAAAAGACAGAGGCATGCTTTTTAACATACTAAAACTTTGTCGTTCCATAGAAATAGAAACAGCCGAAATATTTGCGGTTGACAACATAAAAAAGCATATTGTAATAAAGATAATGCTAAGAGTAAAAGAACTTATTGGAATAATTTCTCCAATTGAGTTTATAAGAGATTTGTCAATGGCAAAATATATGCAAACACCAAGCAAAAGTAAATATGAAAAAAGCGTGTTAAAAACATACATGGGACTTGAAAAATACTTCTTTTTTTCCTTGTTTAAAAGTGCAAAAAACAAAGGTTTATTTTTGTAATAAATTTTTGATTTTGATGCGGTAGAAGAATTAAGTTCAGTACACATTTTAAAATATGTTAAATACACAAAATAATAAATGAATACACTTAACGCGATTGCAAGTAAAATATTGTACAAAAGATATAATAAATTGTTTTGTGTTATGGAAATGTAAAACCAGTTTATCCAAGGAAGATACTTTATAAAGTTGGTAGAATTTGCGTTTTCCATTAAGTCAAACACATTTATTTGCATATAAAAATACATAAATAAACCAAAAAATACAAATAGTGCCAAAGTTGAAAATAAATTTTTATATTTAATTTTTTGAGTTAAAAAACTAAAAAAACAAGTAATTAGACAACTTAAACAAAGTGGTACAATGGGTTCAATAAAAAAACCAAATAAAAAACAAATAAAACTTACAATATTAAATCCGTTATACACATAATAAAGCACTGTAAAAGGCACAATAAAAACAAATTGATACAAATAACCCAAAAGCAAAATGCCAATTAATTTTGAAAGTATTATTGTGCTTTTTTTGATTGGCATGCTAAAAATGATGTCGTTGTCTTTGCTTTTATACAACACATTAAAGCATGAACTAAAAAATAAAAATATTACAAAAAAGTTAGATGCTAAAATTGAAAAGGAAATTAAAAACTCATAGTTTTTTAAATTGCTTTCTTTTAAAACCATTATAAAAGAATAGGCATAAAAAGTAGAAAAACCCAAAAGGAACAAAAGTGCAAAAACAATTAAAAATTTGCCCACCTTTGACTTTTTTTTATTTGCCAAGTTTATTGCCGACAAAAAATTTAATTTAATTAAAGCAACAAGATTATTCATTTTCGTTGATCTCCAAAAATATAGTTTCTAAATTTTCATCGCCTAAAACATCTTTCATCGTTCCTTGTTTTACTATTTTGCCTTCGTTTAAAATTATAACATGGTCGCATAGTTTTTCTGCAACTTCCAAAATGTGAGTGGAAAAGAAAATAGACACGCCAAGTTTTGTTAAGTCTTTCATCAAAGTTTTAAGTTTGTGGGTGCTTGTTGGGTCAAGTCCAACAAAAGGTTCGTCTAGTATTATTAGTTTTGGATTGTGTACAAGTGCAGAAATAATTGCGAGTTTTTGTTTCATGCCATGTGAAAAAGACGAAATTTGTTGTCCTAAATTTTCTTTTATTTCAAACATTGATGCATACATGTCTATTCTTTGTTTTCTTTCTGTTTTGTCAACTTTATATATGTCGCAAACAAAATTTAAATAGGCTATTGCCGTCATAAAATCGTACATGTTTGGATTGTCGGGAATATAAGCAAAAGTTTGTTTTGCTTCAAGAGGCTGTGTTTTAATGTTGTTTCCATTAATGTAAATTTCACCGTCTTCAAAATCTATAATTCCACACACACATTTAATGGTTGTTGTTTTTCCGGCGCCATTTTTGCCTATAAATGCACAAAGTTCTCCATCTTTTACGATTAAAGACAAATTATCAACAACTTTTTTTGTGCCATAAAACTTTGTTAAATTTTTAATTTCAAGCATTTTTACCTCCAATTTAGAGCATAAATTTACAATAGTATATAATTTCTCATATTTAAAGTCAAATGTATAATATAATAATATTTGTAAGCATGTTTTTTATGTTTGTTGACATATATTTTAATATGTTGTAATATTTAATTATATTTTATTTATAGGGTAAACTAAATTTGAAGCTAAGAAAATCATTTGACATTATAAGGTATAATCCAACGCTAAGCGAGGGACTTTTAACCGAGCAAGTTAAAGAACGCACAGAACATAAATTATTTAACAAAGTAAAACAAAAAACAGGAAAATCTTATTTTAGAATTGTTTTTGAAAATATTTTTACTTTTTTTAATTTTATTTGGATTTTAATTTTCACTGCTCTTATGCTTGTTGAAAGTTATGGCGATTTGTTGTTTATTGTGGTGATATTTTTAAATACACTAATTTCAATAATACAAGAGTGCAAAGCAAAAGTGGTTGTAGACAAGTTGAGTTTGGTTACAATGCCCAAAGTAAAAGTGATTCGCGACAGTCAAACTCTTGAAATTCAATCTGAAAAAATTGTGCTGGACGATGTGATATATCTCGAAATAGGCAATTCTATTCCTGCCGACTGCGTTGTTTTAGAAGGAAAATTAGAAGTAAATGAAAGTTTGCTTACAGGCGAAAGCGATGCTGTAAAAAAGGGAGAAGGAGATAATCTTCTTGCGGGAAGTTTTATAATTAGTGGTGCTTGCTATGCAAGAGTTGATAAAATTGGTAAAGACAACTATATTCAATCCATAGCAAGTCAGGCAAAAAAGTTTAAAAGTCCAAATTCAAGTTTAAATAAAGATTTAAACGCAATTATAAAATACATTGGTATAGCCATTATTCCAGTTGGTGTATTGATGTTTGTTAACAACTTTTTTTCATATGATAATAGTTGGCAATACGCAGTAACAAAAACTTGTGGGGCCCTTATAGGAATGGTCCCTGCGGGAATGTTTTTGCTTGTAACAGTGGCTCTTGCAGTGGGAGTTATAAAATTAAGTAAAAAACGAACACTTGTAAAAGATTTATATTCAATAGAAATGCTAGCAAGAGCAAATGTTTTATGTTTAGATAAAACAGGCACAATAACAGATGGAACAATGCAGGTTAGTGAACTTATTGATTTAGACAGAATACAAGATATTTCTAACGCAGATATAATTTCAAATGTTTTGTATGCTCAACAAACAAGCAATTCAACATCAAATGCAATGCTTGCTGAATTTGGGAAAAAGAACGATTATAAAATTTTATATAATTTAGACTTTTCTTCAAAGCGAAAATGCACTGCAACAAGCTTTGAAAAATTGGGAACTTTTGTTATAGGTGCCCCTGAATTTACAAAATGCAGGCTTTCTAAAAAAATAAAAAATTTAATATACGAACACACATCAAAAGGCAAAAGAGTTTTGTTGCTTGCGCATTCTCAAAAAGTGCTTGATGAAACAGAAAATTTGCCAACAGATAGTATACCTCTTGCGCTAATCACCATTGAAGACCATATAAGGGAAGATGCTTATGACACAATAGAATGGTTTAAGCAAAATAATGTGCAAGTAAAAATAATATCGGGAGACAACCCAATAACAGTAAGTAACATTGCAAAAAGAGTGGGTGTTGAAAACGCAGAGGCTAGCATATCGCTAGAAGGAATGAGTTTGGTTGAAGTTGAAAAAATTGCAACAAACTTTACAGTTTTTGGTAGAGTTAGCCCCGAACAAAAACACACACTAGTAAAGGCACTAAAAAAGCAAGGTTATGTTGTTGCAATGACTGGTGATGGAGTAAATGACACGCTTGCTTTAAAAGAAGCAGACTGCTCTATTGCAATGGCAGACGGAAGCGAAGTTGCAAGAAACTTGTCCAACCTTGTTCTTTTGGATTCAAAATTTTCATCACTGCCAGATGTTGTTAAAGAAGGTAGACAGGTTATAAACAATGTACAACAGTCTTCAACATTGTTTTTAATGAAAACACTTTTTACAATACTACTGTCTTTATTTAGCATTGTTACAATGTCGGGATATCCTTTTCAACCTGTTCAAATGTTTTTGCTTGAATTGTTTGTGATTGGATTGCCATCGGTTATTCTTGCATTGCAACCAAACACAAGTTTAATTAAAGGAGATTTTATTCCCGTTGTATTAAAGCGTAGTATTCCAAGTGGACTTTTAATATTTTTAAATGTCTTTGGGGTTATTATTCTTGCAAGGTTCAATGTTATTAATGCAGAAGAATTTGCAACACTTTCTACACTTGTTTTAATTTTTACAGGATACATTAATTTGTTTTTCTTGTGCTTGCCACTAACAAAAATAAGAGTTGGATGTTTAATTTTGTCAATAGCTTGTATTGTTGTTTCTATACTTGCAATGGGTGATTTTTTTGGAATGACAATGATAAATTTAAAGGTTTTGCTTTTTCTGCTTGCATTTATGATTATAGCAATTCCGTTGCACATTTTTATTCCAAGACTATTAAATAAAATAAATTTAAGAATAAAGCAAAGACAGTTAAATAACGCCGACAAAAAAACAAACTACAAGCGAAAACTTGTATATATTGATAAAACATTAGACAACATAAATGAAACAGAAAACGACAGCATTAAAAACGATAAAAAATAGACTCTACTTCCCATATGGGAAAAGAGTTTATTTTTTGTTTATACAGGGAAAACAATGTTATTTTTAAACGAAAACAGTCCATCTTCACCAATAATAATGTTGTCAAGCAGAACGATGCCCAAAGTGTCTAAAATTATTGCCAATTTTTCATTTGCATCATAATCTTTGCAAGATGGTGATGCTTTTCCAAGTGGATGATTGTGAGCAATCATAATAGCCTTTGCTTTGTGTCTTAAAATTGACTTTGCCAATTCCACTTTGTTTATTTTTACTTCACTAAGTTCGCCATCGACAAGTTTTTTGTATCCTGTAAAAACATTATTGTTTCCAATGAAACCTAAAACGACACATTCATTTGCATACATATTAAAAATAGGATTAAAAAAATTGTAAATATCACTGTATGTTTTGCAAGAATATTTTTTGGCGTTTTTGTCTTTTAAATAAAGTTCAAAAATTTGTGGCAAGTATGATATTGTTTTTGCAGTTACCTCGCCAACACCTTCAACTTGCATAAGATCAATTGGGTCTGCGTCTAAAATTTTAGAAAGTGAACCGAATTCACTTAAAAGTTTGTGTGCAATATTGTTTGTATCTCGCCGTGCGTGTGACATTGTTAAAATTTGTTCAACAACTTGAACTTCACTAAGAGCTTCTAATCCAGCAGAGTCAATTAAATTTCTCAATCTTTTACGATGTCCGTTATGTTGATGCGCCTCTTTTGACATATTCATGGTTTAAGTATATCATACAAGCAAATTTGCTTGCAAGTATTTGACAATATTCAAAGATTTTGTAATAATTTTAATATGGAAGTCAAAAATATTGGAATAAGTGCCGATAGCACTTGCGATTTGCCAAAAGAATTTATAGAAAAATATGATATAAGAATAAATGCCATGCCGTTTTCGCTTGGAGAAGACGACCTAAGGCACGATGGTGTTACGGGAACAAGCAAAGATGTTTTTGATTATGTTGAAAAAACGGGCAAACTGCCAACAACATCTGCTTATAATGAATATGAGTATACAGAGCATTTTAAAGAAATAAAAAAAGATTATGATGTTATTATACACTTTTCTTTTTCATGGGACATTTCTTCAACTGGGGCAAATGCCAAAAGGGCAAGTGAAGGCATGGAAAATGTTTTTGTAATAGATAGCAAAAATGTAACATGCGGGATATCACTATTAATATTAGAGTGTTGCCAATTGAGAGAGCAAGGATTAGGCGTAAAAGAAATTATAAACAAAATAGAAACGCTAAAAACAAAAGTGCAAACTTCTTTTTTAATAGACACTCTTAAATATTTGCATAAAGGTGGAAGGTGTAGTGGCGTTGCACTGCTGGGTTCAAAAATTTTAAATATAAAACCAAGAATAAGCGTTATAAACGGAAAAATGGAAGTAACAAAAAAATACTTGGGAAGCATCAATAATTGTATGATAAAATATTGTGATGACATATTAAACGAAGTTCCTGCTGATAAAAAAAGGGTTTTTGTTGCTTATTCAACACCGCTTGATGTAAAAGATAAAATAATAAAGAAATTAAATGATTATGGTTTTGAAGAAATAATAGAGGCACAAGTTGGACCATCAATATGTATACATTGTGGGCAAGGCGCAATGGGAGTAATATATTTAGCAAAATAGGGAGAGTATTTATGAAAATTTGTATATCATGCGATAGCACTTGTGATATTCCAAAAGATTTATTGCAAAAATACGATATTCACTTAATGCCAATAACAATAATGCTTGGCACACAAGAACATCATGATGGAATAGACATAACGCCCGATGATGTTTTTGCGTTTGTTGACAAAACAAACGAGTTGCCAAAAACGTCTGCTGTTAATATCTATGAGTACACAGAGTATTTTAAAAAATTAAGGCAAGAATATGATGCGGTTATTCACTTTTCTCTTTCGTTTGCAATATCATCAACGGGCAATAATGCAAGGCTTGCAAGCAACGAAGTTGATAATGTTTATATTATAGATACAAAAAGTTTGTCTAGTGGTTCGGGACTTTTGGCACTTTCTTGTGTTGATAAAATTAAAGAGGGCAAAGATATTTCAACAATAGTAAAAGAACTAGAAGAAGAGTCAAATAAGGTTCAAGCCTCCTTTCTTCTTGACACTTTACGCTTTTTGCACAAAGGCGGAAGATGTTCAAGTATTGCACTTTTGGGAGCAAATGTATTAAAAATAAAACCTAGAATAAGTTTGGTAGATGGAAAAATGCAAGTTACAAAAAAATATAGGGGCAACATTGAAGATGCACTTTTAAAATATGCAGATGACCTTTTAAAAGAAATACCGCCAAACAAAAAAAGAGTATTTGTAACATATTCAAGCCCTGTTGAGCCAACAAGAACAATTCTTTTAGAAAAACTAAAAAGTTATGGGTTTGAAGAAGTTTTAGAAAGCAGTGCATGTTCAACAATTTGCACACATTGTGGAAGAAAAACTCTTGGAGTGTTGTATATTGCACAATAAATAATATTTTTGTGTGCAAAATTGCCAAAATCCTTTAAAATAATGGGTTGTGGCAATTTTTTTATCAATTTTAGTTTGAAAATAAATAAAAATGGGCTATAATATATGTACTTAAAGAGTTCTTTAAGAATACACAAAAAGGGGATATAAATGAACAAAGGAGAATTTATAAAAGCCATGGCAGATAAAGCTTCTTTAACTCAAAAAGAAGCAACAGTGGCATACGATGCTTTTGTAGGAGCAGTTACAGACGCCTTAAAACAAGGCGACAAAGTTCAACTTGTTGGATTTGGAACATTTGAAGTGCGTGAAAAATCAGCAAGAGAGGGAATCAATCCTCAAACAAAAGAAAAGGTTAAAATTGAAGCTTCAAAAGCACCAGTTTTAAAATTTGGAAAAGCCTACAAAGATCTTTTTAATTAAATTTAATTTGTTTAAAAAAATCACCACATTCAAATGAAGTTGTGGTGATTTTTTTATGTAAACCTTAAATTAAATAGCATTTAAACAAACAGAGTTAATTATCTAAATTTGCGTTTGCAATTTTTTCTTTTGCTTTCTTTTTGTCAAGTTTAATTTGTTTTGCATCAATTTTTTTTGTTAAAATTTTTGCGTGTTCGTAAATGTTGTCATGAACTTCAATAAACTCTTTGCAATATTTTTTTATAGAATCATTAAAAGCTTTAAATTCAGTTAAATATTGGCTTGGACCAGCAAGTTTTACGGTCATTCCGTTTGATTTGTGCTGGCGTTTTGTTTCATAATTTTCATATCTAATTTCTTCAAGACATAAATATGCCCTAAACCCAGAACCACTTATAACCTTATATACATTTGCATTAATAAATATTGAAACTTTTGGTACTACATTTTTTAAAACATTTTCAAGGTCAATATATATTGGAGTTGAAAATATGCTTTTTATTCCATCAACCAAATAAAATGCATGATCTTTAATGGTGTCTTTAATCCCCACTTTGTGAGAAAACACCCTTTGAGATGATGCTTTTAGGTTTGATGATTGTGCAACTTTAAAAAAAACACGATCATCTTCTTGAATTCGAGATAGAACAATTCCTGCTTTGTTTAAAATATCGTTTGGAGTGTCGTAAAAAGTTTCACTGCTTTTTACAGGACCAAAATATTGAAATCTATAAAATTTTAAAATGTGCTGTAATGCAAGAATTTTTCCAAAAGGTTTATCTGTTAAGCCTTCATATTTTACAACATCATAATTTTGAAGTTCTACAAACTTTCCCACAATTCCTCCATATGTTTTTAGTTTATCTAATTTCATCAAAAAAATCAATTATAATGATAGAATTAATAAATTTAATAATTATATTGTAAAAAATTGCGAAAAATTTATATTGCTGATATAATAACATAAAAGTTGTGTTAACATAGTTCATAATTTTAATTTAATTAAAAGGGAGAATAAAATGGAAGATAAAAACAAAGAAAGCAAAATTTACACTTATGTTGGACTTTGCGTTGCAATTGCATCAATGATTATGTACATGTTTGTTAGTTACTATATGTTTGGAATAGCAAAACTTTTGTTTAACATAGGTAATGTGCTTTTGTGTGCAAGTTCAATAATTTTTGCTTGCTTTGGATACAAGCAAGACAATAAAGTGCTTACTCTTGTAAACATGGCTACTTTTTGTGTGTCAATAACCATTATGATTTCTTTAATATTTGAAATAGTAAGAAATTATATATTTTAAACTAAATACACTTATTTTTCTTAATGTTAAATAAGTGTATTTATTTTGATAAAGTAAAAAAAAAGTATATAATGATGCAAGGAGAATTATGTATCAAGCACTGTATAGAAAATATAGACCAAAAACATTTGATCAAATTGTTGGGCAAGACCATATTGTTAAAACGCTTTCAAATCAAATAAAGCAAGGGCAAATTAGTCATGCATATCTTTTCACGGGAACAAGGGGAACGGGAAAAACAACAACGGCAAAAATTTTTGCAAGAGCAATTAACTGTTTAAATCCACAAAACGGTTCTCCTTGCTATGAGTGTGAGGTTTGTAAAGCCCTTGCCGACAACAACAATGTTGATGTTGTAGAAATAGATGCTGCTTCAAACAATAGGGTTGATGAAATAAGAGATATAAGGGAAAAAGTCAAATTTTTGCCTGTAAGTGGGAAATATAAGGTATATATTATTGATGAAGTTCATATGCTTACCGAAAGTGCATTTAATGCACTTCTTAAAACGCTTGAAGAACCACCATCACATATAGTTTTTATATTGGCAACAACAGAAGTGCACAAACTTCCAGCAACAATACTTTCAAGATGTATGCGTTTTGATTTTCATTTAATCAGCGATGAAATTTTAATACAGCAATTAAAGCAAATTTTTAAAAACGAAAATGTTGAGTGCGAAGAAGATGCCTATAAAATAATTGCTTCATCGGCAGAAGGGAGTGATAGGGATATGCTTTCAATTGCAGATTGCATGGTTGCTTATTCTCATGGAAAAGTTACGGCCGATCTGGTTATGAATATTTTAGGCAGAACAAACCATGAAACATATTTGTCTATTTGCAAAAGCATACACGATAAAGACATAGGAACAGCGCTTACAATTTTAGATAATGTGCAAAAATCAGGCAAAAATATGAGTGTGGTTGCAAAAGACTTGACATTGTGTTTTAGAAATCTGTTGGTTGTTAAAACTTGCAAAGATGCAAACAAAATGCTAAATTTTACATCACAAGTTTTTGAAAACTATAAAGAATTGTCAAATAAGTTTGAAACCAAAGAACTAATGGAAAACATGAAAATATTTTCGGCAATTGAAGCAGAAATAAAATATGCAATGTCCCCAAAAACACTAATAGAAACAGCAATAGTATCGTGTTTAACTGATAGTCAAAAAAAAAACTAATTTTAATAACTAAACAAGCAAAATTACAAGAAAAACAAAAAAGTATTGATTATAAAAATCTTTCGGCACGAACAATATGGGGGAAAATTATTGTATATTTAAGAGAGCACAACAACATAATTTTGCATATAGTTTGTGGTGATATAACTGATGTCGATGTTGTTAATGAAAAGTTTATCATAAAAACAGCAGAGCAAAGCATAATTGATATGCTTAATGAAAAAGAAAATTATAAACAATTACAAAATGCCTTTAATTTTTTTGGTTTTGAAAAATTTGAAATCGAAAAAAGTAAAAAGCAAGCAACAGATGAAGATAATATTAAAGTTTTAAACAAATATTTTAATAATGAAGTAATTATAATAAACAAAAAATAAGGAGATTTATATGAATAATTTTAGAGGTGGATTTGGAGGATTTAATGGAGCAAATCTTCAAAATTTAATGAGACAAGCGCAAAAAATGCAACAAGACATGGAAAAGGCAAAAGAAGAGTTGGTAAACACAGATTTTGTAGGAACAAGCGGGGGTGGAATGGTTCAAATAACTCTTACAGGCGACAAAAAGGCAAAAAAAGTTGAAATAAAAAAAGAAGTTGTTGACCCAGACGATGTGGAAATGCTTGAAGATTTAATTCAATCAGCAATAAATGATGCTGTGGAGAAAATAACAAAAGCCGAACAAGAAAAATTGCCATCACTTCCACAAGGACTATAAAATGTATATAGAATCATTAGAAAAATTAATAAATGCATTTCGCAAATTGCCAGGGGTTGGATATAAAACTGCACAAAGATATGCTTATAGTATTTTAAATGGCACAAATGAAAGTGCAAAAGAATTTGCTGAAAGTATATTGTCGGCAAAAGAAAAAATAAAGTTTTGCAATGAGTGTGGAAATTTTTGTGAAACAGAAATTTGTGAAAATTGTTTAAAGAAAAACAAACAAATAATTTGCGTTGTTAAAGAACCAAAAGATGTTGTTGCAATGGAAAAAGTCAAAAGTTTTGACGGAGTTTTTCATGTTTTGCATGGGACAATTAGCCCACTTGAAAATAGGGGTCCAAACGATATAAGAATAAAAGAACTGTTGCAAAGAGTACAAAAATACAACACCAAAGAAGTTATAATGGCAACAAATCCAGATGTTGAAGGTGATGCAACTGCAATGTATATTTCAAAACTTTTAGAGCCTTTAAATGTCAAAGTAACACGCTTGGCACAAGGGGTAAGCATGGGTAGTGAACTTGAATATGCCGATGAAGTAACACTAACAAGAGCACTGGAAAGAAGAATAAAAATATGATACAAAATATTTTAAATTAAAAAAAATTAAAAATTTTTAAGAAATACTGAAAATCATTTAACAAATCGGATTTGTTTGATATATCTTATTTGAAATTTTATTAAAAAAACTTACAATTAATATTTTAGTTGTTGCTAGTTAAATTTTCATTTATAAATCATTATTTTTAGGATTTTAATTATAAAAGGGTCAAATAGATTTAAACATTTACAAATTAGTTAATTTATAAAGGAGTTGTCTATGGAAAAAATCAAAAACAAAAACATATATTTATGTTTATTTTTGGCTGTGATATTATTATTTTCTTGCGTTTTTTTGTTTACTGGGTGTGGTGATAATAATGATACTTCAACAGATGGTGACACTGATACATCATCTGTAACAAGAATTCAACTTACAGTTAATAATATTTCTCGTTATTTGGGTATTAATTATAGTGTAGAAAAAACAAAGTATAATTCTAATACAATAGCAAATTATGTAAACCATGTGTATAGTGTTGAAACATATAGTCTTGGAGAATATCGCTTTGTAAACCTTGTGATTGAAATAGGTGTGAAAGGAGCAAAAGATCAGAACAGAATCAGTGAAAATGGTTATGGTTCGTTTTTCTTCGTGAGAAATGGTCCGTTGCAACCTTTTATGTCTCCAACAAGACCAGTTGTTAAAAGGGTTGTGTCTGGTTATGTTGAAGTTTAAAAATATAAAGAACATATTATTGATTTTGCCGTTATTTCTTTTTTCAATAATTTCTATGTATGGTTGCAATGAACAAAAATTCAACATTTCATTTTATTTAGATGGTGCATATTTAGAAACTCAAGAAACAAGTGATTATGTTGATTATCCCAATTTTTTTGTTGCAGATGGAAATGTTATTGATGGTTGGTATTTAGATGTAAATTATTCTGAAAAGTTTAATTTTTCAAATAAAATTATGGAAGATATATCGTTATATGCTAGAAGTTTAACATATGTAGAAGCGTTTAGTAAATTGGTTAATCAAAGTGGCGAAGAAGTGTCAGATCATGAAGTTGGAGTATCAAACGTAGGTGGTTTAGCAATTAAACTACTTGGGGGAACAGGAGTTATTAAAACAAATGGTTATTTAATTAATCATAATAATTCTATTTATATTTTCGAACATAATCGCGTTGATAAGTATAATCATTATGTTTTCATTTGGGATTTAAAAACGGGACAAGGTAGCATAACAATTGCCGAAATAGATACTTATAGAGTTAAATTTATGGCATCATTTAATTTAAGTTATGAAATGGACATAAAATCAATAGAAGATACAATTTTTTATGATACTCAAGTGTCAACGGATTACATTTATAAAAATGGTATTGTAAAAACAAAAAAAGCCATACAGGAGTATTTGACTCAACTTGACGAATTAATAAGGATAAATTTTTGATTTTACACATAATTAAAAATTTGTAAATTATAGTTTAAAAAAACAAAAAAAGAACTTTACTATTTGAAATGAAGCCCAAAAGTTAGACAACTTTAGGGTGTTCACTTCATTTTGTAGAGTTCTTTTTTATGTGGCAATTAAATAAAATTTAATCTTCGTTTTCTAATTCTTTTATAAAATCATTTATTACTTTTTTTGCGTCTTCATTATTTTCGTTTATTGTGTCAATAAGTTCATATAACATAACAAGTTTTTCGTGATTGATTGTTTTTTCATATTTAACTGACGCATCTATGTTGAGGGGATTCCCACATTTTGGACAAAAATTTAATTTCAATGTTCCATCTTTTGAAACCTTTTGACCACAACTTGCACAAGTTATGTTTTGTCCGTCAGTTTTTATACCATTCATCATACTTTTTCTTCTCCTTCGTTTTGTTTTTTATTTTTTCTTTCATCAGCAAATTCTATGTTTTGTTTTTTTTCTTTTTGTTTTACTTTTTCTTTTGCTTTATGAATTGAAGAAGTTACTTGTTTTGATGTTGATTTATAAAGTTTTTCATTCATTTTTTCAATTGATGAATACAGTTCTTTAAAAAGTTCAATGTAACTGTTGCTTTTATTGTCTGCAATAACAGAACTTATATAATTTGAGGAATCTATTTTTGTTGGATGTGGATATCTGTAATCAACCCTGTCGGCACGAACAACATTGTTTTTATCCATTATAATTTTAAACCAGTCATTATTAAGGGTGTATGCTCCAATTTTTGGTCTTTTTTCGTTTGCTTTGTCAAATTCATACATGCCACCAAAGGCAATAAACCAGCATTGTTTTGTTACCGTTTTCCCATCTTTGTTTACATGAGTTGTAAGTCCGCAAGAATACCAATTAGTTTTGCTTGTTGTGCAAAAATATATATCATGTCCCGGATTGTTGTTTGCAAATTTTTGCATTGATATAGCAAGTGTGCGAACGGTGTTTATTTTTTCGTTATAATGAAGCAGAGAAACTTGCTTTGTCTTTTGATTACTTAAATTTAGTGTCAAATGGAAACCTGCATTAACAAGCTTGTTTTTCATGTCTAACATATTTGCAAGCTTTTCCATAAGGTCGGGGCCACCATTGTCAATAATTTCTTTTTCTTTAAGGCCTCTAACTAAAATTATTTTGTCTTTTATGGTTTTTAATTTTTTATATGCATAAGCAAGTTGTTCTTTGTATGGCAATGTGTCTTCGTTGTTTCCAGTTGTAACTCTTGTAAAGATATCCGAAACAACCACTACTGGATTGGTTGCATTTTTTATTTGTTCTATTATAAAATCCAGCCATTTTTCATTCATTGCGCATTTATATGAAGCGGGATATCTTATTCTTTTGCCATCAGGGGAAAGTTTATATGCTTTTCCCAAATTAAGTTCGCACAGTCCGTTAAGTCCAACATCTTTGCTGTTAACTTTAAGGGCAATTGTTTTTTGAGTTTGCTCTTCTAATGAGTTCTCAATTTCCAAATCAATATCTTTTAATTCATTTTCATCAAATGGTTGGTCAATTTCTTCTTTAAGTTTTATTTTTTTACCAATCACATCTAGGGCTCTATCACCATTTTCTGTGCTCATTTATTTCTCCTTAATCTTTGTTATAATACCAGCCATCAACCTTTATTTTTTGGGGAACTTTTAATTTTGTTTGTTTATTTTTTTTAGCTTCGGCATCTTTTAAAATTAAACTTACAATTTTTTCTTTTATTTCTTTGTCCATTTGTAAACCTGTTTTTTCAAGTATTTCTACAATTTCTAAAAATTTTCCGTAAATTAGAGGTTTGATTGCTTGCATATTTTTATCTATAATTTTTGAACTTTCTCGAACGCATTCATCTTTAAGTGAATATGTTCCGCTTGAAAGAATTGGAATTGATTTTGTAACTGTTACAATAGGAGGTTGCATATTATAAGGATTTTTCTTGTCATAAAGTGGATTTAGTGCTGTTGTAATTTCAAGGGCATAATAAGGACACTTATTAATAGGTTTCAGGCCTTTTTCGTAGCCATATTGTCCACCACCCGAGGCGGGAAGGATTATGTTTAACTCGTCCTTTCTAACTCTTTTTCCGTTTTTGTCTATTATAATTTTAGATTTAATGGATGATTGGAAAACATGCTTGTGCCCGATTGCATTTATCAAGGACTCTTGGTTTATTGCTGCATTGTTTTCTGGGTTTCCACTGTCTCCGTGATGTGTTACAAGGTTAAAAGTATGTTTTTTTGACTTGGTGTATGGGCATTTAAGCGTAACCGCTGTATCTGCAAAGCATGGCGCATATGCTTTGGGAATTCCAAGAGCTTGTGTTGCTTGCTCAACTGGATTAATTCCGGTGTTTTTGTCAATTCTTCTTTCGTGATTGCCCGAGTGTATCCAAACAACTTTGTTTTGATTTGCCACTTGTTTTAAAAGTGAAACAAAAACATTTAATTGTTCTTGTGGATAGGCGATGTCTTCAAACATGTTGCTAACAGAATTTAAAATTGCTGTGTTCATCATGTCGCCCATTCCAATTAGTTTTGCGTTTGGGGTTTGAAGAACATAGTTTAAAATTTTCATTGCTTCATCAATGCTAAAATCAACGGATCCAATGTGCCAGTCACTAATAAATACAAGAACCACAGTATCGTATTTTTCAGACAAGTCTACATTGCAAGTTTTTATTCCATAGTCTTTTGAAAAAGTCTGTTTTTGACGATATGAATTTATGTTGTCATCGCTTTTAACTTTGTTTAAAATTTCTGCCATGTTCACCTCTGTAATAGTGTAAGTATATCATTCAAAATCTAAAAATGTCAATACGGTATTGACTAAAAAGAAGCGATGACCATAGGCGCTTTTTTGGATGTACAACATATTGAAAATAAAAAAACGCCATACATTATATGGAAAATTTTGTCAAAAAAAACAAGAATTTTAATCTTGTTTTTCCTCGGTTTTATTATGTTTTGTCTTCTTTTTTTCTGTTGTTTTATTATTTTTTGCCTTTTGTTGTTTTCGTATAAGTTTTTTTTCTTTGGTTTTTTTAGAAAGTTTATATAGCATTATATCTATCGCATCGCCCGAAAGAGTTTCAACAGGTTTTACGGCAATTTCTTCGTTTCTTTTTTCCATTGGTGTTTTGTTGTATGGCATTTCCACTGTGTCATTTCTAAGCCTTACTTCCATTTGTTCAAACGGGATAGATATATTATTTCTTTTAAACTCGTTAAATACATTCTCCATAACAAAATAATAAACATCCCAATAGTCATTAGAAAGGCACCAGCAATTTGCAACAAATGTGATTGAACTTGAATCTAATGATTTTAATGCGCAAAATGGGGCAGGGTCTAAAAGAACTTTGTTGCAATTTGTTATAACATCTAAAATAATGGACTTTACCTTTTCAACATCGCTCGAATAGTCAACGCCGAAATTAAAATATACTTTTCTAGTTGAATTTGCACTGTAATTAATAAGTGAACTTTCTACAACTTTTGAGTTTGGTATGCTTATAATTTTATTATCAGTTGTTGCAATAATTGTGTGAAGCATCTTTATTTCTGTAACTGTTCCTTCAATGTTGTCAATTGCAATATAATCTCCTTCTTTAAAAGGGTGTGTTCCAATTATAACAACTCCGTTTGCCAAATTAGATAAACTACCTTGCATTGCAAGAGATATTGCAAGACCCGCCGCCGAAAGTAATGCAATAAAACCGGTGATAGGTATTCCAACAAATTGACATATTCCTAAAAGAAGTAACATATATAAACAAAATTTTAAAACGCTAAGCAAAAATTTATAGGTTACTCTTGACATTTTTGATTTTGCAAAAATTTTTTTAAGCAGACCAATTATTATTTTTATAACAATGTAGCCGGCAATAAAAATTCCAATCACTTCTAAAAGTTTAATTCCAACAGTCTTTGTAACTTCAAGTGCCTGATTGCCAATGGCTTGCCAATCGACTAATAAATTTTTCATTTTTTCTCCTTTGTTAGTTTTTGTTTTTTAACTAAAAATATTTTAAATTTGTTATCAAAAAAAGTCAAACAAAGTAAATATATAAAAAATCACCACAATTGTGGTGAAATTTATTCATATAAAACTATTGCATTATCTTTTAGTGATTTTTTAACATCAATCACTCTTTGATTTGTGCTTCCAACCCAATGTGCGCTTGTATCTTTTTTGTCTAATTCAAATTTTCCATCGCAAAGAACATCTATGTGTTTAAGTATTTCCAAATCTTTTATATCTTCATATTTAAATCCCGTGTAAAGCCAAATTGTTTTTTGTGGAAAATTTTGTCTTATTTCTTTTGCTAAATTTGTTATTGTTGTTACGTTGCCAGAACAAAGGGGGTCTCCGCCCGAAAATGTGATGCCACTAATATAGTCCTTTTTTAGTTCATCAAAAATTTCTTTTTTGGCGTTTTCATCAAATAATATTCCGCCGTTTGCGTCCCAGGTTATTGGATTGTGGCATCCTTTGCAGTGATGAGAACAGCCGGCTACCCACAAAACTACCCTTAAACCTTCGCCGTTTATCATGTCTTGTTTTGTTATGTTGTGATAATTCATATTACATACTCCGTCTATCTTTAATCTCTGCCATTTTGGCACTGTTTAATCTTGTGTCCCCTTTAACCCTGCTATATGCAAGATATCCAACCATGCGATCAATTTTAGTTAAATTTTTACTTCCGCATTTTGAACATACATCCATGCCTAGTTCGCTGTGCCCACAATCATCGCAGTAAGAAAGGGAAAGGTTTACACCTTCATAAAAACCAAGGTCCATTGCTCTTTTTACAAGAGTTTTAAATGCTTGTTTATTATAGTCAATTTGGTATCTAACATATTGAATTTTTCCACCATTAAACAAACTCCAAAATCTTCCTTCTTTGTCTTGTTTTTCAATTGGAGAAATATCTTCTGCAACATGACAATGAAAACTATTTGAAACATATTCTCTATCAGACACATTTGGGATAATTCCATAAAGTCTTCTAAATTGTTGAACTTGAAGTCCGCACAAGTTTTCGGCTGGTGTTCCGTATATGGCATAAAGTTTGCCATCTTTTTCTTTAAATTCGTTTATTTTCTTGTTTATGTATTCCATTACTTCAATGGCAAATTGTCCATCTTCAACAAGAGATTTTTTGTTGTAAAGTTGTTGAAGTTCGTTTAGTGCTGTTATTCCAAATGATGCAGTTGCAGATTTAAGTAATGGTTCTATTTTTTCGTTTGGTTTTAAATGACCCCCAAAAAATCCACCTTCGCAGTAGGCGAGAGGATTTGTTGATGCTCTAAGTTGAGAAAGGTATTCATAAGTTCTAAGATGTAAATTTCTAATCATTTCAAGATAATAGTCTAATACTTCATAAAAATCTTTTTCTTCTTTTCTTGCTTTTGCCAAAATCATAGGCAAGTGCAAAGAAATTGCACCGATATTAAATCTTCCAACAAAAATTGGTTCATCTTTTTCATCAGCAGGTTTCATTCCGCCTCGTTTATACCATGGCGCCAAAAATGCACGACATCCCATTGGACTGATTGCTTTTTTATACTTTTTGTAAATACCCGACACATATCCTTCGCCAGTTAAACTTAGCCAATCAGGATACATTGTTTTTGAAGAACACTCTATTCCTGCCTCAAAAACATCGTGGCAAGGACCGTTTTCTCCGTGCAGTGCTTCGTCATATAAAAATATAATTTTTGGAAAAAGAACAGGTTTTTTGCATTCTTTTTTGCCTTGACCATTTTTTCTAACTTCCAAAAGCGTTTTTGTTGCCATTTTTCCAAAAAGGTCTGTGGCAAGTCCGCAAGTTGTTGCAATAAAAGGGTAGTCCCCGCGAGAAGATGCAACGGTGTTAAATTTATATTCCCAACCTTGAAAGCCTTGTTTGTATTCATACTCAACATCTTTAAGGGCTTCACTTTTGCAAACTTCATCACTAAGTCCAAGATTTTTGTATTTTGCATATTTTAAATCGTATGATTTTTGGGCGTATTTTGAAAGAATTTTATCACACTCGGGAATTGTAAATCCGCCATATTGTTGTCCGGCGGCAGCCAATACGATATCACCAATAACATCAAATGCTGTGTCAAGGGTTTTTGGTTCGTTATACCAAATGTTTCCCATTTCAAAGCCACCAGTTAAAACTTCTTCAACATTAAACAAACAACAATTCATTGTGTCTCGCCTTGCTGACATATCGTGAATGTATATGTATCCATCGTTTATTGCTTGAATTTCATTTATGTTTAAAAAGAATTTTTTGTATAATTCCTTATTTAATTGATTAAAAATTAAGCTTCTTTTAGTTGAAACCAAACTGCTGTCCATATTTGCGTTCTCTTTGTCGCCAATATACATTATAGACTGACTTTTTCTGTAAACATCATCAAGCATTGCAACGAAATCTTGTTTGTAATCTCTGTAATCTTTATAACTTTTTGCAACTTTTGGGAAATAAGTTTCTAGTGCTTCTTCAACAACGCTGTGCATGGTTTTAATTGGAATTTGCTCTATATTTAAATTTTTAACAGAGGCATTAACTCTTTTGCATATTTTGTCTAAATCTTCTTGCGTAAAAGAAACTAAAACCCTTTCTGCCGATTTGGAAATGGCTTTAACAACTTTGTTGATGTCATAATTTTCCAAACTTCCATCTTTTTTTATAACTTGTACCATATATTGTTCTCCTTGACATTAATTACAACATATTGTGGTTTATGTAAATTTGTGCTCCCATATATTGTGATTATGAAATAGAGCATATCACATAAATATTTTTTTGTACAATAAAAAATGTCAAATTTAAAAAATTTTTTTTTAAAAAAATTAAAACTGTTGGTTTTGCAAACAATGTGGTTATAAAAACAAAACTACACAAAAAATTTGTCAAAACAAATTCAAGATGTTAAAATTAAATTAAGGAGAAAAGAATGTTAAACGAAGAAGAAAGATTAAAAATTTATGACAAGGCAACACAGCTTTGGGGGCTTGTTGCACAATATGATCAGTGTGTTGAAGAAATGGGGGAATTGATTGTTGCTATAAATAAATATAAAAGAAAGGTCCTTTATAAAGAGTATAAAGGAGATAGTAAAATTGTTGAAAATTTGGTTGAAGAAATTGCTGATGTGAGTATATGTTTGGAACAGATGCGACATTTTTTTAAAGCGCATAATATAGATGAAGTAATAGAAAGAAAGATGCAGAAATTTTTGGGGCAGATAAATGAAATGGAAAAAGAGAAAAAATAACAGACTGTCAAAAAACTGCGTGAACGAAAAATTTTTTAAAAATTTTCTTGCTTTGTTTACTGCAAAACGCCTAAAAACAGTCATTTAGGTAACTAAACTCCTGCTTTTAGGCATTTTGCGAGCCTCGCCTCACTTGTTTTTAGGCAGTCTGATTAATTTTTCATAATTAAAAGAAACACTTTAATGTGTTCTTTTTAGTTATACTTTTTTTCAAAATATTTAATTAAAACTCTTTGAGTGCTTTCATTTTTGCAATATGCAAGCCATCTTAACTCGGCGATGTTTACATTTAGTTCGTTTTTATCCAGTTCGCACACAATCTCAACCTTGTCGCCGTTGTTTAGTCTTGTGTATATTGGAGATTTGTTTGGTGAGTCATTAATATAAGCATATTTGCAACTAAACCCAATGTCGTTATGAAGTTTAAAGGCAAAATCTAACATCGTGCTGTGTGAAGGTATTTTTATTTTTTCTTTTGACGGCGTGAAAACGGTTATAAAGTTTGTAACAACTCCGCCTGCCATTGTTTCATCTATTATGTCTACATCTGTGCCAACAATGGTTCCATTTTGAATTTCTGTGAAGTGCTGTCTAGACATGCAACTAATGCTAAAAAGGTTTCTTATATTGTCTTTCACAACCAAATAACTATTATTAAATGTGTCATAACTTAAATTGATTGGTTTTAGTTTTTGCGACAAATTGGTGTTGGAAAGTATATCGCAAAGAAGTTCCATATAATTTTTTGACTGTTGTTTTTGGTTAAAAATGATATATATGTTATATGTTGGTACATTTATAAAATTGCTTTCTTTTATTTTTGTAAGTTTGCTTATTTCAAAGTGTGCTGTAATGTCGTTATAAATTTCAAGATGCGTTTTTGGCTCAACAATTACTTTGTATAAAGATATGTTTGTTTTAAGAGATTTTATATATAAATTTACTTCTCGCTGAATTTCTTCTTTTAGTTGGGTTATGTAATTTTTTGTGTTTTGTATATATCTGTTGTAATAGTTTACAAAATCTTTGTTTTCATCTTCTGTTGAAATCAAAAAGCATTCATTTTTTAAGTTGTCATAAAAATATTTTGATTTTAAAAGTTTTGCAAGAGGAATTATCCATTTTTTGGTTTCGTTTATTTTTGCTTCTTTTTTATATTTTGGAAAAACTTTAATTGTTTGTAAATTGTTTAATCTATCAGCAAATTTTATATAAAAACCAAATTTGTTGTTTTTTCCTATTGATATTAGTTTTTGGTATGTTTTGTCCTCCAATGCTTGTTTAAGAAAATCATCTGTGTTTGAAAAAAGATTTTCATTGTCGGGCATGAAATTTTCTTTTGTTATTGCTGTAACAGCATCAACAATTTCTGCAATTTGCTTGTTAAATGTTTTTTCAATATTTTTAATTGAAACTCCGCAATCTTCAACGGTGTCGTGCAAGAGTGCCGAAGATATAACATCTGTATTAAAATCTAGGTGCTCTAAAATTGAGGCAACTTCAACCGGGTGCAATATGTATGGTTCGCCACTTTTCCTAAATTGGTTTTCGTGTTTTTGTTTTGCAAAATTATAGGCTTTTATAACATTTGATATGTCTAAACTGTTTTTCTTTTTTAAGTTGTTTATAATTCTATCGAAAATAATTTCATAATTATTCATAGTCGGCATCCTTAATTAGTCTATAATAATTGTCATCTTCCATGTTGCTAACTTTTGCAAATCTAAACATATTTGAATCTATTGCATCACTAATTATATTTTGAATGCTATCTTCTACAATTCTCTTTTGCTGAAATTCGTTAAGTCCCGATTTTGTGGGGCTTAAATATAGTCTTTTAATTAAATTTATCAGGTCTGTTATTTCGTTTTTAACATTTACTTCTGGAATGTCAAGGGCAAGAAGGTTGTATATTTCTCCATCTGGAATATTAAAAGCTATTCTTGAAAAAATGATGTATTGGATGCATGGCACATGTTCTCTGCCACGGGAAATGGAGTTTACAGTTCCAAGTCCTCCAATATATCTTTTGTTGGATGGTGGATTGTTTAATATTATCAAACATTTGTCGTTGTTGTTTTTTAAACTTACAAAAATTTGAGTTTGGTTTTGCTCTAAATTACCCCAATAGTAATTTTCAAATTGGGTGTAAAATTGATTTATTTTTTTTATGTCGTTGTTGTAGGAGTTTAAAATTTTTAAATATTCTTCGGCTTTTTCTCTTGAAACCATAAAAATTCCATATGATTTTAAGCCTTTTGGCGAAGAAAAATCAACATCATTAACAACAGATATTATTCCAAAGGTTAATATGTCATAATTGTAACTGCCAACTTTGCCTTTGTATGCGCTGGAATTGTAATAATAAACAATATAATTTCCAATAAATTTTGTGTGGTTTTCGTTGCTTGAAATGTTTAAACTGTTTTTGTCTATTTCTGCAACTAAAAATTGGTCGATATCAATTTTGTATGCTTTTTTTAATTCCAACAAAAACATTATTGATGGCATGCTTTTGCCACTTAAATAATTAACTATACTGCTTGCCGAAAATCCTGTTTTTTCTGCAACATCTTTTTGTGTGTATAAGTCTGTTAAAAATTTAAGATTTTTTTTAAATGTTTCCATAACTGCTCCTTATGCAAACATTGTATATAAAAAAAAACAAAAAATCAACATTATAATATAAAAAATTTCAAAATAATAAACAACACAATCAATTATGTTGTTATGTGATTTACAATAATAAACTATATTTCATTGATTTCACTTATTTTATTGTCGGTCATAGAAATTTCATAGTCTTTGGCATTTAAACTAGAATAAAGTGTATAACAAAGTGGAGAAAGGGATAATATGCCTATCTTTTCAAAATTTCCAAAATATCCCAAAAGTTGATCATCTTTTAAATTTTGTTGCAAATTTAATGATAAAAATTTTCGTGCAAGATTCATATCTTGCACTTTTAATGCTTCAAAAAAATTATAAGGAACAAGCAAATTGTTATTTGCATTTTTTACTTGTGTGTTTTTTGTGTAAAGAGATTGTTCCTTTATTAAAATTTCGTTTTCTTGAACAAAAGAACACACTTTTATGTGTTTTGCCATATCGTTTATGTTTTGTAAAGTTTTAATGTTGTTGCCATCTATTTCAATTTGATCGCCATCAACTTGACTAAACACATTATTTGTAACATTATATGCAATGAGTGATTTGTTGTTTTTTTTATTGCACAAAATATTTATGTTGTTATCAACAACAAAACTTGAAGCGTTAATCATATTTACTTCGTAAACATACTCGCCTTTGGATGAGAATATCTTTATTCTGTCTTCATAACAAGTAATTGTGTATTTAATATTTTTCACTGTGTGAGAAGCAGTGTAAACAATTATATTTGATGACAATAAAAACGGTTTTATAAATATTTCTGCTCTATTTTTAAAATTATACACTTTAACGCACGAACTTTGTGATTTAACATTAAAGTTTTCATTTTCTAAATTTATACAAAAAGGAATTGACAAATAAGACTGGTCAATTGGATATGCCTTTATTAAAAGATTGTTTTTTTCGCAATTTAAAACTTCAAGAAATTTTGTTTCTTCTAAAAAATAATTTTTGTTATCTATTTCTAAAAGAAAATTCTCGTTGGAAAATATTTTTAAGTTTTTCATGATGTATTATATGAAATAATTGTTTATAAAATACTTTATTGTTTTTGTATTTATTGTTTAATAAATTTTTTTTTGTCAATACTTAGCACAAAGGAGAATTTATGAAAGATTATTCAAAGTGGAAAGATGATGAAATTATAAAACTTTTCAATTTTATAGAAAATGGTAAAAAAGAAAATAAAAGTTTGTCAACATTGTTTAGCGAGTATGCCTCAAAAACAAATAGAATGCCAAACAGTGTAAGAAATTATTATTATGCGGAATTAAATTGTTTGCAAAATGATAGTGCAAGGCGAAAAAGACTAAACATAGATTTATCGCTTCATCAAAAAATAGATCAAAAAGAATTTTCAAATGAAGAAACCAAAGAGTTGGTATTAGAAATACTAAATCAAACATCAAAAGGGATATCGGTAAGAAAAGCTTGTTTAAATTTGGCAAACGGCGACATAAACAAAATGGTTAGGTTTCAAAACAAATTTAGAACAGTAGTTTTAAAAGATAAAGAATTATATGAAAGTTGTATAAACGAATTAAAAAACAAGGGGGTTAGTGTGAAATCAAAATTGCCAAACAATGTAATTAGTATGCCAGATAGAAGAAATATATTAACTGAAAGTGATATAAATAGTTTATTTTTGGGGCTTGTTAAGTTGGTAAAAAAGCAAGCAACGATGCAAGTTAGCACAACTTTAAAACATGAATGTGAAAAGGCAAACCAAACACTTAGGAAAACGCTTGTTGAACTAAGCGAAAAAGACAATGAGTTAAAAATGCTTAGAAAACAATTTAAAGTTTTAAATATGCAAAACAATAAACTTGTTGAAGAGATTAAACTTCTTAGGGGGCAAACGGCTGAACTTTTAACAAAACAAAATAAACTATCTGCACTTAAAAAATTTACTCAAAAATACGAAAATAAATTAAACGAAATCAATTAGCTTTATTCTCACATAAAATAGTTGACTAAAATGATTTGCGTTGCTATTATATTAATGAATTATATCTATATATAAGAGGAAAAAATGAGTAAAAGAATTAGACTTGTGTTAAGTGTTTGCATTTTGGCATTGTGTTTAAGTACACTTACTTTTGGTGTGCTTGCGGCAGTGCAAAAAAGCAATCAAATAAAAGGTGAAATAGGTTTTAACGCAGATAATTGTGATGTTTCTATTTCGGGAGTGGTTACTGGGGCGGTAAAAACAGATGGTAGTGCCAATAATGCTAGTTTTCCAACGTCAATAGTAACAAATGATACACGGGCTTGGCAAATAAATGATGTTTTGTGTTTTGATGAAAGCAATTATCCAGAAATTCCAGACATTGTTATAACATTTACTGTAACAAACAACTCATCAACGGTTGCGGTTAAGGTAACGGCGACTTTGGGGTCTGCAATACCAACAGATCATGTAAGTGCAACATTTTCAAGTAATGTTGGAACATGGTCAGACACCGATGGTATAACTCTTGGAACCAAAGGTGGAACAGAACCTAGCAGTGCAACTATAACACTAACAATTAGTTTGACAGACAAAATAAACACACTTCCTGCAACACAAGGCAGATTGGTTAATTTTAAATTTGAAACACCAACTAATTCATAATATTTTAAATAAAAATGTAAAGTTTTTAAATATATACAGCAAGTCTTTGCTGTATTTTTTATTTGCTAAAAAAAATCATGTTTGTTATCATATAATAAATGGCTGTAAATTTAATTGTTGGACACAAACTTAATTATGTTAGTAAAGAAGTTATAAGGTCTATTGATAAAAATAGACACGATTTTTGTTGTGATAATATTGTTGTTGTTCCCGATAGATTTTCAATGGTTGCAGAAAAACTTATATTTGAAATTTTAGATATCAAAGCAACATTTAACATTCATGTTATGGGCATAAATAAACTTGCAAAAAAAATCATTGATGATGCTAATCTTAATTGTGTTTATGTGGACAATTTAGAAAGCACTTTTATTTTGTATAGAGCCATTCAAAAAGCAAAAAGCAAATTTTTGTGTTTTTCAAAAAATATTAGTCAAGGTCTATTAGAAAAAATTAAAAATTCACTTTCACTTGTAAGGTCAAGCGATGTTACTGTGGCCGAATTAAAACAAAACCTAAATTTTGTAGATGAAAACAACAAAGCAAAAATGCAAGACATTTTGTCTGTATATGAAGAGTATGAAAAACTTTTGGATGGCAGACTGGATGCAACAACGGTATTAAAAACTTTTAGTGCATTGATAGAAACATCACTAAAACTAAAAAACACAAACATATACTTTTGTGGTTTTGATAGTTTTACAAAACAAGGTTATGAAATAATAAAAAAAATTTCAACTAATTGCAAAAATTTAGTTGTTGGTGTTCTGCACTCGGCAAACAATTCAAATGCAAATATTTATGACAATGAAATGTATGATGAACTCACATCTTTTTTTAAAGACAATAAAATTGACTTCAACATAACCAATGTAAAACAAGATTTGGGGTTGGGTCAAGATCAAATCTTTAAAAATGTTTTTGGATACAATATCCAAAAAATAGAAAACTACAACTATGCTAGCGTGGTGGAGATGCCATCAAAACAAGATGAAATCGAAAATGTTGCAAAGCATATAAATTATTTAACAAAAAACAAAAAATGCAAATTTGATGATATAAATATAGTTGCAAATAGCAGTTATTTTGATGAAATAGAAAACACTTTTAAAGAATATAATATTTCTTATTATGTTGATAAAGATACAAATTTTTTGCAGATACCACTGTGTAATTTTATAAAGTATGCTTTTGATGTTTATTTGGAAAATTATAGTCAAGACAGCATAATAAATTTTTTAAGTAATTATTTTTGCAACATAGAAAAACAAGAAAAAGATAACATTCAAAATTATATATTAGAAAACAATATTGAATATAAAAAATTTGGCAAATTACTAGAAGATTATCCGCTTTGCCAGTTAAATGAACTAAAAAGTTTTGTAAGCAAACTAAATGCTCAAAATAAGGTTGGCTATTATATTCAACAAATAGAAAAATTTTTTGAAGGTTTTTTTGTTCCTGGTCAAATAGATAACTTATGCGATGAATTTCACAAAACTAACGATTTAAATAACGAAAAAATATATGTTCAAGTTCTAGATAAAATAACTTCTTTAAATGAAAAATTTAACAGTGTGCTGAAAGATGAATTTATATCAATAACAGATTTTTATGATTTGTACTTAAATGCATTGTCAAACTTAAAAATTTCCCAAATACCATTAAACCTAGATTGCGTTTATGTTGGAGACAGTTCTTCAAGTTTTTTCGAAACAAAAAAATATATGTTTGTTTTGGGTGCAAACCAAGATTCTCTTCCATCAACAATAAAAGATATGGGACTTTTAAGCGACAAAGAAATAGAAAATTTATCAAAAAAAATAAAGATTACTCCAACGGTAAAAATGATAAACAGAAGAAACAGATTTAAACTTTTCGATATTTTAAGCGATGCAAAACAAAAACTGTTTGTATATTACAGACTTAACAATGATGATGGTCAAAAAATGTTGCCTTCAAAATTTGTGGGAGACATTTTGAAACTAGGAGCAAGCAAAATAAACAATGCATATTTTGAAGAAAATTTTGCCGATGATAATGTTTTGGAAAAAATAAAATTCAACAATCCAATTTCGTCTGTTGCACTTAAAAACATTTCAAGAAACATATCAATAAGTCCATTGCTAAAAACTGCTTTGCAAAGATTGGGTGAGTTTAAACAATTTAATTTTGTAAACAAAGAAAGAGTTTCAAGTGGCAAAATGATGCTAAACTTAAATAAAACAAAAATAAGCCAAATAGAAAGTTATTATGAATGTCCGTTTAAACATTTTGCAAGACACGGATTAAAATTGGTCGAACAAAAAGATGGAACAATTAAGCCCAATGATTTTGGGAATTTTTTGCACGAGTTTTGCAAATGCTTTGTTGATTTTGTAAAAGAAAACCAAATTGAAAACGAAAACCAAATTACAAGTGTTGTGGATAAGGTTTTTAAAAATCTTTTAAGTAAGAAAGAGTATTTGTATTTTAAAGACAAAGAAAATTTATATACACAAGAAATCTTATATAATGAAGTAAAAAGGTTTGCTCTTTTTGTGTGTTTTGAACAAAAAATAAGCAATTTTAAAATTTTTAAAACAGAATTTAAGTTTGGAGACCGTGTAGAAGATTTATGTGTTTATGTGAATAATGAAAAATATAGCATAGTTGGTATTGTAGACAGAGTTGATGTGTGTGATGACCATTTTAGAATAATCGATTATAAAACGGGCTCGCTTGCAAGTTCAAATGCCAAAATTGAAAATTTATACAATGGCACAAAAATTCAAGTTTATGTTTATTTAAAGGCAATAGCAAACAAATTTAATCTTAAACCTTTTGGAGCGTTTTACTTGCCAATTAGCAATGCTTTTTTAGACACAAAACAAGATGAGTATAAAATGCAAGGCTATTTTATAGACGATATAAATTTAATAGAAAAAGCAGATACCACTTTAAGTTTAAAAAACAATAAAAGCAAGTTGTTTGAAGTGCAATATTCTCCAAATGTAAAATATGTTAAAGAAAATTTAAAAAAATTTGTATATAGCAAAAATGTAACAAAGCAAGAAATGCAAAATATGATAAACTATTCAATAAAAATTGTTGAACAAGCAATAAAAGAAATTTTAAATGGAAACACGCAAATTTCTCCAATTGAAGATAGTTGCAAGTTTTGCGAATATAAATCAATTTGTGGAATTGATGAAAGCGGTATATTAGCGCGAAAAATAGATGCGAAAATAGGTCCAAAAACTTTTTTGGGAGAAGACAATGAGTAAGGAAGTTTTTGAAAAAATAAAGGAACAAGAAGATGTCCTTTCATCTTACAATAAAAATGTAGTTGTTTCCGCTTCCGCAGGAAGTGGGAAGACTTCTGTCATGATTAGAAAAATTGTAGATTTAATACTAAACAAAGGCGTGCATGTAAAAGAACTTTTGGTTTTAACTTATACCAATGCGGCGGCGAGTGAAATGAAACAAAAACTTCTTGATTATATGACAGAGCAGGCACAAAACAACAGGCAACTTTTAGAAGAAATAGAAGATGTAAATCTTGCAGATATTTCAACATTTGATAGTTTTTGTCAAAAAATTGTAAAAAGATATTTTTATGTACTAGATATAGATCCGGGATTTAACATTATTCAAGGAAGCCAGCAAAAACAGATACAACTTAAAGCATTAAAAAAAACACTTGAAATTTACAAAGAAAAAAACAGCGAAAAATACTTTAATTTGTTTGATATTTACGCAAAAAATAGAACTGATAAAAACATAATAAATTTAATAATGAAATTGTACGACTACTCTTGTTCAATTTTAAATTACGAAGAGTGGAAAAACAAATCACTAAAACTATTTGAAAACGAATATGCTGGAAATTTGCTTTTCGATAGATATGTTAAAATATTAAATTCTATTTTTTTAAAATACAACAATTTTTTGGAAAAATCTTCAATTTTAAATTTTAATAAATATTGTGAACAATTAAATCAAAATATATCACAAATAGAATTTTTAAAGAAATCACAAAATTTCGCCAATTTAATAGAAAATGCACAAAACATAGAACTAAAATCAGTTCCATCAAAGGAAGACAGAGATGAGAACTTGCAACCAAAAATAAAACAAACAAAAGAGTATTTAACAGATGTTATAAACGAAATAAAAAGATATGAAAGCAAAGAAATATATTTAAAATCTATTGATGCATGCAAATTTACAACTAAATCTTTATTTGAGTTGTGTGATATATTTAAATTTGAATATGATAAAATTAAAAAGCAAAAAAATGTATACGATTACAATGATATTGAAAGATTAACAATTAAACTTTTTGAAAACGAGAACATATTAAATGATGTTAAAAATTCTTATAAAAATATTTTTATAGATGAGTTTCAAGACGCCAATCTTGTTCAAGAAAAAATAATAACCAGTTTAAAAAACGGAAATAACTTGTTTTTTGTGGGTGATTTAAAGCAGGCAATTTATGGATTTAGACAATCAAACTCTAAAATTTTTGAACGCATATGCAAAGATTTTGACAAAGATGAAAAAACCAATGGCAACTCACAATCTTTGTATTTAAATTGCAATTTTAGAACAACATCAAAAATACTTTTGTTTATAAATCAAATATTTTCCGTTATTATGACAGAAGAAACGGCAGGGTTAAACTATAAAGACAAGGCAAAACTAATTCCAAAAGCAAAATATCAAGATGAAAAAAATCCTTGTGTAGAATTGGACATTATTTATAAAGAAGAAAATGAAGAAAAAAAATTGCCATCAATTTATAGTGTGCAAAATCAAGATAACAGTCAACATGAAAAAGATGCTGTGATAGAAGCCAATTTTGTTGCAGAAAAAATTACAAAGTTGTTAGATGAAGAAATATATGATGTAAAATTAAAAAAATATAGAAAAATTAAATATAGCGATATTGTGATTTTGTTTAGAACGCGTGGAAGTCAAAATGAATTTATTTCAACATTAAACAAATTTAATATACCAACACAAGAAAATTCAAATAAAGATTTGGAACAAACATACGATGTTATGGTGTTAATAAACTTATTAAAAGTTGCATCTAATTTTAATAATGATTATTCTCTTGCAAGCATAATGATGTCGGACATTTTCTGCTTTGATGTTGACGAAATGTTAAAAATTAGAAAATTAAATGAATATAAATATTTTTATGAGTGTGTAAAAAATTACAATAAAGATGACGAAATAAAGCAAAAAATTGTTGAAATGATGCAAATATTAAATAATTTTACAAAAATTTTAACTTTTAGCGGAATAAATAAGGCATTTTTATATATTGTTAAAAAGCAAAATTATGAATATAAATTATCTAATTATTTAAATGGTTATGCAAGAATAAAAAACTTGAAAGATTATATAAATTCTTTTAATAATTCAAATTTCAATTATAGTGTTAGCGAATATTTAAATTTTTTAAAACAAAGCACCAGAGAACAAAAAGTTTCTTCTCATGTTGACAGCCAAGATGTTGTAACATTAACAACTATGCACGCAAGCAAAGGGCTAGAATGGCCAATAGTTATAATTCCAAATCTAGACTACAATTTTAATAGAGCTCCAAACGAAAGTGAAATTGCTCTTAGCGAAGAACTTGGTGTTGGTGTAAAGTATTATGATAGGACTTTAAGAAAAAAACACGAAAGTGTGTTTTATGATTTGGTAAAATATCAAAACAAAGAAAATGAGTTTAGTGAAAAAATAAGGCTTTTATATGTGGCATTAACAAGGGCAAAAAACAAACTCATTTTGGTTTCAACAAAGGCAAAACTAAACTTTTATAAATATGAAGATGAAAGACAAATAAAATCATCTCAATCATACCTAGATTTTATAGTTAATTCACTTAATGAAAAAGATATAAAAAAAATAATAAACAAGCAAACATTTTATATTAATGATGACAGTCAATATAAGTGCAATTTAATTAATGCAAAATGCTATTTGTCAAATGTAAAGCCAAAAATGATAAAAGTATATAAAAATATTTTTGATGAAGACAAAATAAAAGAATTTCAAGATTATATAAAACAAGAATATTTTAATAGAGAAGCAACAGAGAAAGCACAAAAAAATTCAGTTTCAAAAATTTTGCAAGATGACAATTTTTCAAGTTACAACATAGCACCAAAAAGTTTAAATATAAACGAACATTTAAATGAAATTGACAAAAGCCAATTGGGTTCTGCTTATCATAAGATTATTGAAATGTTAGATTTTAAAAACGAAATAAGTACTCAAAACATTAAAGAGGCAATCAATAAACTCGAAAAAGAACAAGTTTTTAAAAAAGAAGTTTTAGATTTGCTAAACATAAACACAATTCAAAAAAATGTGGATATATTGCTAAAATTATCAAATGGATGCGAAGTTTTAAAAGAACAAAGTTTTATTATGCAATTGCCTTACAGTGAAGTAGTGCAAAGCAACATTGATGATAAAATTTTAATTCAAGGCGTTTGCGACCTTATTATTTTAAAAGAAAACAGTGCAATATTGGTGGACTATAAGTATAGTAATCTATCCGAGTCAAATCTTTTAAAAAAGTATAACAAACAAATATGGCTTTATAAAAAAGCAATCGAATGCGGTTTAAATAAAAATGTTGAAGGAGCTTTTATTTTAAGTTTAAGGCAGGGAAAACTTATAAAGTGCGAATAGTGATATATTTGCACTTTATTTATTTTGATTTTTTAATATTTAAAATAATACATTGAAAAATAAAAATAAATTCAAAAAAAAATTATTAAAAAAAACAAAAAAATATTTAAAAATATTAGTTAAAAAAATATTAATGTGATATACTACACTCGAAAAATGTATAAAAAAGGGGAAGGTTAATATGCTTTTAGGCGTTATTGAAAATATTTCTGATTTTATTTATCAAATAACAACAAACGGACTTACATCGGACCTTATCTTCTACATTGGCTTAGGTTTTATCATTTTTATGGTTTTATTTTTCATGGTAAAATCACGCTATGCTTATGAAGGAAGATTGGAAAGGTCTCTTGAAAAATTAAACAGATGGTTGTTTGTTCATCAACAAATTGATGAATCTAATTTGGTGGAATTTAACAATATGATAAAAAAAACACCAAGGTTATTAAGGTATCATTGGCAACAATATATGTTATATCGTGAGCACGAGCCAAGTTTTTATATGAGCATGTACAACTGCATTGAAAAGCCTTTACATACAAGTTCGTACAATTCAAACATAAAAAACTTTATAGGCATCTGTTGTGCAACAATGCTTGTAACTTTTGTGTTGTCTCTTTTAAGTTATGGCAGTTCTCCGCTAACAATAGAGAGTTTTGCTAATTCACTTATAACTCCTTTGGTTATAATGATATTAAGCGTTATATTTTTAATTTTGCTAAGATCTATGCAAAATTTCAATTTATCTAGTTTATATCAAAATTTTCACTTGTTTAACAGATATGTTGATAAAGCATCTACAACTATTCCAAAATATGTAGACTTTGAAATCTTGTTCACAAGAAAGGAAATTCGTGGCGGAATTCCTGTGCTTAACGAATACCTTGAAAAAAGAGCGCGCCAAGAAGCAGAAGAACTTGAAAAAGCCCGTCAAAATGCAGTTGAACATGAGGTTTATAATTTTGAAAGTACGGGGATAGATGGTTCTTTAATATTAGATAGGGCGATGAAAGAATCGGAAATATATTTAAATTCTCGTCAAAGACTTTTAACTCAAATTCAACAATTTGAATCTGAAATAGAATCTTTAAAAAGAAATTATGAAAATGTTTCAAAAGATTATCAAAGAAAGTTGCAAGCAAGTAAAGAAAATATAGAAAGATTGAGAACTCAACAAGAAGAGTCAACAAATCGTATTGAAGTAAACTATATTAAAAAACAACAACAAGATGAGATTAAAAAACAAGAACAACTAGAAAAAGATCAAGATGATGCAACGCTAAGATACGAACAAGAAACTGCAACGCTTAAACAAGAAATTGAAAAATGCAGAGCAGAACTTGAAGAGAAAAAAGAATATGTTACAAAAGCAATGCTTAGTGAATATGATACATTTTCAACAAAAATTTATAAAGCAATATTAAACGATGTTCAAGAAAAACACAAACAAGAAGTTGATGAACTTGCAGAACAAAAAGTAGAGGCACTAAAAGAACTTGAAAAAGCAAAAGAAATCAACAATATAAAAGATAGTGTAATTAATGATTTAAGAGAACTTATTCATCAAACAGAAGAAAAACAAAAAATAGATTTAAAAACCGAAGAGGAAAAAATAGAAGAAAAACTTGATGAGGGTAATGACATTCAAGAAGATGCTTCTAGCAATGAAAATCAACAAAATATTGAAGAAGAAACCAAAATAACACAAGAAAACCAACAAGGTGTTGAAGAGCAAGAAGATGAAGAACAACAAGAAGCGCCACAAGGTTTTTATGATGAAAATGGTTATTACTGGTTTGAAAACGGAACATATTATGATGATAAGGGATATTACCACGATGAAGATGGTTTGGTTTATGACCAAGATGGCAATTATATCCCACAAGAAGAATATGAAAAATTAACAAAACCACAAGAGCCACAAATTAATGACAATATTTTAAATGGCGAAGAAAATGCAAATGAAAGTTTACAAGATTTAACAAAAGAAGACAACAAAGAACCTGAAAGTGCAAGAGTAGAAAAAGTTGAAGAAATTGTAAGCCAAAATCAAGAAGAAAAAGATACAGAAAAAGATACAAAAAAAGAAGAGCCAATACAAACAAAAATTGCCGAAATTGACGAAATTATTCCAGTTGAAAAAGAAGAACACAGCGAAGAAGTTGTGTTGCAACAAAACCAAGAGACTCAACCTTTAAACAATCAAATTGAAATAAACGAAGAACAACCAAAAAGAAGAGGCAGGCCAAGAAAAACAACAAATAACGAAGAAAAGCCAAAAACGACAGGAAAGAGAGGCAGGCCAAGAAAAACTGAAAGTGCACAAGATAAACCAAAAGTGGAAGGCAAGCGTGGCAGACCAAGGAAAACAGACACAACGGAAGAGAAGCCAAAAGTAGCAGGAAAACGAGGTAGGCCAAGAAAAACCGAAACGACGCAAGACAAACCAAAAACATCGGGCAAACGAGGTAGACCAAGAAAAACCGAAACGACGCAAGACAAACCAAAAACTAGCAGAAAGCGTGGTAGACCAAGAAAAAATGCCGATGATTTAAAAGCAATCAGCAATCAAATTTTGGAAGAAAGCAATCGTTTAATTCAACAACAAAATGAGCTAAATAGACAACTTGGTGAAACATTGCAACAAATAAAAGATCAACAAAACGAAGAAAAACTTCAAGCACAAGAAATTTTACAAGAAGATGAACAAATTAAAACAGACATGCAAGAAAATCAAGAAGCGCCAACAACCGAAAATATAGAAATTGGTGAAGACAATAAACCAAAACATGATGGTGAAGGTCAAAATTAAAACAAAAAAATGCAAACATTAAAGTTTGCATTTTTTATTTTATTTCAATACATGTTTTTAGTTGTTTTTCCACTTCTTTTGCCATAAGATTTGTTGATGCGTAAATGTAAAATATAGGTTCACCTTTTTTTACCTTGTCGCCAATTTTGTGAAAAGTTCTAATTCCATTTTCGTAAACAATTTCATCAGTTTCTTGCATTTTTACTGTGCCCATTTTTGCAACAATATTTCCAATTTCTTTTGTGTTAAACCAAACAACTTTACCGTTTGAATCTGCTTTAACAACAAGTGTGGGATTTTTATACTTTTCATCAAACAAATCCAAACTTCCGCTTTGGCAAGAAATCATGGTTTTTAATTTGTTTAGTGCTGTTTTGTTTTTAATAACTTTTTTTACTTTATATCTTGCAACAAAGTATGGAATGTGTTTATCTAAACTTACACAAATTGATGCAAGTTTTACACTGTCGTGATATAAATTGGATTTTTCTTCACCTTTTAAAATTTTTATTGCTTCCATTGCTTCGAGTTTTGGCCCAACATTATAGCCTAGGGGTTGGTTCATTTTTCCAAGTACAATTTTAACTTTTTTGTTTGCAAGCCTTCCTATCTTTTTCATTTTTTTGCCAAGCAATTTTGCACTTTTTTTATTTGGCATAAAAGCCCCGTTTCCATATTTAACATCAAGAACAATGATATTTGCTCCGCATGCAAGTTTTTTGCTCATTATTGATGATGCAATAAGGTCAATATTGTCTACAAGCCCAGTTCTATTTCTAAGAGCATAAATTTTTTTGTCGGCAGGTGCAAGATTTTTTGAGGTTGTAAGCATACAACCACCGTTGCGCTTTACAAGTTCAATTGCACTATCTATATCAATGTCTGTTTTGTATCCTTTAAAACTTTCAAGTTTATCGCATGTGCCACCTGTAAAACCAAGACCTCTTCCACTAAGTTTAAGCATTTTTGTCCCAAGGCTTGCGCAAATGGGAACTATAATTATTGTTGTTGTGTCACTTACGCCACCCGTTGAATGTTTGTCTACAACGCTTTTTAACTTTGAAAGGTCTATTTTTTCACCACTATCAAGCATTGCCATTGTTAAATAATACAGTTCTTTTTCGCTTAATTTGCAGAAATATATTGCCTCAATAAAAGGCAAAAATTCTTCATCGGTTATTGTGTTTTGGGTGTATGCATTTATTGCATCATATATTTCACATTTAGATAAAGGTTTGTTGTTTTTTATTTTTTCAGTTAGAAACTTTATATTTACCATAACATTATTTTAAAAATAAAAAACAACTATGTCAAATATATAAAATAAAAAACCACCCCAAAGACAGCGTGGAAGACAAATTTTATAAGCCGTGTCAAAGTTGGGTGGTATTTTATTTACGCAAAGAATTTTGGTTTTTTCCAAACAAGCACGCAAACAAGATCAATAAGCCAGCAAACAGCAAAGCATGGAACAATCCAAAGAATTCCAACCACAATCATAAATGTGTCTTTTTTATTTATTCCTTTTACAATTCTATAAACTCCCCAAACTATGTCTAAAACAGGTATGCAAAGAAGAAGTTTAACAATCCATGGAAGTTTGTTCATAGATTCAATAAATCCGTTTTTATTTGCCATATTTCCCTCCTAAAATATATTATACACTTAAATATGCTTTATCTCAACAAAAAACAGGCTTTAAATTGGGTTATAACAATTTATTTTGTTAATATTAATTGCACAGTATAATTTATTCTTATATAATGTTTTTTAGAACAAAAGGTTGAAGTATGAAAAAATATAAGTTTATGGTTGAAAAACCAAACAAAGTTCTTAAATTTTTAGAGTATAATTTGCAAGAATATAAATATTCAAATTTAAGCCAAGCATTAAGAAAAAAAGATATAATTGTAAACAACAAAAGAATAAAAAGCAATGAAATGTTAAAGGTTGGAGATGTTGTTGAAATTTATTTGGATGATAAAAAAATTGAAAGCAAATACAATGTTGTTTATCAAGATGATAATGTTATTGTGTTTAACAAACAAAAAGGAATTGAAGTGTGTGATGGTGAATACAATTTAAAAAACGAATATGAAAAACATAATAAAAAAATATATGCGGTTCATAGAATTGACAGAAACACAACTGGTCTTGTTGTTTTTGCAAAGAGTGAAAACATTTGCAAGTTGTTAACTAAAATATTTAAAAGTCATTATGTAAAAAAATATTATTATGCTGTGGTTAAAAATGTTTGCATAAAAAATGAAGATGTTTTGGGTGATTATCTTTTAAAAAATAAAGAATCAAGCACGGTTAAAATTTTCAACAAAAAGGTGCCAAACTCAAATTATATAGAAACAAAATATAACATTATTAAAAATGGAGAAAACATAAGTTTGTTAAATGTGTGCATAACGGCGGGGAAAACGCATCAAATAAGGGCACACTTGGCCTATCACAACATGCCCATTGTTGGAGATGAAAAATACGGAGATAATGTTTTAAATAAATTGCTAAAACAAAAAACACAACTTTTACAGGCATATAAAATAGAGTTTGATATAAAAAATAATTCAAGTTTAAAATATTTAAATAATGTAAAATTACAAATAGACTGTGCTTTTAAAAATATGTTTTAACATTTTTTTTAATGTTGTCATATAAAATTCATGTTATGCCAAAAACACAATTAAAAAGTTTATCTTCAAATTCTTATTATGCAAATTTACTAAAAGAAGCATATGCAGGAAGCGAAAGTGAAACTATGATGTTAATGCAATTTTTATATGATAGTTATACTTTGTCGTGTTTTGACAATGATTTTGTTGATGAGTTTTATTTGATTGCGCAAGATGATACAGAACATCACAAACTGTTGGGTGAATGTATAGTTAAATTGGGTGGAGACCCTGTTTATTGTTCATCTAGCAATGTTTTTTTTAATGGGAAAAACATAGAAAACGACAAGGGTATTAAACAAATGATTTTGCGAGGTATAGAAATAAAAGAAAAATCTATAATAAATTATAAAATTTTAATTTCTAAAATTATGGAAAAAGAAATTAAAAACATATTAGAAATTATTCTTGTGGATGAGCAAAAACATAAAGAAATGTTTAAAAATATGTTAAAAAAATATGAAAATAATGCCTAAAAAATGCAATAAATTACCTTTTTTGCATTTTTTTATTTTTATTTTTAAAATAAAATAATTTAAAGTCAATTTTTGAAAAATCTTATTTTTGTTTTATTTTTTAAAAAAACAAAACAATCCAATATGTTTCATATCGAAAAATTATATTTATTGTAAATAAATATTTTGTAGAATATTATTATATTTCATTTGATAAAAAACCTTAAATAGTGATAGAATATATCAAAAGATATTTATTTTGTATAAGAAAAGGGTTGGGAGAAAAATATGAAAAAAATTGCCATTTACATATTGCTAATGTTTTGTGCATTTTCAGTTTCTGTGCTTAGTGCATGCAATCAAGATGATTCACGCATAAGTTTTAATGTGGATTATATTGAAATGAACATTGGAGATGAACTTGATGTTTATTCAAAATTAAATGTAAAAGGAGTGGCAATTCAAGATGTAACATTAAAATCTTTGGATAGTTCTGTTATATCTTTAATAGACGGCAAAGCGACTGCTGTTGGACAAGGTACAACCTTTGTACAAGCATCTTATGACCTTAAAATTGCAAACCTAGAAATTAAAGTAAATGGTGAGGCAATAGAATGCGAAGCGCCTATGGGCCTTATGTATGACACGCAAAATGGTTTCGTAACATGGAATCATGTTTTAGTTAAAATTGGCAATGAAATACAACAAGTTAATTCCTATACCGTTGAAATAAAATCTCAAAACACAGTGAAAGAAGAAATAGTAATTGGTGATAATAAATATCAACTTAAAGATAGTGGCGTTTATGAAATTAGAGTAAAATGCAATTCTTTTACATCAAATGGAACAACATTGTATCAAGGCTCAGAATATAGCCAAAGTTTAGTTTTAACAAAACTAGAAAAACCATATAATTTAAAATACAACGACGAAACAAAAACGCTTTCATGGGAAGCAAGTGATGATATAGCAACTTTTGTTGTAAACATAAATGGAGTTTTGTCACAGCCAACAACAAAAAAAGAAATGGTTGTTGATTTAACCACTGTAAATATATCAAAACAAGAAACATTTGAAGTTTCAGTAATAAGTCAAACATCTAACAAAGATGGAAACGATATTGTTGCATCAAGCGAAAGTGATAAAAAAGTTTGGACAAGACTATATGCTCCACAATTAAATATTGCAAACGGAGTTATCACTTGGGACAACACTCAACAGGGTGACTTTCATTATGAAATAATAAGAACGGATATAAACAATGTTGTTTCAAAAGAAGTTGTTAGTGGAGGTGTTTATTCTCTTGATGGTATCTCAGCAGGAACTTATAACACCATACAACTTAAAGCAGTTAGTGACAGTGAAAATTATTTATCAAGCGAAAATTTAAGTGTTTTGTCGGATGTGATTAAACTTGAAAAAGCAACACTATCCTTTAACCCAATAAATAGAACATTTGTTGTTGAAAACTATGAGGGTAAAAATATTGAACTTGAAATAACATATAAAAACAGCATTGAAAAAATATCTCTTCAAAACGGCACATATCTTTTTGACAAAACGGGCGTAGGTGCATATTCAGTAAAAGCTTATGTATATGCACAAGATAGCAAAGAAATAAATGCCGATGCTTCAAACACCATTAATCTTTTGAAACTTTCACAAATTGACTCTTCTTCTATAAATCAAAGCGTAAATGAAAACAAGTATTTTGTAACTTTTGGCGAAGTTGAAAACGCAGACACCTATTCACTTTCATATTTTAAAGATGGATTGGAAAACACACTTGTAAAACAGGCAGATGGTTCTTATGGTGATGTTGACACTATTTTTAATAATATTGGAACATATCAAATAACCATAACTGCATCTAGTTCAAAAATGACAGCCGTTGACACTTTTATTTTGCCAAGTAAAACAACTATAAGTGTGGTAAGACAAGAAAATGTTTCGCTTTCATTAAACGAAGAAAACGGACCAAAATCAATAAGTTGGAACACTATTTCAACGGCAAATGGATATTCGTATTATATACTTAAAAACGGAGAGTTGTTTGAAGAAAACACAATTTCATCTTCTTTGATATCTGTAGAAAACTTTGAGTTTGGAAAATATGAATTTTTTGTAAAGGCAGTAGGCTCGTTTAATAGTGGAGTTTTGTATTTAGATAGTTTAAATTATGCAAAAGTGGATTTTGAAATAGAATTATTGCTAGATACTCCAACTGTAAATTTTGATGTTGAAACAAAAATTTTAACAATTACAAAAGTAAATTATGCAAACAATTATGAAATAACAATAAATTTAAAAACTTTAAGTTTTGATAATTCACAAGACATAATAACAATAGATTTAACTCAAAAACTACAACAGCCAGGTGATTATGTTGTTGAAGTAAAAGCAGTCAATGCCGACAATGATCTTATTTTTGACTCAAACACAAACTCAATTACAATTACAAAACTCAGTTCACCACAACAATTCAATTTGTCTATGGATGGTGTAATAACAATTTTAGATTATCCAAACGGACAAATGCTTGATGAAAATAGGGCAACACTTCTTATAAACGATGAAATTACCGAAACATTGGATGATGGTTTAAATTTTGTGTTAAAAGCAAAATTTAATGCAACAAAACAAAAGGTAAACAATCACTATTATTTAGATAGTGAATGGTGTCAATTTAATATACAAAGATTAATTGCACCAACTGCTCCTGTTTTGAATGAAACTGTTATATCATGGCAACAAACAACACAAAAAAACTTTGTGTATTTGCTAACAATTACACAAGGTGAAACAGTGAAACAAATACAATTAAACGAAAATCAAATAGATGTGTTTGATGAAAGAATTAGCCCAATAAACACAAAACAAGATTTTTCTGTTAAATTATGCTATTTGTATGTTGGAGCAAATATAAATTTGCAAGATAAAATCGATATATATTTTACATCACAATATAGCGAAGAGACAACTATTCATAAAATTGAAAGTGATGCTGTTTTAAGCGTTGTTGAAGAAGATGAAAAGGTTTTGGCAAATTGGACACAAAGTTCAATTAGTGATGTGAGTTATGAACTTTTATTAAATGATGAAATTATTTATAGCGGAAATGAAACATCAAAAGATATAACTGAATATGTTGTAGATGCGGGGAAATACACATTAAAATTAAAAATTTCAAAACAAGGATTTTTAACAAGTGAATATGTTGAGGTGTATGTTGAAAGACTGGCAAGTGCTACAAGCATAAAAATAGATGAAGATGAAAATATCATTGTTGAAACTAATTATAACACAGAAGATTTGCCAGATTCAGTAGCCCAATTAGATCATATAACAATATCAAAAGACCAAGATCAAAATATAACAAACCTTTCAAGTTATTTTGGAAACTTTGAAATAAGTGTGGGGCTTGTTGCAAAAAAATACACAGAGGGGAAATATTATTTCCTATCAAGTGCAATAAGTACATTTGAATTTTCAAGAATTCAAACCCTAACAGATCCAGCAATTAATAACAATATAATATCATGGGATGATATTGCACAAACATCAAATTATAAACTTAAATTTTCAAATGGAGAACAAGACTTGTATTACTTGTGTAGCGGAGTAAATTATATAAGCGCACAAGATGAAAATATAAAACAAATTATAGACACTTTGAATTCTGGCACTCTAACCGTTAGCGTGTCGGCAAGAGTGGGTGAAATTAGTGCATTAATTGGACAAGAAAATTTGTTGTCTTCATATTACTCTAACACAGTTCAAATTATAAAATTAAACCCAGTTTCTAATATTATTTTACAATCCGAAGAAAAAAATCAACAAGAGATAAAGATATCATGGGATTATGATTTCCAAGGAGTTAGTGTTGGTCAATTTGTTATAGAAATTTACAAAAATGATGAATATTTGGAAACAATATATGCATTTGGAACATCTAAACATGTAATGTCTGCGGGCATGACATACGAAGGTACATATTATGTTAAAATTTATGCAGAAGGAACAAGCAACTGCATAAATAGTGATACAGTTGCTTCTGCAACTTATAAAAGACTTGCAAAACCTCAAAATCTTACAATCACTCAAGATGCACTTTTATCTTTTACAGGCGCTGCAGGGGCTGTTAAATATGGCGTTTCATATTATGCGAATGACTTGGTAAAGGGCGAACTTGAAACTTTATCTACCAGCATAAATTTAAAAGAATATTTATTTGCAAGTGCGTTTAGTGGGCAAATAACAATAAATGTATATTCTATTGGAGGAAATGGGCAGGACGAAGGCAAAACATTTTCAAGTCAGCAAAGTGACAATTATGTTGTTACAAAACCAGTTGAGGCAAACATAACCCTTTCAACAAATAAACTTGTTGCCGGTCAAACAAAAATTGATGAAGTTGATGACAAAAGCAAGTATGTTATAACCATAAGCACAGATAATAGAATAGTTAAAGAATTAGAACTAAACTATGGTGAAGAATACATTTTTGAAGACTGGTACTATAAAGATACAAATGAAAAAGTTCCTACTAATGTTGAAAAAGTATATTCTATTAAAGTTGAAAGAAAACTAGAAGAAGAAAATTGCATAAAGTCAGATTCAACATTAAAAATTGTTACAAAATTGGCAGAAGTTAATAATGTGGGATTTATAAGAAAAACAGATAGTGCAGATAGTACAATATATCTTCGCGGAGATGTGGTTGCAAATGCTTCAAAATATGTTTTAAATTTTTTGGGCACAGATTTTCAAACAAATGAATTTAATGTTTCAGGTCAATACGCCGAACTGGCTCTTTTAGAAAACATATATTCACAAATTCCACAAAACTTTACAATGACAGTTTATGCGCAAGGACTTATAGGCGGAAGAGTGGATTATATTGACAGTTCAAAAGCTTCGGTGTCGGGCAAAAAATTAAGTGCCGTAACAAACTTTAAAACAGTAAATGGTGTTCTTTGTTGGGATAAAGTGGATGAGGCGTATGATTATGCAATAGATGTAAACAACACCGAGATTTTAACGGGATATGTTTTAAATTCAAAACACACATTAAGTGAAAATTTAAATGGCAAACAAGGTGAATTGGTTTTAAATATAAAAGCGGTTGGAAATGTAAAAACATCACTGGTTAAGCAAGATATTGTTTTAGACTCTTTGTTTATAACAAATGAAGATGGAACAAGAAAAGATTACAGCTGTAAAAAACTAGCAATACCACAAAACTTGAAAGTTGTTATGGGCTATATTGCTTTTACAAAAGTAGAGGGGGCAGATGGTTATCAGGTTGTGTATGGAACAAACAACTTCAACCTTGATGAACTATACAGTGAACAAACCGATTATTCAATTTTCTATGCACAAGAAATGTATAATATGTTTAAAGAAAATCAAAAATATTCTATTTCTGTTATGGCAACATCAACAGAAGAAGATGTTATTTATTCGGACAAAACACAAGATTTAAGCATAAAAATCTTATCAAATAATTGCGCAGGAACATTGAATATTGTTTTAAAACAAACATCAACAAATCCTGTTAAATATGACTATACTATATCTCAACTAATATGGACGGCAGATTCAAACGCAGTAAACGGATATAATGTAAACTTTAATGGTGAAATATTCAATACAAAAAACACTGAATTTGTTTTAGATGGAGATGGAAACCTAGAAGCAGGAAAACATCAAATAAAACTTTCTGTGGCAGGTTCTAGTGAAATTGATGCTGATGGCAGTTATCTTTTAAATTCTAAATATAGTGAAACATTATATTTTACAAAACTTTCAAGTCCAAATCTAAAAGTAGAAAATGGTGAACTTGTTTGGGACAAAATTGATGGGGCAACAGGATATTTGTTATATCTTGGCGATGAACTTCAAAATAGTGGTTTGCCAATAGAAACAAACACCTATTATCTAGATTTGTCGAATACTTCTAATACAACATATTCTTCGTATAAGGTTAGAGCAATTTCAACATCTTCTCAGTATATTGCAAGTTCGGTGGGAACATATAAAGATGCAGAAGGAAACAACTTGGAAGTTGTAAAACTACATTCACCAGATGCGTTCATGATAAAAGAAGGGGCATTTAGATGGGAATTAAATGATATTTGGTCTTTATTGCCACTTGTAACAAAAGGAATAATAGAAAATCCCGTTACTGCAACAACCCAAACTTTGGCAACAACAAAAATCAATATGAAATTTGCAAGCAAAACAAGCACCGCCGAATTTAGTTATGAAGATTATGCATTAAAATATTGTTTTGTAACGGATAAATTAAAACAAGACATTGCAAATAATATTTTAATACCAGCCGAGCAAAAAGAAATGATTTTGGCGCTTTTGGAAACCTATCAGTATAATGGCTGGCCTACACTTAATAATGGATACTTAGAAATGGGCGCTGATTTGCCTGCTGGTGCATATAATTTAACATTAAGACAAAAGGGTGATAGTGTAAAATATTTAACATCTAATTATGGTAGCAATATAGAAGTTTATGTTCCATATGCTCCTCAAATTTCAATTGTATACTCAAACAATGCCTATGTTCTTTCATGGAACTCAATCAACATTCCTGCATCTTACAATATGCAAACTCCAACTTATGCAATTTTTGCAGACCAAAATGTTGAAGAAGAAGGAAAAATTGTTTCAAAAAGAGTTGAAATTGGCAGAACAACATGCACAAGTTTCAACATTACCAATTTGGTTGAAAGTGGCACAATAAATTCTTCATTTACAGCGATATATGTTTATGTTGCTGGAAATGATGACAAAGTGTTAAATGGAAAAATCTCAAACAAAATAACATTAACCATTTTAGACCCAACAACAGCAAGAGTGAGAGATGGTGTAATTTATTGGAATGCACAAGAAAGTGCAAGTGCTTATCAAGTAACATACACTGAAAACAATGGCAACGTTGTGGGTGAAACAAAAACACTTTCATTAAAAGATGCAACTTGGGATTGTGCAGAACTTCAAAGTTACAACAAAATAGAAGAGTACTCGATAAAAATTCAAGCAATTGGGTTAAAAGTTGCAACAACAACTCATGCAATAATTTCGGGACCAAACAGCAGTGTTGGAAAGGTGTCAAAACTTCCAACGCCAATTAGCACAGTTGAAGATGGAAGAATTAGATGGTTAAGTGAAGAAAACAGTTCTTCATATAAAGTAATTGTTAATAAAGATGACAATTTGTTAAATACTGTATCAATAATAAATCAACCAGACTTAGATAATTATATTTGGTTTGAATCAACCTTTACAGAGGAAAACCTATTATACAAATTCCAAGCAGTGGGAAGTCTTGATATAGACTTGTCAACAGGAGAAAAAGCATTTGTAAACTCTAATAAAGGAAGCGATATTTATGGAACAACAATAAGCAAAGTTTCAAATGTTGTTGCAAGAAAAGGTGTTTTATATTGGGATATTGCAAAAAATAATAATATTAACATAAGTTATTATAAACTTACATTTAATCAAGTGGATAATGATGGCAACCCTATAAATGAAGACTTTGTGATTATAAACAATAACTTCACAAATGCAGATGGAACATGCTCTTATAATTGTGCTGACCTTGCAAGTGGAAGATATAGAGTTACAATTCAAGCCTTCTTCAAGTCTAGTGATAATCTTGGAACATATATTTATAATGGAGAAACGGCATACTATTTGATGAGTATCAAGTCGGATAGTTATGAATTCCAAAAATATAGTGATGTTCAAGGCGAAGATGAAAGTGGTGTCGTTTACAATATTGTACTAAAAGATGGTGAGTTTACTTGGAAATATGTTGGAAATTTAGAAGAAGAAAACTATCAATATGAGTTGAAATTTAAAATTAATGAAGATGTAACAAGAGAACTTGTTGTAATAACAGAAGAAAACAGTTACTTCTCATATGTAACAAACAAACTTATAAATGAAAATCCTTTTGAACTTCAAATAAGAGTTATTCCAAAAGACGGTGTAGAAGGTTTTGTAAACTCAAACTATGTTACTTTTGTAAACCCAAATAATAAAAATCTGCCAAACATCTATCAATTAAATGGTATTAGCGCAGACGATATTGTTCTTAGAGATTTAAGAGAAGAAGATATAGAAAATATACAAGATGTTCCAAGCAGTGATTTACATATAATTTGGAACAAATACTCCGTTTCAACGGGTGATACTAATATAGATTTGCAAGTTAAATATAAGGTTAATTTCTGGACAAGTGAAGATGAAACAGTAAAATCTATAATTGTTGATACAATGTATATAAATACTCTTGAATTCCAATCTACAATAAGCGATGAGTATACTCTTTACTATACAATTCAAGTTTTGCCACTTGGAAATCAAAGTTATATACCTTCTTGCATTTCAGATGTTAGAGAAATTCAAAAACCACAATCGGTTCAAAGTGTTGGATTTAACAGCGAAGAAAAATATTTTTACTGGTCAACAGAAGGCACATCCAACGACCATTCATATAAAATTAAAGATGAAATAATTGAGACTAACGATCTTGGAGAAATTGTATATGTTGATGGCGAGCCAAATGTGCTTAGAACATACATTTACACAACACAAAACAACCTTACAAATAGATACACGCCAACAGAACAAGGAATGCATAAAGTTTCGGTTGCGGTTGTTGTAAAAAATAGCGACAATGATGGAAGTTTAACATCTGATTACACATATTATTACGATGAAGTTTTAGAGCCAGAAAATAAAGACAAAGGAACAGCTGTTTTGGTTGACTTGTTTAAAATTACCCAAGAAGGCTCAAACGGAACGGTGGAAAAACCATATTTAATAGAAACGAAAGAACAGTTTAACAACATTAAATATAGACTACAAAAAGATGAATACTTAAATAGTTACACTTTAATGGAAAATGGAGTGGAGCAAACAGTAACATTAAGTGAAGAAAACAAACAATTTAACTTTAAGCAAATTGCTTCAATCTATAATGTCTCTCCATTGGGTCAAGGAACAAACTTTGAATTTGTTGGCAATTATGATGGAAACAAAAAAACATTAAGTTGGGACTATGACTTAACAAATATAACTGCATATCAATCAATACAATATGTTGCATTGTTCTCGCAAATAGAAAGTGGCGCAAAAGTGCAAAATTTAAAAGTAGTTGCAAACCTAACGGGACAACTTAAAGTTGGTGCAACAATATCACTGCTTTGCTACAAAAACTTGGGAACAATTCAAAATGTGGTCTTGGGTTCACAAGGGCAAAGCATAGATTTAACATCAAACAAAGACATGTTTGTTTATGGAATTGCATATCAAAACTTAGGAACAATTCAAAATGTGGTAAACTACTATGATGTTTCACTTAAAAACAGCACAGACGTTCTTGGAATAAAAGCAAGTTTTGCTTCTATTGCAGGGGAAAACGAAGGTCTTGTTCTTAAATGTGGACACTATGGAAACATTACTCTTCAAACAACAATTTCAACAAGCGGTGGAATTGTTGGAACAAACAGAGCAAACGGAACAGTTGAAGCATGCGTGCTTAAAAATCAAACAACAACACTTAGCATAAACAAACAAGCACAACAAGGTTCAACGCAAGGTGCAGTAAACTTCTATTTTGGAGGAATTATTGGTCAAAACGACGGAACAGTAAATTATTGTTACACCTACACAAATTCAGTAATATATAGAAGTGCTCCTGTTGGCTCTATTAATAAAGTTTATATTGCAGGTCTTGTTGGACTTTCAAATAATGGCAACATAAAAGGTTCTTATGTTTATAATGTGGTAAATGCTTCAAGTGCCCAATCAATACAAATAGGCAATGTATATTTGTTTGCATATATTACATGGTCGTCAGGTGGCGTTGATACAAGATGTTTCTATAATGAAGGGCAATCTCATGCTCCAATTGGAGGAGTTGGTGTTGATAAATTTAGCATAACATCATATTCAAAAGTTCCTCTTGGAGATAGGTTAAATGGAACAGAAAGCACATACTACTTAAACAACGAAAACGAGTTCCCAAAATTTGAATGGGAAAACGAAGTTGGTAGTTGGGTAGAGTGATATTTGGTTTTGTTTTATCAAATTCAATCACAAAAAAATTAGGTCGGTTTTGACCTAATTTTTTTTAGATTAACAAAAAACTTTGCAAATAAAATATTTAGATTTTTAAAATCATGTAAAAACTTTTAAAGTCATATAAAACAAATTGTTTGCATTATATATTTGTATGAGATATCCCTTTTTAACTATAAAAAATTTTAAAAAAGTTTTACTTATAATTGGCATTATGATTGGCTTGTGTACTGCACTTATGTCAGGTGCGATTGTGTATTCACAATCAAAAACATACACATATAGTGTTGTAATTGATGCTGGGCATGGTGGAATAGACGGTGGAAGTGAGGGCTTTAATGGTACAAAAGAAAGCGAAATCAATTTGGTATACGCAAAAACTTTGGAACAATACTTTAAAGATTTTGGTTTTAAAACAACTATGACAAGAATAAATGAAAATGGGTTATATAGCCCTTTTGCATCAAACAAGAAAAAAGATGACATGCAAAAACGAAAAGAGTTGATTGAAAGCGTAAAGCCAGACATGGTGATTAGTATACATATGAATAGTTTTGCTCTTTCTTCAAGTCGTGGAGCACAAGTTTTTTATAATGAAGATAATGAAAATTCAAAATTGCTAGCCGACCAAATACAAAAACAATTTGTGCAAAATTTGGTTGAACCAAGACAAAATTCTCAAAAGGGCGATTATTACATTTTAAATTGCACTTCTATTCCTAGTGTAATTGTTGAATGTGGATTTATATCCAATCAAGAAGAAGAATTGTTATTAAACACAAAAGAATATCGTGAAAAGTTGTGTTACAGTATTTTGTGTGGAGTTGTGAGTTATTTAATGTAAACCGATTTGTTGGTTTTTGTTGTAAAATAAAAAGTGTCATAAAAAAGTATAGGGCACGAAAGTGCAAACAATGTTTGCAGTTTGCACTATAAAGCAAACCAACCCGTTTGGCAATTGCCAAACGGGTTCTTTCGTGCCCTTTATACTCAACATAATTTTTTGTATGCATTTTGTTGTGCTCGGGCAAACACAATTTTTCTTTTACCAAACCCAACAACACAAACATTGAAATAATCCTAGCACAGCAAATACAAGCAATTTTAATCAATTATCCACAACAATAAAGCATTTAAAAACCTCCAAAAACAAAAAAAATTTAGCAAACATACAAAATTGCTTGACACGGGGGGGGGGGGGGTATCCTATTATTAGTTATACAATATATACATTTTTATATGGCAAGTTGTTCACAATATATGTATAAAAAATAAAAGGAGAAGAGATGAGAAAAAAGAGCAAACTTTTTTTAAGCATG
>CALWDY010000022.1 GCA_944376825.1 uncultured Clostridia bacterium
TATATTGACAAGTATACTGTGTATGTTTATTCTAAACAATTAACCTTTACTATTCTTTCTTATTCAATTGCTATGGTTCTTGCCATCCACTTTCCTGTGAACAGCATACAAATATTACCACATACACTTCCCCTTGTCAACGACTTTTTTAACTTTTTTTAAACTTTTTTCATCTTTTTTCGTTTTTCTTTGTTCACACCGTATAGTTGTACTGGTTTTTGCTTGATTTTTATGTTTTTGCTTTTGTATAATTATTAAAAATAAATATATGGTGATACTATGTTCTCGTTTGAAAGTAATTCAAATTATATAAACTGGCTTGATTTAAAACACATAACAATACTTTTTTCTATTGTTGTGTTTATATGTATAGCATTATATTTTTTGCTTTTCGCAAAAAGCAAAAAAGGCATTTTGGCAACAAAAATAACATTGGCAACATTTCTTTTTGTGTTGGAAATTGGAAGAATAATTTGGACAGTTGCCTCAAATAATTACTTCAACATTCCAACAAACTGGTGGATAACAATAAATTTTGAAAGTTGCACAATGATGGTGTGGCTAAACATCACTTTAATTGTGTTAAGTTTAATTTTAAACAAAAACAATCAACTTTTATCATATTTATATAATATTTCTTTTGGGATTGGACTTGTTGGCGGAATTATAACATTTTTGTATCCTGCGTTTATAAATTCATCTTATTCGATATTTCACTTCATAAACCTTCAATCAATAATAACACATATAATATTAATTGTTTTACCTTTATATTTTTTAAAAACAAAACTATTTTCATTGCATTTAAAAAATTTCTGGGTGATCCCTTTTGCATATGTTTGCATAGGCAACATTTCATCTATGGCAGGATTAATTTCCAATTGGAACTTTGCTTTTGTTTTTTATTGCAGACCTTTTATTGCTTTAAACATTAATATCCCTTTTCCTTATCATATTCTTGTTATTTTTATTAGCCTTTCATTTGTTATGTTAATAGTTTATTCTATTGCAGACTTATATCGTTGTAAAAAATTAAATACAAAAATTTTAAAACCAACAAAATTTGAATACTTTTCTTACATTATTATAATAATAGACGCAACAATACATCTTTTAATGTTAAATTCACTTAGACCACTTACAAAAACTTTATATGGTTTATTATTTCTTTTACCAATATTGATTTCCATTACATTGGAAACAATTTTATATAAAAAAACCAATAAAAAAGCACATCTAAATGAGTAAACTCCAAAATAAGATGTGCTTTTTATATTATCACCAATAAAAATTTTTTAAATATGGCATCCCATTATTTACTTTTTCATCAACCGCAAAATTATCACCCAAACTTGCCGATTTAATTTGGTTTTGGGTATAAAAAGTTGGAACATCAGGGATTTCTGGAATTGTGAAAGTGTAGGTGCCATTTTTCGAAAATGCAATCTTTTTAACCCCCTGCCCCACAATATATCCATTGCCATCTTTTTGCTGATAGTGCACATAAAGCAATGGTGTAAAAATCAATTCATCTATGTTTTTACTAATTTGCACGCCCAATATAAAAACGTTACCAGGAACTTTATCTTGAATGTCATCATAACCATAACCCCAAATGTCAAACCAATACGATTCATCATAAAGCCTGAACCCATCACACCAATCTTCAAAAGTGTTAAACATTTCAATATTTTCTGATGACAGCTGTGATATATTTATATTGTACTCTTTACCTTTGTAATTATTTCCATCTTTACCACAAAATCCCAGTTCAAAATAAACATTGTATACGTTATCATAATTGGTTTCGTCAGGCTTGATTGTGTAAACATTAGATTTTGATTGTAAAGCATTAGGTTGATTAATTAAAGATATATCTGGAACCTCATTTACATAGCTTATATTTTTTATAACTTGATACAAATCATAATCTGCACTAGGTTTATAATCATCTCCACTACCACCGCCTGTTCCAAAAGGTTCAACAACGTTATATTGTTCAAACAATCCATTGTTTGAATAATTAGAAACTGAATAAGGTACTCCGTCTTGATCTTCCCATGACCAATCCAATCTAAATGGCCACCATTCATTAACATTTTGGTTGATTTGTTCTGTTTCAAATTTAGGATTTGAATTTTCCGTTGATGAAACATTGGCAGAATTATATGCATAAGAAATTGAAACATTTCCGTTTGTTCCACCTATAAACCCGCCTGCGTATTTTCCCTTTACAACACCCGTGTTGTATACACTTGATATTGAATAATTTGCCGAACCATCCACTTGTCCAATCAGTCCGCCAATTGTACCATTTGTGCAAGTAATATTTTCTCCATTAAAACACTCTTTAAAACTAATTACATTTTCAACTTTTCCAACTATACCACCACAGTTTCCACTTGTTGCAGTTATTTCTCCATTGTTTCCGCACACATTAAAATTTGCATCAGTTGAAATTCTACCAGCAATACCTCCAATATTAGCAGAATATGTTGTTAAATTTACATAATTTATACATTGACTTGCATCAACATTTTTCGCATACCCAATCATTCCCCCAACAGCACACGTATTCGTTGATGTTGATTTACTGTTAATGTTTCCATAAGCAATACATTTATTTAATTTTACATTCCCTGTTGCAGATCCAACAAAAGAACCCAAATAATAGTCTCCACTACCAGAATAGTCAATGCTTACAGTTATTGTTAAGTTTGTAATTTCAATAGTCGCGGAAGCATTTGTGTTTTGACCAATCAATCCACTATATTTAGCAGTTGACTTTAAATTTGTTATAGTTTTACCATCCCCATCCAAATACAAACTTTTTGCAATGGCAGGACTATTCCAAACATGTGCCGAAAGATCAATAGATGAGCCCAATTTTGCATACTGCTTGCCACTTGAACTTATAAAATTATACAATTGCCCACCAGATGTAATAATGAAAGGATCATTTGATGACCCCGTTCCACCAGCATATGTCGTTTCTTTGTAGTTGCTCCAATATGTTGTTGAACTCAAAGTTTTAATAATAGGAAAAAAACACCCCAAAAAAAGTGTAAAGGTCAACAAATATATTGACATAAGTAAAGAGATATTTTTTTGATATATATGTGAATACATATTTTTCATAAACACCTCCTATATATACTATATATATACCAAAAAACACTAATATTGTCAAACACACAACAAAAAAACATGCATAAATGCTTTTAAACACTATTTTTATTTTATATAAAAACTGCTTTTCACAAAACAAAAATCAAATCTAAAACACTGCAATTGACAAAGAAAAATGTATAAAAACTAATTATAAAATCCCAAACTTACAAGCATAGCCTTGTCGACTTCTTTCATTTTTTTAAAATCAACAGTTGAAACTTTTTCGTTTAATCGCCTTTTGTCTATTGTTCTTATTTGTTCAAGTAGCACAACGCTATCTTTTGGCAAATTATATATATGTGCAGGAAGTTCAACATGAGTTGGAATTTTTGCTTTTGAAAGTTGGCTTGTTATTGCCGCAATAATTACTGTTGGCGAATATTTATTTCCCACATTATTTTGAATAACAAGAACAGGCCTAAGCCCTCCTTGTTCACTTCCAACCACAGGGCTTAGGTCAGCAAAGTATATATCACCTCTTGTTATTTGTTGTTTTTCTTGCACGATATAATCCTTTCATAACCTAAATAATCTAAAAGGTCAGCATTTTCAAACTCCTCATCTAAGTCAATCTTTTCAAATAACTTCCCCTTCACTTTCATACTATGCACAATGGGGTCATTTTCGTTAAGATAAAATGAAAAGTCTTTGCCTTTTTTATTCTCAAATTGTTTAATTTGTTTATTTAATTCTTCATTTATTTTTTTATAATTTTTGTCCATTTAATTATCTCCAAAAATATTTTATATAAACTTAGATTACATCAAAAAATAAAATATATTCTAAAATAAAAAAATAATTCTTTCCCTTTAATTTAAAGGAATAGAATTATTATTAAATAAATTATTTAATTTTTATATTATCAAATATTAATAATCAATTTTGCAAATTGCTGTTGCTATTGTTTTTGTGTGTGAAATTGAAATTTCTATATTTTTATAATTATTTTTTTTAAAACATTTTTCTGCGTTATTATGAAGAACAATAAAAGGTTGTCCAGAGTTTTTATGCAAAACTTCTATATCTAAAAAAGATATATTATCTTCACAACAAAATGCTTTTTTAACTGCTTCTTTTGCACAAAAACAACCAGCAATCCTTTCGCAAGGATTTTTATATTTTGAAAAGTATTCTATTTCACTTTCAAAAAAAATGCTTTTAAGTAATTTGTCATTACCCACAAAATTTTTTACTCTTTCCAATTCTAAAATATCAATCCCAATCATTATAAACACCCTTTAAAACTTTGTTTATAGTTTTATTAATTTCATCAAAATTAAATCCTTTGCCAATTAAATGCCTAAAAAGTTTTTGTTTTATGTTTTGATCCATTTTTTTATTTTTTAAATATTTTTCTGCAATTTTTAACAGTTCTTCTTCATTTGCTTTATAATCTTTTGTAACATCATCAATTATGTTGGCATTTATGCCTTTTTGCTTTAAAGCATTTTTAATATAGTTTATTCCTTTTGTATTTTGTTTAGATTTAACAAAACACTCGGCATAATATTTATCGTTTAAATAGCCGTAATCAAGTAACAATGCAACTGCGTTTTTTATAGCAACATCAGTGTAGCCTTTTTGTTTTAAATAAATCTCGACTTGCTTTTGTGTTTTTAAACATTTTGCAACATAGTTTATTGCCTGATTTTTACAAGTTAAAATTTGACTTTGATTAAAAATTTCATCAAATGTTTGTTTGTCAATTTCTTGGCCTTTTTTTAGTTTATTTTTAACAATTGTTTCTGCTTGCATTAAACAAACAAACTCGTAATCAACATAAACTTTATATAGTTCACTTTCGCCTCTTCTAGCAAGGTCAGTTATAATCATTTCTCCTCCACAAACAAACTACTTGCACATTTTGTGTATGCCCTAACAAGCCCACCAGCACCAAGTTTAATTCCACCAAAATATCTTACAACACAAATTAAAACATTTTTAAGGTTTTTCTTTTCAATAACATTAAGCATTGGTCTCCCTGCTGTTCCACTTGGTTCGCCGTCATCACTAAATTTTATAATTTCCACACCGTCAACAATTTTATAAGCATAACAAATATGATTTGCTTTTTTCTGTTCTTTTTTTAAATCTTCCAATATTTTTGCAACATCATTAGCACTATTTACATTATATAAATAACTATAAAATTTAGATTTTTTAATTTCAATAAAACTTTGCATTATTTTTTAACGATTACCTTAATAAAATTCTTTTTGCCTTTTTTTAATATTATGCAATCATCTTTTAAATCACATAGACATATTTTTTTGTTAAAATCTGTTATTTTTTCATCGTTAACAAGAATACCAGATTGAGCACACAATCTTCTAACTTCACTTTTTGAAGAAACAAGTCCACATGCAGTAAACAAATCAGTAACGGGTATACCATTAGATAATTCACACTCGCCAACTTCAAATGTTGGAACATTATCCAAGTTCCCTTGCCCACTAAAAAGTGCCTGAGATGCCTCTTGTGCTTTTATTGCATCTTGTTCTCCACGGATAAATTTCGTAACTTCAAACGACAAAACCTTTTTTGCATTTACAATATCTTCACTAATAAGTTTTTTAACGGTTTTCATGTCTACATCAGTAAAGAGTGCAAACATCATTTCAACGCACGCATCGGGCGTTTGATATACTCCTTGATAAAAATCATATGCGGAAATTTTATCCTTGTCTATCCAAATTGCCCCTCTTTCTGTTTTCCCCATTTTTTTGCCATCTGGGGTTAATAGCAGTGGATTTGTTGCACCAACTAAATCTATGTTTGTTCCGTTTGCAAAATTGAGTTTTCTTTGAAGTTCAACACCCGCAACAATGTTTCCCCATTGGTCTCCACCACCGTATTGAAGTGTGCAACCATACTTTTTATTTAATTCAATAAAATCATAAGCTTGCATAAGCATGTAGCCCATTTCAAAAAATGTAAGACCACCTTCTTCAATTCTTTTTGCATATATTTCGTTAGATAGCATTTTGTTTACATTAAAATGAATGCCAATTTCACGCATAAAATCAATGTAACTAAAAGAGTTAAACCAATCACTGTTGTTTACAATAATTGCAGGATTATCGCCGTCAAAGTCTAAAAATATTT
>CALWDY010000023.1 GCA_944376825.1 uncultured Clostridia bacterium
TTTTTAAAATTTGTAAGTAGTAAAAAATGCAGTTATAAAGACTGCATTTTTTATGTTTTATAATGAAAATTTGTGTCAAAAATAGTGTCATAAATTTGCTGAAAGTCTTATAAATAAAGGGTTTCGACTATATCTTGAAAGTTGTTCAAGTCCCTTCATCCGCACCATAGAGAAAAAACTGCGCTAACGCACAGTTTTGCCATAAACGGCAAAACGTAGTGCTTGGCGCTTGTTTTTTCTCTTTCTCGCGACCAAACGAAAATGCTTATAGAAAGCATTTTGTCGCGACTTTTTTAAGATGTTGAAATTTAATATTGGTTTAATTTTTGAAACTATTTTAAATTATTGTATTTAATAATGTAATTGATTTTAACTATAATGTTATGATGCTGCGCTAATGCACAGTTTTGCCATAAACGGCAAAACGTAGTGCTTGGCGCTTGTTTTTTATATTATTAACACAAGTAATTATAAAATATTTATTTTTGAATATAAATATTAATGTGCCATGAAAAACATAAAAATGTTTGGATAAAATAGTTTTAAATGGTGTAATGTAATCAGTTCATATTAATAAGAAGGAAATGTAGATATGAAGAAAAAAACAACAAAGTCTTTAAAATCTGTACTTAAAACTGTTTTTGCTTTTGCAATATCTTACCTTGTATGTTTGTTTTAACTGCATGTGGCAAAGCGGATTTTCAAGTGGATGCAAGCATTGCAAAGGTTGATGGAGTAACGGTTACTGTTGATAAAGAATTAACAAAAAAACAATTCTCAACAGATAATGGGGATTCACAAGGAAGAGTTGATTTATATGGCGAATAGGGAAAACTTGATCAAGTTACTGTAAGAGTTAGTGGAACAGTTTCAAAAGCTGATTGTGATGAAAATGCTCTTGCAAGAAATGCACAAGGTGAGTAAGTAGGTCAAGGAGAAACGGTTAATTATTACACAGACTATTTTGAATTGAAAATTTTAATTCCAAAAGATGCAACTCAATTTAAAACAACAGATGGTTTGCCAGCAAAACCTGTTGCAGAGTTAGAAAACACTGAGAATGGTTATGTTGTAGAAAATGTACAATGGTTACTTGGAGATGCAATTAAAACAAGTTGAAGCATTTGCGGAGTGGCTTCAACAAACGATGGGTATTTTTATTATGCCTTTTTAGATGACAACAATGAAATTGTAAAACAATTTTTTGTAAGAGTTGTTTATGACGTTGAATTTGTTGACTAATATTTAACACAAAAAAACACGATTTATTCGTGTTTTTTTGTGCCAATTTTAAAGTTTTTTGAATACAATATTAAATATGAATTATATTGATAACAATTTTTACAATCTAATTGAAGAATTTAAACAAAAAGATATTGTTTTTTTGTATGATAATATGGTAGAAAAATTTACATCATTGCCAAATCAAACCCAAAAATCTTTTGAAGATTTTTTTAACAAATTTGGTTATTGGGGAAAAATGGATATTAAAAATGATATTTTTGATATTTATATAGATAAAGCAAAAGTTTTTAAAAATAATTATATGGATTTTGTTTGGTTGTACGAAAACCTTGCAGATTATAAATCAAAATATATACTTTATGCAATTTTAAACAATTATTACAATTTTGATTTTATTAGTTTAGGCAAGGTTACAAATGATATTTATAAGCACTATTTTGATTTAGACATATTAAAACTACAACAAGATGAGGTTTTTGTAGATATGGGTTCATATATTGGAGATACAACATTAGATTTTATAAATTCATACGGCGCAGATAGTTATAAAAAAATTTATTGTTATGAAATGACAAAAAAATCATTAGAAAGCGCGAAAATAAATTTAAACACATACGATAACATTATTTTTAAAAACTTTGCGGTAAGTGATAAAAATGGAAAACTATATATGTGTGAAAATGGTTATTCAAGTTCTGCAAATCAAATTAGTACAAACGGCGAAATAGAAGTTGATTGTGTTAGTTTAGATAATGATATTAAAGAAAAGATAACAACAATAAAAATGGACATAGAAGGTGGCGAGAAAAAAGCACTAGAAGGTTGCAAAAACCATATTATAAATGAAACGCCAAAACTGCTAATATCTGTTTATCACAATAATAGTGATATAATAGAAATTCCAAAAATTATTGCACACTACAATAACAATTATAAGTTTTTTTTACGGTACTTTGGTGGTAAATTATATGCAACGGAAATAGTTTTAATTTGTATTGCCAAGTGAAAGGTTGAAAAGATTTGTTAAATGTGATATTATTATGCAAAGGATTAAATTTTTATGAAAGATTTTCATATACATACAAAATATTCGGATGGAGAATATGATGAAAACGAAATTATAGATAAAATCTTACAAAAAGGAATTACCGAATTTGCTATTTGCGACCACGATACCATTGAGGGAATAAAAGGGTATACGATATAATATCTAAAAACAAAATTAAATGTTTTATTTCATAGCGGCGTAGAATTGTCATGCAGAATAAAAGAGTTGTTTAATGGAATAAATGTTCATTTGTTGGTTAGAGATTTTGATTTTGACGATAAAGATATAATGAAAATAGTAAAAAAAATATCTTCTCTTCGATTGAAAAAAATAAAATTAATGGTGCAGTTAATTAAAGATATTTATAACATTGACATAGACAATCAAAAAATTTCTTGTTTACTAAAAACAACAAACTCCGTTGGAAAACCACATTTATATAAATTACTATGTGAACATGGCAACTTTAATAGAGATGAATATTATAAAAAAAATGAGAGCTTTAAAAAGTGAAAATTTAAAATTAGATGCTGTGGAAGTTTTAAATCTTTTAAAAAATAAAAATTGCACGGTTGCACTGGCTCACCCAAGAGAAATAATGGAAGAATATAGTTTAAATTATGGAGATATTGAAAAACTTGTAAAATTATTAAAAAATTATGGATTAAAAGGATTGGAAACTAAGCATACATGCAATTTAAATGAAGATTACACAATTTTTTCTAAAATTGCACAAAAGTACAACTTGATGGAATTTTGTGGAAGTGACTACCATGGTCCCAATATTAAGCCTGATGTTGAATTGGGGCAATTTGAAAAAATAAAAAATAAATAGTTTAGAAAACAAATGGTTTGTTTTCTTTTTTTACGCACAAGTTTGTAAAAATAATTAAAAGTGTCATACTATAACAAAAAGGGGCTTACACATATGAAAATTAATTTTTTTAAATGGTTGATATTTTTAATTATTGCAGGAATTTCTGTTGGAACTGTGTTATTATTAACTTCAAAACGCGATATTGTATTCAGTTTAATGCAGATAATGTAATAATTGAAGAAATTTATACAAGTGGCAACGAAGTGTTGCAACTACCAACTGCACCAATAAAAACGGGATATACATTTAAAGGGTGGTATTTTGATAAAGATGTTTGGACACAAAAGTTGGAAGCAAACACATATGAAAATGTTGAACTCAAAAACAATGTAACTGTTTATGCATATTACCAGCAAGATGAAGTTGTTGTTATTGAATATGATATAAAGTTTATTGCAGATGAACAAGTTGTTGAAATAATAACAACGGCTGGCAACGAAGTGTTGCAACTACCAACTGCACCAATAAAAACGGGATATACATTTAAAGGATGGTATTTTGATAAAGACATTTGGACACAAAAATTAAAAGCAAACACATATGAAAACGCCGAACTCAAAAACAATGTAACTGTTTATGCACATTACCAGCAAGATGAAGTTTCTTCAATTGAATATATTATTGATTCAAATGGGGAGGTATCACAAGTAAATAATATTAATGGGGTTTCAACGCTTAAAATTCCAAGTCAAGTTGATGGAATAATTGTAAAGAGTTTAAAAAATGGTTTATTTAAAGATAATACAACATTGGAACATGTGGAGTTGCCAGATACAATTAATGATGTTGGACAGAGTACATTTGAAAACTGTACAAGCTTAAATTTCGTAAAACTTCCTGCAAACATCACCGTTTTATATGAATATACATTTAAAAATTGCACAGCACTAAAATCAATTACACTTCCAAAAACACTAATAGAAATAAGAAGTGATTGTTTTAGAAATAGTGGGTTAGAGTCGATAGACTTTCCGGATTCTTTAAAGGACATATGGCAATACGCTTTTGCATTTTGTGAAAATTTATTGACTGTTAATTTAAATAAGGTTGAATATATCGGAGATATGGCTTTTCAAAATTGTACAAATTTAACAGCAATTGAACTTCCTGAAACTTTAAAAGATTTTGGTCAAAAT
>CALWDY010000024.1 GCA_944376825.1 uncultured Clostridia bacterium
ACTTTTCCACATTTCCATACTTTGTGGTAAAGTGGTAAAATTGAAAATTTTTCCACTTTTCCAAAACATTGTTGGCAAGTGTGTAAATTAAAAATTTATGCACTTGTCAATGATGTTGGTCAAAGTATTTACAGGCAAATAAAAATAAAATTTGTTTATGAAATTTATATATAAAGGTAAGTATTACCCTTTATATATAAATTGTATTTTTGTGATTTTGTGTTTTTCCCTTTATTTATAAGGGGTTTAAAGTTATATTTGTTGTATTTTTGTATTACAAAATGACCTTTTATTGTTGTATTCTGTATTACAAATTTTTAATTTAGGGGGGTTAAATGGATTATAGTAAAAAAATTAGATTAAAGTTAAAAAGAGATAAACAAGTTTCTATTAGGGTTAATAAAGATATATATAAAAAATGTATGTATAATTTTAAACTTAATATACGCATGGGTTATAATTATTATCTTGGCAATACTTTTCAAGACTTAATAGAATGGTTACTTGTTGTATATGCCAAAGGTGGTGCAAATATCTATAATGATTTTGATAAAATAGCACCTTATGTTTATAAAGATAGTGGTTTATCTACTCCAAAACCTAAACTTGTAAAAATATATGATTAGTATAAATAAGCGAACAAATACGAAAGGTTGTTCGCTTATTTTTTGCACACTTGTGTCATAAAAAAATGAAAATTTTGATGTAAATTTTAAAAAACGCATGTTATATTGTCTTACAAATTTTTTTGCCTATTCTACTCTTTTTAAGATTTTTAAAAATATTATATAAAAATGTGTTGACTTTTTGTACTGACATATTGTACTATTGTACTGACAAATTAAAGGGGGTGAAAATAAGTTTTGTCAAACAAAAAAGAAAAAGAATGTAAAAAAAGTACTCGTTTACAATTTAGGTTTGATGATGAAACATTAAAGCAATTAAATGAGTGCACAGAAATACAAAAAACAACTCGTAGCGAAGTTGTTAGACAAGGTATAAAAAAAATACATTCTGAGTTAAAAAAATAGACAATAGCCCGTCTACCAAACAAAACTATTGTCTACTATCGACCACAAAGCAAACAAGTGCTTTATGATAAATCTATTCTATCATAAAAGTTATTTGTTGTGCAAGTGGTACAACAAATTTTTTATTATAGGAGTATTTATGTTAAAAGAAAAATTAGAAAGTATATTTGTATATTTTGAAAGTTTAGAAAACAAATTTAATAAATTAAAAAATGTCAAAACAATGTGTGAAGAAGAGCAAATCATAAACAAAGCAATAATAAATAAAATTATTGAAATAGAGTTAAACATACAAGATTTAGTTTGTTTATTGGTTGTATAGGTGTTTAAACATATGAGAGATATAAGGAGTAAATAAAATGACTAATGAACAAATATTTGAAGCATTTAATCAGTTAAAAGAAAAAATCTACAATGATATTGATAATATTTTTAGATTAAATGAACATTTTTTATATGGCTTCTTCAAGGGTGAAGAAATGAGAAGAAAAGAAAACTTTAAAGTTATTTCTTTTGTTAATGATAAATAAATTTTATTAAATAAGGGTGGTTTATGATAAATAGAAATAAAATAAATTCAATGTGTTTAGAGTTAGTAGATTTAAGAAATTACTATAAAGAAAAAGGGTTTAATGAGCAAATTATGAATGCTAATTATATTGCCCTATCTAATTTATTGCAAGATGCATTATTAAAATTAAAAGTAGTTAAAAAATTTATGATTGATAAAAGTCTATAAATCTTTACATTGTGGAGTTATTGCCTATGGTTAAAAATGTTAGGTTTATTAAAGTTCGGCAACACGGAAGAGTTAAAGAGTTAAGATATACTGACAATGGCAAACAAAAAAGCATATATGCAAAAACAGTTAAAGAGTGTAGAATAAAAGCAAGTAAAATACAAGTACAAAGCAAAAAGAAAATTGTTGAAAGGTCATATACTTTTATACAATGGTATGAAAAATGGTTGCATTTGTATAAAAAAGATGTTTTAAAAAGTGAAACATATAAAAATTTAGTATCTTTGTTTAATAAATATATTTTGCCTTTTTTAGCAAATAAAAAAATAAAACAAATTACAAGTGAAGATATACAAAAAATTGTAAATGGTGTTAAAGATTATCCCAGACAACAAACAATTTGTTATACACAATTAAATGCTTGTTTAAATCAAGCATATAAGTTAAATATTATTAGTTATAACCCATGTATTGCTGTTGTTATAAAAAAACATAAAGGAAACAAAGGGAAAGCACTTACAAAAGACCAACAACAAGAATTATTAAATTATCTAGAAAATCATTATAATGAAGTTAATAATCTAGTTTTAATATATCTAAACACTGGTATGAGATGTAGTGAGTTGTTAAATTTAAAACAAACTGATGTTGATAGAAATAAAAATGAAATACATATAAGAGGTACAAAAACTATTTCTAGTGATAGAATTTTACAAACAAATAAACAAGTTGTTGACCTTATTCCCCTTTCGCCTTTTCCTTTTTCAAATTGGAATAAAAGTAAGGTAGAAAGAGAGTTTAAAAAAATAACAAGTGCTTTGCATTTTGATAAAATTACTATTCATAGTTTACGACATACTTTTGCAACCAGATGTATAGAAAATGGTGTTGATATGGTTGTTTTACAAAAATGGTTAGGTCATTCTAGTATAACAATGACTATTGATAGATATACACATATAAGTGAAGAATATAAAAAACAACAACAAAGCAAAATAAAATACAACTTTTAAAAATACTAGATTAAGGGGCAAGTTCGAAAGAGTATGGGTTCAAGTCCCGTCACTCGCACCATAGAGAAAAAAAAATGCGCTAATGCACAGTTTCGCTATATAGCAAAACATAGTGCTTGGCGCTTGTTTTTTCTCTTCCCTGCGACCAATTGAAAATGCTTTACAAATAAAGCATTTTGTCGCGACTTTTAATTAATTATTATTTAATGTGCTGTTGCATTTTTTATCTTCAAACATTAAAAAGCAAAGCAAGACAAGGCTCGCGTAATTTATCCACACCACTCTAAAAGAGTGTTGACAATTGGATTTTATTTGATATAATTTTAAAAACGGAGGAATTTATGGAAAAATCAAGCAGAAAATTTTTATTGAAGGATGTTTATCGCAGCGAATATAATGATGATTTTAATAAATTGGTAGACCTTATAGAGTATTACAACGGCGAGAGAGAGTTTGTTTATTCTGATGAAAAAGGCATCTCTATGAAAATAGGCAATACAAAACCCGAAGCAAAAGAAATTTTAGACAAATTATTAAATTTATATAATGAATATTGTATATGCATTTATGATGACGAGTATAATACATCACACCATGGTAGTCCCGTTTGGGAAAAAACAGGATGTTGTTGGGCAAAAGCTAAATACTTACCTAATTCGCTAATTAACTCATTAAACAAATTAATTTTAAAAAATAAAAAAGAAGACTTGGAAACTTATCATACACTTATTAGAGAAAAAGAAGTTTCTAAAAATGATTTTTTGAAAAATGCATTAGATGAATTAGACAAATACCTTTAATATAATAATAAACAAAAAATATTTAAATATGTTTTTTATAATCCTTAAATAAAGCGTAAATTTATATTATTTTTGTTTTAAACTTTTTATAAACATAGAAAAATCTTTTTTGTTGCAATTTAAAAATTTAAAATTTTCTTCTAAAATGTTCTTATGGGCATTTTTGTTTATATGCCCGCTTTTATTTGAAAAATGTTATATGAAACTTTCCGGAAAAGTTTTTTATCAAAAAAACTTTAAAAAAAATAATTTTTTATTTAAACAATATTATAAAAAATAATTTTTATGATAGAATTTTGTTAAATGGAACAAAAAAAAAGATTTTATAAATATTTTTACAATATTTTAATATTATTTTGCGGATTAATTGGTTTATGGCTTTTTTTAAGCCATATGCTACATTTTTCTTTCCCCGATTATTTTTATGCAAACAATCCCGAAATTAAATTTTACTTTGGAACAAATGTTGTTTCTATGTGGGCAGACTTATCTTTTTTTACATATCATACTTTAATATTTTTTTCGATATGGTGTATTCTTTATTCGATTTCATGCCTTTTTACTTGCAAAAAACTACACGGTTTTTTGACAAATATATATGTTTTAAGTTTTGTTTTTACAAATTATATTTTTACAGTTGTTTTATATACATTTTTTGAACTTACATCTTCAAATATTACTTTTGGATTATATGCAAATGTTCCAATGGCATATCATAACTTTGGAACAAACATTATAACGCATTATATATATTTTATTTTTGCACTAATAATATTTTTAAAAGTTAAAGCAACAAAAAACACAAACAAATTTGCCAATTTCTTCCCATTAATTTATTTAACAGTTTATTACATAATTGTTAAAATTGCAGGTGAATTTGCATACATCATAGAATGGTATCCTTATGTTATTTTTGATGCTACTTCTTTTGGAAAATTATTTAACATTACAAATTACACTTTGTGTGTGATACTTTTAATTTGCACACTAATATTTATTTCTATTGTTTATATGATTTTATATACAAGTTGCATAAAGTTTAAAACAAAAAAATCAAATATTGACAAATAGATTTTTGTATGATACCCTACACCATGGAGAATGTAATGAGAAACTATATTGATTTTTTAACAAAAAAAGATATTATTAATATATTAGAACAAAGCAGTTATATTTTGTGTGAAGATTTTTATGATAACAACGGAAAAAAAATTAACCCCATTCAAAGAACAGACAAATACATTATTGTTAGATGTAGACATTCAAACAAAAACAATATAGATACAAATATTTTGCAAACAATTATAAAAGCTTTACCTTCAAATTCTTTTGTTGCAGATTTTTATAATAGATTTTTTGATAATGAAATAATATGCATGGAAAATTTTTTTATACAAAAATGGAGCTATCCCAAACCTAACGAAGAATTTGCAAAAAAATTTTTTAACAAATATCACTTATATATGATTAAAAAGTTTGGAGATGAATATAAAAAAGATTTCAAAAAATATAAAGAACAACTTAGAGACGCAGATGATGATTTGACTTTATAAAAAACATTTTATATTATAAATTCCCAAGTTTTTAAAATTTTTTAATTGTTGTTTATGAGTAAAAAAAATAATCACTTTTTAGTGATTATTTTTTTTATTAAATACGAGTGCTTAGTTTTACACCAGGTCCCATACTGCTTGCAACAACAACATTTTTAATGTATTGTCCTTTTGCAGCTGCTGGTTTCGCTTTTATTATTGCATTTAATAAAGCATTGTAGTTTTCTACAAGTTTTTCTGTTCCAAAACTTAATTTTCCAATTACAACATGGACATTATTTGTTTTGTCTAAACGATATTCAACTTTTCCTGCTTTAACATCGTTTACTGCTTTTTTTACATCCATTGTAACTGTTCCACTCTTTGGATTTGGCATTAATCCTTTTGGTCCAAGAACTTTTGCTATTCTACCTACAACACCCATCATATCTGGAGTTGTGATACAAACATCAAAATCCAACCAATTTTCAGAGGCAATTTTAGAAACAATATCTTCTGCGCCAACAACATCAGCGCCAGCCTCTTCAGCTTCTTTTGCTTTGTCGCCTCTTGCTATGACAAGCACTTTAACTTTTTTGCCTGTTCCGTTTGGAAGAACAACAACCCCACGAACTTGTTGATCTGCATTTCTTCCATCAACGCCTAAACGAATGTGAAGTTCTACTGTTTCATCAAATTTTGCTTTTGCTCCATTTACTAAAAGATTTATACCTTCTTCAACATCATAGAGTTTTGCGTTGTCTATTTGACTTTTAATACTTAGGTATCTTTTACCTTTTTTCATTTAAACCTCCTGTGGTACTTTCGAGATTTAATCTCTCCCACTATTGTTCTACTGTAACCCCCATGCTCTTTGCTGTGCCAATTATCATTGACATTGCTTGTTCTACGCTTGAAGCATTTAGGTCTGGCATTTTTGTTTCGGCAATTTCGCGAACTTGTGCCATAGTTAATTTTCCGACTTTTTGTTTGTTTGGTTTTCCAGAAGCAGTCTCTATTTTTAATGCTTTTTTAATTAGCACGGCTGCTGGTGGTGTTTTTAGTACGAAATCAAATGACCTGTCTTGGTAAATTGAAATCACTACTGGAATGATAAGTCCTGCTTGTGATGCTGTCTTATCGTTAAATTCTTTGGTAAATGCCGCAATGTTAATTCCATGTGGTCCAAGTGATGAACCTACTGGTGGTCCCGGTGTGGCTTTACCTGCTGGCAATTGCAATTTTACAATTGCATTAATTTTTTTTGCTGCCATAAATAAAATCCTCCTCTGTGGTGTTATTGAAATGCATGCAAAATTTACATTTCTCCCACTTAATATATTTTAACAAGGTTGCCCTTGGTAAAACCTTTTTAATCTTTTATCTTTAAAACTTGTGTGTAATCTAAGTCTACTGGCGTTTCTCTTCCAAACATTTCCACATTTACTTTGTATCTAGAATTTTCTGCATCTATTTCAGAGATTGTTCCAATCATGCTAGAAAGTGGTCCATCAATAACTTCTACCTTGTCTCCAACGCTTAAATCGCTTTCAACAGTTATTCTTTCTAAATGCATTCTTTGAACTTCTTCTGGTGTAAGTTCCAAAGGTCTACCTTTTGGTCCAGTAAAACCTGTAACTCCCCTGGTTCTTGTAACGTTGTGCCAAATGTCATCGCCATATATCATTTTCACTAAAAGATAGCCCGGCATAGTTTTTCTTTGCGTTAATTTTTTCTTGCCATTTTTTTCTACAATAACATTTTCCATTGGAATTTCAATTTTAAAAATTCTGTCTTGAAGTCCATATTTTACAGTCATTGTTTCAAGATTTTCTTTTGCCACATTTTCATAGCCAGAATATGTGTGAAGAACATACCATTTTGGTTCCATATTTTCCATATTCCCTCCTACGCTATTCCTTTTGTCAGCAATTCAAACAACCACGCCAACAATCTATCTATACCAAATAATACAAGTCCAAAAACAACAACTACAGTTAAAACAATTCCTGTTTTTTTAAAAACTGTTACAGCCGATGGCCATGTAACCTTTTTTAATTCGCTTGTTGTTTCTTTTACTTTTTTAATTAGTTTTGGGGTATCTTTTTTTACTTTTTTGTTTTTTGGTTTATTAGCCCCTTGGCTTTTTGATTGTTTTTTATTTGAAATTTTTTCGGATTTTGTTAAGTTGTTATTTGTTTGACTTGACACTTCTTGATTTGCTTCCACAACTGCATTTGCATTAACAGTTTGAGCATTTGTAGTTTTTTTCTTTTTTTTGTTTGCCATAAAAAACTCCTTATTTTGTTTCTTTGTGAAGTGTATGCTTATTGCATCTTGGGCAAAATTTTGAAATTTCTATTCTTTCTGGTTGACTTCTTTTGTTTTTGCTTGTTGAATAATTTCTTTCTTTACATTCTGTGCAAGCAAGTGTCACAAGTGTTCTTGTTGGATTTGCCATGATTATCTTTCTCCTTATTTTTTCTTACTTAAAAAATACACCCCAACTTAGAAGTGCATATGTATGGTAGCACATTGTAAATTTATTGTCAATGATTATTTAAGTTTTTTTAAACATTTATTTAAGTTTTTATAAGTTTAAATGGCAAATAAAAATTGCTTGGCTCCTTACAAAAACAACCTTTTAACTTGACTTTAATTTTTTTATATTTTAAACTTTAATCATGGATATGATGGAAAATAAAGATACAAACGATTTGCAAGTTGCAAACAACGATCTGCCTTGTGATGATAAAAACATCAAAAGCGTAGATATTTATAATGCGTTAAATTTATATAACGAACAATTGGGCGCCATTTATAAAAATGAGGGATATAATCCATTTGATGATAATTTTGTTTTAACAGAAGAATATATTTGTGACATTTTGGAAAACAAAAAAACAAACAAAGACATTTTTCCGGAAGCCTTTTTAGAATATGGAAACAAAGAAGTTAAAAAATATTTTTTAAATGCAATTGAAAATGGCAATCAAATCTTGGATAAATTGAACAAAGAATTTTTAAATAGCGAAAACGAAACAGACAAACAACAAATAAAAAAAGCAATTGTTTTTTTAAAAAATAGAAATGAACTCTTAAAAATCAACATAAACAAACTTAAACAAAAAGATGCAAATGCTTTAAAAATGTATATGGAACTTTATGGATTAGATGGGGAACTTAGCGAACTTTTAAAAGATACATTTAACGAAAAAGCAAACAACCATATCATTGTACAAAATATGATAAACGCTTTGCGTTTTAGAGCAAAAAGGATTTACACAAAATCACAAAAAACAACTGATCCTGATAAATCAATTGAACCAACACCACAAGAACAACAAATTAAAGAATCTATTAATAAAAACGAAACCAAAACAACTCAACAGCAACCAAAAATTAACAAAACCGAACTTTTGTCAAAAAAACCAGTAAAGATAAAAAACACACAAAAACAAGAAGAAGAACTAAGTAGATAAATTTAAAATTTTTGTTTATGCAATATCTTTATACAATCAAAATATAATCGACAATTCAAATGTCGATTTTTTTGTTTTTTCTGCGTTGTTTTAATTTGTTAGAAAGATTGTTTAAATTTAATTGACAAACACTTTTTTGGTGAATATACTAACAAAAATTGACACAGTGTCAGGAGTGTATTATGCCATATGAAACATTTTTTAAATTGCCACAAGAAAAACAGAACAAAATAATTTCTTGTGCATATAAAGAGTTTGGAGAAAATTTTTATGATAAAGCATCAATTTTTTTAATTGCTAAAAAAGCAGGGATATCAAGAGCTTCTCTTTATTGCTATTTTGCCGACAAAGAGGATATTTTTAAACATCTTGCATCGCAGATTTTAAAACCTCACATTGAAAATATAAAATCAAAAAATTCTTTGCATCCTTTTCAGGTGTCAAAACAATTATTTGATTATTTTATGTCATTTTATAACAAACCAGAGCAAAATTTTATTATTGCACTTTTAAAAAACATGACGCCTAAATACATAAAATATTTAACAAATGATTTATCCAAGAACCATTTTTCAAAACCCTGTGAATTAATTTTTGATGCATCCAAACTAGATTTAAAGACACAGTATGACACAAGCATTATTTCTTTTACCATTGTTTCAAACATGGCTCTTTGTTTGATTCAATATTTTGAAGGAATAAAAACAAAAGAAGATGCATTAATGCATTTTAATAGAACTTTGCAAATTTTAGAAAACGAATTTTTAAAAAGGAGAATAAAATATGATACAAATTAAGGATATAATAAAAAATTATAAAGCAGGAGAAAATACTGTTAGGGCCCTTAAAGGCGTAAGTATAAATTTTAGAGAAAATGAATTTGTGTCTATTTTAGGTCAAAGTGGTTGCGGAAAAACCACGCTTTTAAATGTTTTGGGGGGATTAGATCGTTATGATAGTGGCGAAATTATTATAAACGGCAAATCAACAAAAGAGTTTAAAGACAAAGATTGGGACTCATATAGAAATCATTATATAGGCTTTATATTTCAATCATATAACCTTATTTCTCATTTAACAGTTTTAGAAAATGTTGAAATTGCACTTTCCATTGCTGGATTAAACCGAAAAGAAAAACGCGAAAAGGCAATAAATGCTTTAAACAAGGTTGGTTTGGGCTCTCAATTACATAAAAAACCAAATCAGCTTAGCGGTGGGCAAATGCAAAGAGTTGCAATTGCAAGAGCAATTGTAAACAATCCAAAAATTATACTTGCCGACGAGCCTACGGGAGCCCTAGACAGCGAAACTAGCGTTTCAATTATGAACTTATTAAAAGAAATTGCCGGCGACCACTTAATCATTATGGTTACTCACAACGAAAACCTTGCAAAATCTTATTCAACAAGAATAATTAGTTTGCTTGATGGAAAAGTTATAAACGACACAAACCCCTATGTTCCAACGGATGAAGAAATATCTAATCAAAAACAAAGCATTGTTTTACAAACAAACACAAAAAAAGATAGTAAAAGAAAAAAAATTAAATCTCAAATGGGCTTTTTTACAGCAATGCACTTGTCTCTTAAAAACTTGCTTACTAAAAAAGGTAGAACTTTTTTAACAAGTTTTGCAGGAAGCATTGGCATTATAGGCATTGCCTTAATACTCGCAGTTTCAAACGGCTTTACGGGATACATAAATAAAATTCAAAGCGACACGCTTTCAGGTTACCCCGTAACAATTAGCACTTTTACGGTAGATACAGAATCAATACAAAATGCAATGAGCGGAATTGCAAATAGTGAAGAAGAAGATTTTTCAAACACAAATCAAATTCAAATTAAAGACCCAATGATTACTGATTATTCAAAATTTGCAAAATATAACTTTATAAGCCCAGAGTTTTTAAACTACCTATATCAATTTGAAGAAGAAGATAAAAAACTTCCAGCCGAAAGGCAATCAATAAACAATATTCAGTATTCCTATTCCTCACCACTAAACATTTTAACAAAAAATAATAATGAAATTGTTAAAGTTGATACTAGCGTTACAAGCAATCCCCTTTTGGGTGCCGAAAGTTCTGCTTTTTTGGAAGGTTTAAGTGCCGATGATTTTGTTTTGTCGCAGTATGATGTAATTTATGGAAATTATCCACAAAGCATAAATGAAGTTGCACTTGTGATAAGCGAAAACAATACACTAACAAAAGAACTAGCAACTGCACTTGGTATAGACATTTCAATCAACAATGAAACAGGCACATATCAGCCTATAAATTTTGAAGACATTGCAGGAATAAATGGAAAAGAATTTAAAGTTTTACTTAACGACACATATTACACTCCCGTATACGAGGGAGAAACAATAACAAAATTTAACGAACTTAATTTAAACGACAGTTCCCTTTCCCAAGAAGATAAATTGAACATTTATAACAATTCAACCAATATAACCCTAAAAATTTCTGGCATTCTTAGAATAAAAGAAGATAGCCCTCTTGAATTATATAGCAGTGGAATAGTTTATAGTCCAGAGTTGACAAAAGAAGTAAGTAGATTAAATCAAAACTCACTTATAGTTACAAAGACAAGAGAAACGGGCACCTTTTATAAACCTTACAACATAACAATTTCAGCAGGTGCATTTAACAATACATACACATCAAACAATGCAACCGAAACACAATTTTTGATAAAACAACTTTTTAATTACAATTTAACAACTCAACAAGCAATAGAGTACGGACTTCAAGGCCTTGGTTGTTCCACAATTCCAACATCAATAAAAATATATCCAAAAAACTTTGAAGGAAAAGATAAAATAACAAATTATATAAACGAATGGAATAATACAGAACAAGGACAAAACAACAAAATTTTTGTTACCGATGCAACAAAGTTTTTGTCAGACACAATGGGTCAAATGGTAAATATTATAAGTTATGTTTTAATTGCTTTTGCATCAATAAGTTTAGTTGTGTCATCAATTATGATTGCCATTATAACATATGTATCGGTTATTGAACGCACAAAAGAAATTGGTGTACTTCGCTCTATTGGAGCAAGAAAAAAAGACATTTCAAGAGTATTTAACGCAGAAACCCTTATTATTGGTTTCTTGTCTGGATTTTTGGGCGTTATGGTAAGTTGGATATTAACATTCCCAATAAGTGCCATAATAAAAAGTGTTGCCGGTGGTTCAATTACAACAAATCTTGCAGTGCTTAGTCCAATAAGTGCAATTGTTTTAATTGTTATAAGCGTTTTGCTAACACTTGTTGCAGGCTTAATTCCATCAAAAATGGCAGCAAAAAAAGACCCTGTAAAAGCCCTTAGAACGGAATAAAACCAATAAAAATAATGCGAACAATGGAACCTCCCACAATCGCATTATTTTTTATAAATTAATTTAAAATTTGCAATCAACAAAACAGTTGTTTTTTGTTTGAAACAAAACAAAGTTAAATAGTTGATATGGTGCCATATTAAAGTTAAGTCAACAAACTTAATATATTTAAAAAATCATTTATTTGTTCCATCAAAAAATCTCACAACACTGTGAGATTTTTTGATTTTTATTTTGTTTAATTTGCCATTTCAACAATCTTGTCTGCATAATATGACCAACCAGTTGCAGTTTTGTATGTTTCTCCACATCCCGCAGGAACATAAATTTTTAGGTTTGCGTGGCAATAATCGAATACACTAGTTCCCAAAGTTGGTGGAGTTGTTGCTTCAACATAAACCGCTTGCAAACTGCTGCAAAACTCAAATGCAAAAAACCCTATGCCTTGCACACTGTCTGGAATTATTATTTGACTTAAACTGCTGCAAAACTCAAATGCTTGTCCCTTTATGCTTTGCAAACCGTCTGGAATTGTTATTTCGGTTAAACTGCTACATTCTGTAAAAGTATTATCCCATAATAGTGTTGGCGAACATTTCCAAACAACATTCGTTATTAGTGGGTTTAGATTTGCGCTATACCACTTTGCGATGTCGGTCTGCCACCCCTCCGTAGTCCTTGCTTTTGTAATTGTTAATGTTCCGTTTTCAAAAGAATAGCCATCACCATCGGTTATGTAGTTAACTGTGGTAAATTGACATTTATCAAATGCAAATTTTCCTATACTATGTACATCATCCGGAATTGCTATTTCAGTTATAATGCTACATTTAGCAAATGCACATTTTCCAATAGATGTCAAACTTGTTGGCAATTTTATCTTAATCAAACTATTACAAGCATAAAATGTTCCAGACTCAGACCAAGCATCCCCTCCCCCAGTTTTTCCATCTGGTATTTCTGTTATCCCCAAACAATTAGACAAGTCTACTTTTTGCAAGTTTGTCGACTCACAAAATGCATCAGAAGTTAAACCCGTTATAAAATGGTTTTGTCCTGTTGGATCGCCACAATCTGACAGTGCATACACACTTGTTATGTTTGAGCTTTGTGAAGACAGTGTTAAGCCTGTTACTGTTTCATCTCCTTTGCCAATAACAACATCTCCTGTTGCATCAGCATTTATTGTTATTGTTTTTGCTTGTTCATCTATTGTATATTTTTCTGGCGTTGCTTGCAGTGGAGCATCTCTTTCAATCAAAATTGGCACATTAAATGACACATTACTTACACTTTTTGTTGCATCGTTTAGTGCCATGCCTATTACAATGTGTTCTGTTGTATAGGTTTTGTCTGCTGTTCTCCCTTCAATGGTTGTGTTTTCGCTTAGTTTTGTTAAACTGTTTGTTTGTTCGTTATTTATATTGTTTGTAAGTGTAACGCTAACACTTTCCGTTCCGTAGTTTGTTATTGAAACAACAATATAATATGCAAAACCTTTTGCTCCCGCTTCATACGAACCATAGTTGATTGGTATGTTTGCACTTGTTTTGCTAACCGCTTCGCCGGAGTTTGTTATTACTCCTGTGTCGGGATTGTATGTAGAAAGTCCATCACTGTATGACAACTTTTCGGTGTTTGTTGTTGTTTGGGCAGTTTGTGGATTTGTTTCAAACAATGCAACATTGCCATCTAGTGTTTCTTGGTCTGTTAGTGATGTGTCTTTTGACATATATAGTGATGTTTGTATGTTTACAAACACATCTTTAACTTGATACACAACACTACCTGAAATTGTGTAACTTACGCCTAGTGCCGCATACACGCCAAAGCAAAATAGTGCAACGGTAAGCACCATACTTGCCATGCTTAAAAAAAGTCTGCTCTTTTTTCTCATCTCTTCTCCTTTTATTTTTTATACATATATTGTGAACAACTTGCCATATAAAAATGTATATATTTTATAACTAATAATAGGATACCCCCCCCCCCCGTCGTGTCAAGCAATTTTGTATGTTTGCTAAATTTTTTTTGTTTTTGGAGGTTTTTAAATGCTTTATTGTTGTGGATAAGTGATTAAAATTTCTTATGTTTATTGTGCTAGGCATAATTTTATTATATATTTTAAGAAATTAATACAAGAAAGATTGTGTTTGCCCGAGCACAACAAAATGCATACAAAAAATTATGTTGAGTATAAAGGGCACGAAAGAACCCGTTTGGAACTTGCCAAACGGGTTGGTTTACTTTATAGAGCAAACTGCAAACATTGTTTGCACTTTCGTGCCTTCTTCTTTTGTGTTTGTCCTTACATAATTTTTAAATCATTATATTTTAAAATTTTTTATTCCCCACTTGAAATATGAAGCATTACGCTTCCTTGTTTTGCTTTGCAAAGTGGACATATTTCCCACGCTTCTTTACCTTCTGCTTCATAACCGCAATCGGCACATTTCCATTTTACTTTGTGAGACTTGCGATACATTGTTCCATCTTTCATTTGTGTGTAAAGTTCTTTTAGTAATTTTTTATGACAACTTTCCACTTGTATGATATCTTCATATAATTTTGCAATTTCTTCAAAGCCTTCTTCGCGTGCCGTTTCCATATACTGGGGATAAATTTTTGTTTCTTCATTTTCTTCATCTTCACTAGCAAGACGTAAATTTTCGAGTAGGTCCCATTTCTCTTTAAATGGATAACCACTTTCTATATCGATATTTTCAATTGTGTTTTTACTTGCCTCTTGAATAAATGTGTAAAACATCCTTGCATGATTAAATTCGTTATAAACTATTCCATCAATTAGTTTAGCCATTTCTTTATATCCCTGCATTCTTGCACCATATTCAATAAATTTATACCTTATATGTGCTTGGCATTCTCCCGCATAAGATTTTGCTAAATTTTTATAAGTTTTGCTTTCAATTAATTTCATTGTTCCCTCCGCATATATTATGTGTAAAAAATTGATTGCATATACATAATTATACGATAAATCATTTGTTAAAAATTTAACAATTGATGATTACATTGTTATTAAAAAAAATAAAAAAATTGGCACTCTTTACTTGACATTGCTAGCGAATGGTGTTAAAATGTGCTTGTTTTTAATAGGAGGAATAATTTATGAAAATATATTACAATAAGAATAATCAACCATCAAACAAACATAACATTGACATTTTTGATCCATTTAGAGAATTTTTTGGTCTTGCACCAATTAGGGAACCACAAAAAGAAAAAGAGATTAAAAATTTAATGAAAACAGATGTCAAAGAATATGACAACGAATATGAATTAGAAATCGACATGCCGGGTTATGATAAAAAAGATATAAACATCGACTTAAACAACGGATACTTGACAATTTCTGCAACAAAAAGTGATAAACTTGAAGAGCAAGACAAAAAACACAAATACATTAGAAAAGAAAGATATTTTGGAAGCGTTTCAAGAAGTTTTTATGTTGGAGATATAAAAGAAGAAGATGTATGTGCCAAACTTGAAAATGGAACACTTATCATTAATATCCCAAAAGAACAACCAATAAAAGAAGAAAAAAAGCGTATTGAAATAAAATAACGCTTTTAGACATATAAATATCTTCTCCCTTTAAGTTCACGTGGCGTGAACTTCGACTGACAATAAACATTGTCAGTCTTTTTTTATTGCAAAGTTTTTTAATCTTTCACAAGCAATGAGTATATCTTTTCTGCTTGCAAATGCTGAAAATCTAAAAAAGCCCTCGCCTTGCGTACCAAAACCCAGTCCAGGTATTCCAACAATTTGATAATCTTGCAAAAGCAAATCAAAAAATTGCCAAGACGTGTAGTTTTGGGGACATTTAAACCAAACATAAGGGGTGTGCATGCTGTTAAAACATTCTATTTTTAAACTTTTTAAACATTTTGTTAGAATTTTTAAGTTTGTTTTATAATATTGAATATTTTTTTTGCATTCTAATTGCCCATTTTTTGACAATGCATATTCCGCTCCTTTTTGTACGCAATATGGAACTCCATTAAATTTTGTGCACTGTCTTCTACTCCACATAGAGTTTATATTGTATCCGTTAATATTTAATTCTTCCGGAACAATGCTCCAACTGCATCTTAAATTGGTAAACCCTGCCATTTTTGAAAAACTTGCAATTTCTATTGCACATTTTTTTGCCCCTTCTATTTCGTATATAAAATGTGGCAAATTTACATCACTTATAAAACTTTCGTAAGCACAGTCAAAAATAATTATGGAAGATGTTAAGTTTGCAAAATCCACCCACTCTTTAAGTTGCTGTTTAGTAAATACGGTTCCCGTTGGATTGTTTGGCGAACATAAATAAATTATGTAACTGCGTTTTTTCAAATTTTTAGGACTTAAAACAAAATTGTTTTTTTGGTTTGCATCTCTAAGAAAAATGGCGTTGCCCTGCAAAAAATTGCTATCATAATATGCAGGATATGTTGGATTTGCAATAATTGTTTTGTTTTTTTTAAACAAATCTAAAATATTTGTTACATCACAACATGCCCCATTGCTAACAAAAACCTCTTCAATTGTTAAACTTACATTTCTTTGTTTATAATAATTTACAATTTGCTTTTTTAAAAAATCATATCCGTTTTCTGGTGGGTAACCTTTAAATGTTTTTTTATGTAATTGTTCATTTAACGCATTATTGATAACAGCAACCATATTTTTATTTAAAGGTCTTGTAACATCTCCAACACCCAGGTCTATTATTTTTGCATTTTTGTGTGATTTTAAAAAATTTGATTTTTTTTCACTAATTTCCGTAAAAATATAATTTTTTTTTATTTTTTTGTAATTTTTATTTATTTTTAAAGCCAATTTATTTCTCCTTTATAAACAAATTCACATTCTCCACTCATTATTAAATTGTTTTTATTATCTATATTTATGTTTAATTTTCCACCCTCCAACTCAACTGTAATTGGCAGATTTTTTTTATTTATTTTTCCCAAACAATAACTCACATATCCACTAGCACACGCTCCACTTCCACAAGCCAAAGTTCTTCCGCTTCCACGCTCAAAAACTTTAACGCACAAATAATTGTTTTTTTGCATTTTAACAAATTCAACATTAATTCCAGATTTAAACATTTCCATATTGTTTATAGCCAATGCAACTTTGTTTATGTTGAAATTAAATTTATCAACAAAAACAATGCAGTGTTTATTACCAATACTAGCGATATTGCATGCAACATTTTTTCCTCCTGCATCAGTTTTTATTTGACCCAAATATTTACACTTGCCCATATTTACTTCAACATATGCCTTGTTTTTTTTAACATTTTCTATTTTTGTTTTTAAAACTTTGTTCGCACTTAAAATGTTTAAGTTTTTTTTACCCGTTTTATTAAACATATAAAACGCCACGCATCTTGTTGCATTTCCGCAAGTTTTTGCTTTTGAACCGTCACTATTATAAATTTTCATTTTTACATCATGTTTTTTACAACCTTCTAAAACTATTATTCCATCTGCACCAATTGAATAATGTCTATCACACAATCTTTTTGCCAATTTACCAAAATCACAACTATAAATATTTCCAATGTTGTCAATAAAAATATAATCGTTGCCAATTCCATGCATTTTAAAAAATTTTATCATGATAATATATATTAATTTTTTTAATAAAAGTTGAAAGATTTATAATTTATAAAAATAGCATTGACAGATGTTTATTATTAAGTTATTCTTATGTTTGCTATGTTTTGGGAGGGCTTATGGCAACAACAAAAAACATATTTTTAAAACATTTTATTAACATTCTTATGATAGTTTTAGGTTGTTTCATTATGGGAACAGCTTTTAATGTTTTTTACGAACCAAACAACATTTTGTTGGGTGGATTTGGAGGTATTGCCACAATAATTTCAAATTTGCTTGAAAAAATAAACATACATATATCTATTTCTTTAATATATCTTATTATAAACGCTATTGTTTACATTTTGGCAGTTAAAACACTAGGCAAAACATTTGCAATTTATGCTATGATTGGCATTTTGGCTTATTCATTATCGTTAGAGATTTGCAAATTTCCAAGCATAAGCAACGATCTTCTTTTGTGCAGTATTTACGGTGGCGTAATTTGTGGAATTGGCATTGGTCTTGTTATAAAATACGGCGGAAGCACTGGCGGAGATGATATGCTGGGGTGTATTGTTAATCATAAAAAACCAACTCTTTCAGTTGGTTGGGTTACTATTATTGTTAATACATTCGTTATTATAGTATCACTTTTTGTGTATGGACTAAATCTTTCTTTATATTCAATTATTTCAATTTTCATTTCTGGAAAGACAGCAGATTTGATAACAGAAGGTCCAAAATCTGTTAGGTCGTTTTTTATAATATCATCTAACCCTAATGAAATATGTTTAAGACTTATGAATGAAATACACCGCGGGGCAACAAGCTTTGAGGCCTATGGAAAATTTAGCGGAAATCGTTTAGAAGTCATAATGTGTTTAATAAGTGCTCATCAGGTTCAATTGCTTAAACAAATTGTTTACGATGTCGATCCTAATGCGTTTTTATTTTCTGTTTCCGTAAAAGAAGCAATTGGCAACGGTTTCCACAAATTGGAAACACGAAATAAATTTACATTCCACAGCAAAAAAACAAAAAATGTTTCCAAAGAGTGTCATTTGCAAAGTTTAGAAAATTCTTCAACATCAAGCATTGACTTATTGAACAATGAAACAAATAAGGATAATTATGCAAGTGAAGAGTTGCCTTTAAGCAAGTTAAACAAATCTAAAAATAAAAAATTTAAAAAGGCGAATTATAATAAATTTAACAAAGATACTAATAATCAATAAAAAAAGAACAACGCGTTGTTCTTTTTTTATAAACAATATTGATGTTCGTTTTTTAATATAAATGTTGGTTTATGAACTTTAACATTATCGTAATTTTTACTAACTTTGTTCTCATATCCATTAGGAATTAAATAATTTTCCATAAAGGCTTTATTTGCCTCTTTAATCGTAAAATACTTTGCTGTAAAGTGTTTATCAAAAGTAATTATATTTAAACCGCAAATTGAACTATATGCCATTATAAATGCATCGTTCTTTCCGTTAAATTTTTCCTCATGCGTATCAAATGCAGGTTTTTTTGATTGTCCTTTATATTCAAAATAGTAATTGCCAAGTTTATTAATTAATTCCAACTTTTCGCGTGGCATATCAACAACCACACTTATTTTGCTGTTGTCTAAAAAATTTTCAACATCTTTTCCAAATCTTTTTGTGCCTTGCACTATTTCATCATACACAATTGGACAAATATATGCATCAATTTGTCTTTTATCAATTAATTTATAAAGAGTTGCAATAGATTTTGCTTTATAATAATCCAATCTCTCTTGCTCCATCAACCCATCTATGCTTTTGCATTTATGGTACTTTGCCAAACATATAACAACATTTGTGTCAAGAAAATAAGTTTTTGCCATACTAATCATTCCCTTCATTAAAAATTTCATTAAAAGATACAGTTTTAATGTTTTTCTCTTTTGCCATTTTTTCAACTTCTTTTTGTTTGTTAAAATAATAGTCTACCTGTTGTTCTTCTGTCATGCTTGAAAGTTTTTTGCTTTCTTCAGCTCTATATTTTTTATAGTCTTCAAAAAGTTCATTTAGTGTTGGTTCTTTTTCCATAACATCTCCTCTTGATTAGAGATTATCATATTAAAAAAGAAAAATCAACAGCAAGTTTTATAATTAAAAACTAATAATTAAAAAATTCTTTTAAAATATAAGTTAATACAATTATAAAAACTTATATATTGGCAAATGTACCAAGTACAAAAAAAGTCTAGGTTATCTACACTTTTCATTTCTGACCAACAGAGTTAGATTTAAACTACTCCCCATATTTTTTTATACTTCGTATAACCCGAAGGTATAAAAAAAGTGTAGGCTATCTACACTTTTCATTTCTGGCCAACAGAGTTAGATTTGAACTACTCCCCCATATTTTTTTATACTTCGTATAACCCGAAGGTATAAAAAAAAGTGTAGGCTATCTACACTTTTCATCTCTGTCCAACAGAGTTAGATTTGAACTACTTCCCATATTTTTTATACTTCGTATAACCCGAAGGTATAAAAAAAGTATAAGTTATCTACACTTTTCATCTCTGGTTGCGGGAGTTAGATTTGAACTAACGACCTTCGGGTTATGAGCCCGACGAGCTACCTAGCTGCTCTATCCCGCGATATGAACATATTCAGTATATGTGTTTTTTTTAAAAATGTCAATACTTTTTATAAAAAAAATAACCTTTCGGCTATTTTTACACAAAACAATCAATAAGCATTACTATATCTTTTGGATTTTTTTCACAAATTTCTTCATACTTACTTGCTTGTTCTAATTCTAATTCATATTTTTGAATATATGAGCAATAAACTTTTAAGCTTTCTTTTGCAAACATATATGCTTCTTCCATTGTTTCGCCTTCTGTTGCCATATTTAAATCTGGAAACAAAACAACATACTTATCTTCTTTTTTATAAAAAATAGCCGGAAACACAAATTGTTTCATAATCTCTCCTAACTCGGGTTACATTTTATGGTAACACATATTGTTTTTTATTCAAAACATTTTAATTGTATTTTTAAAAAAAAAGTTCAAAGCAATCTTTGAACTTTTTAAATATATTTTAAATTTTTATGCGCGAACATAGTTTATACTTATAAACACATTCCGTTTTCATTTTCTTTTGATTTTAAATATGATGTTAAATTATTTTTCCCCATTACCAAAATAGATTTTTTGCCATTAACTTCTATTTCCATTTTGAATTCACATTTGCTCATTAGGCCCTCCGATTTTTTGTTTGTTTTTGATATTTCGCTATTAATATATCACACATTTTCGGTTTTGTCTATACCCATTTTAAAATTTTTTTAAATTTGTTTTTATGGATTGTAATTACTTGGGTTTTCCTTTTGAATTTTCTTTTGAACATTATCTTCATTAACCAAACTTTGTTCTTGTGGTGGAATAAATGTTACTGTATTAGGTGGAAGCGTTATGCCTTCTGTAACCTCTTCTATTCCTTCAATAATAATTCCTTCTTGTGGTTGATATGTTTCATCTCTAATAAGAGTACTTTCCACCAACACGCCGTCTTTAAATCTATCTATATATCCTTTTGCCCTATATCCTTCTCTTGGGTATTTTAGCCTTAAATACTCGCCTTTGTATGTTACTTTATTCGAGTACTGCCCATCTGTGTCTGGGACAATAATATCTCCCGGATGTGGAATTGCACCCAAAAACTCAACCCTTCTTCTTACCGTTTCATTTTCTGGGAATGGTTTTCCATATATATCAACATAAACGTTCTCATTGTCTGAATAAGTTTTAATGTATATATTGGCATCTGTGTTGTTTTTAAACTTTAAATCTGAATAACCTTCACTCACCATTGCATCAAAAGCAAGCCAAACATAAGATGATGGCAAGGTATGCTTATTTACTTCTAAAATTTCCAAATCTGCATTAAGCAGTGCGTTATACAAAGTTGTTGATGATTGACAAACGCCTCCGCCTGTACCCTCTACATAAACTCCATTTAAAATTACGTTTGCCTTTTTATAACCATTTTCAGCACTTCTTGGACCTGTTGTATCATTAAACGAAACTTCTTGATTTGGAAGTACTACCATTCCATTAAAAGCATCTAACGCATGTTTTACATTGTGCTTTCTATCTTCGCTTGAACTAGCATAATTTGTTGAAAAACTACCGCGCTTTGTAATGGTTTTTTCCAATTCTGCTTTTATTATTTTTGGCTTAACTTGTTTAATTGGCACATTTACATCTATCACTTGTTGAATTTTGAGTTTTTCGTTTATCATGCTCAACAACTTCTCTTGGTCAACAATTTCTCCCTCTTGCTCATCGGTAAAAACAAGTGGATTTTCTTGTGTAACATCAAAATTAAGCGTTGCATCAACAGCAGGTTTATCTATTTCAAGTGCCAAAGTTTTTATTTTTTCGTTAAGTCCTGTAAGTATTGTTCCATATGGTATGTTAAATGCTGTGTTCCCATTTAGTTTTTCAAGTTTGGCTTTTTTTTCAATTAAATTCCCCTCATTAAAATAATTAAAAACATTTTCCACATATGGCATAATTTGATTGTCAACTTCAAAATCTTTTCCTTGCCATGTCCATGTTTTGTCTTTATGGTGCAAATTTATAACTATCTCATTTCTAGAATCTGTAAGTTTTGTAGCCACAACATTTTGTGCCTGTTCTTTATTTAAGCCAGATACATCTATTCCATTTATTGTTGTTCCGTTCCTAAACTTATTAGACATAAAAAGTACATCTTTAAATATAAAATACCCATATCCTAAAATTGCCATTGAAACAACAAACACCAACCCTACAACCAAAAATATTTTACCTTTCTTTTTCATATTTCCCCTTTTTCTTTATTGTTTGTTGTTTGTTCCTTTTTATGCAACTTTTCAATATTGACTTAATCATAATAGTGTTATATAATTAAAGCAAAGATAAAAAGGAGGAGACATTTTGACACCAATAAGCAAAAAAGAATGTTATATTAAAGTTACCGAAACATCTTTAAAAAACACAAACGCTTTAATTAATTATAACAAACAATACTTTGACAAATTTCGTATTAAGATAGATTTTTCATCATTTGATAACCATTCACAATTTCAACTGTTAATAAAAGAATTAAAATTGTCAAATGCAAATTTAAATAACTTTACTTTTGTTGTAAATTGTTACAATAGGCAATTTTCTTTAAAAGAAAGGGAAAATTTAAAGCAATTTAACGAATTTTTACGCACCAAAAACTCCTTTTTAACAATAGAAAAAAAACACAAAGATTATTCTTGTGAAAGATTTTTCGAACAGATGGACTTGGTTGATGAAGTTTGTTACAACATAAAAAGCTCAAACCTTTCTCCTCTCGAATCATTTTTGTTTGCATACCAATTTGTTTCCGAAACACTATACAAAGAAAGTCCTCTTCAATCATCTTTTGAAAATTCTGTAAATTTGGATGTTTTGGAAACTATAAACAACAAAAATCTTATGTATGCTGATTTGTTAAAACAAATTTGCGATAACTTAAACAACAAAAATCTTATTTGTTACATAAATTCTTGCAAGGCAAATGTTAATCAAAAAGATTTTTTACCAAACACATTTTTGCACGACTTTAATGTTGTCTACTTAAAAGATGAAAAATATAATTTGCAAGGCTTTTATTGCGCAGATGCCTTTTTAGACAGAAAAAAACAACCTTATAAACCTTGTTCTCTTTCACACTTTATGATTCCGTTTGACGACTTAAAGTTTGCCAATTATTACAGTTACGAAACGCAAAAAAGCAATCCTTTTGAATATTTTATTTCACAAGAAAAGCCTGATATAATGTATTTATCAAACGAAAAAGTAAGATCTTTTCTTGAACAACAAAAATTTGTTGATATTGAACAATTAAGAACAAAATTTAAAATCAACATTCTTAACCAAAATAAAGAAATAGATTTAATAAAACATAAATCTTTAAAAGCAAAATTAAATCGAATACCTTTTGGCGGAGAGTTCTTGGAATACACTTTTTTGAAATATGTTTGCAACAAAATTAAAAAGCAAACATCTACAATTAATTATGCAGATTTTGTTAATGCCCTATGGAATGTTTACATAAAAGCACAAAACCTTAATGCTGGAAGAATTCAAGACAAAATTAAAGAAATTTTAGAAAACACTAAACAAACGTCTTTTGAATATTTTATTAATGGTGCAAAAAATGCTTTTTCAACCATTGCACAAGCAGATTACAGCACAAAACAAACTTTTTTACAACAAATGGAAAATGCCAAAAAGAAAAAGAGATCTAAAAAATCTAAAACAAGCAATTTACAAGCAAGCAAAGAATAGTCTTAGACTGTTCTTTTTTTATTAAAACACTTGCAAAGCGTGTTTTTGTGTGATAATATATTTAAAGCAATATAGATATTGCCTTGCTCTAAATAGAGCCGTTAGACCAAAAGGAGGTATTATGAAGTACGAACTTTTATACATCATTTCACAAGATGCTAATGAAGAACAAAAAGAAGCATTAATTAACAAATTTAGCAAAATGATCGAAGATAAAGGTGGAAATGTTCTTTCTCTTGAAAAAGTTGGCATGAAAAAGTTTGCATATCCTATCAACTTCAAAAACGAAGGTTACTATGTTTTAATGACTTTCGAAGCACAACCAGAAGTTGTTGATGAAATGAACAGACTTATGAATATAACAGAACACATCGTAAGACAAATGTTTGTTAGAAAATAATAAGGAGAAAAAATGAACAAAGTTATTTTGATTGGCAATTTAACAAAAGACCCCGAACTCGCAACAACAAATAGTGGAATTTCAGTTTGTAGATTTACCCTTGCAGTTACAAGAAATTTTGCAAATGCCGAAGGCGAAAGAGAAGCTGACTTTTTAGATATAATTGTTTGGAGAGGTCAGGCAGAAAATTGTCATAAATATTTAAGAAAGGGTTCAAAATGTGCAGTGGTAGGTTCAATTCAAAAAAGAAGTTACGATGCACAAGATGGAACAAAAAGATATGTAACTGAAATTATTGCCGAAACAGTAGAATTTTTAAATTCAAAAAACACTGGTGAAAGCCAAGAGAAAATTGAAGACAAAAAAGAAGTTGCAGAACTTGAACCAATAGATGATGATACCCTTCCATTTTAATAAAAGGAGATAAAAATGTCAGAATTAGAACAAGAAATTTCAAAAACAGAAAAAGATTCTGTTGTTGTAGAAAAAACAAAAAAATATAAAAAACCTGTTTCTAAAAAGAAAGTTTGCCCATTTTGTACAGATAAAACAAATATTATTGATTACAAAGATGGCAACAAACTAAAAAGATTTATAACAGAAAACGGAAAAATTCTTCCAAGAAGACAAACAGGAGTTTGCGCAAAACATCAAAGAGAACTTGCTAATGCAATTAAACGCGCAAGAATTATGGCAATTTTACCATTTAAGGGTGAATAATAAAACGCATCATTTTGATGCGTTTTTTATTTATATTCTTTCATTTGTCAATATTGAAAAATTATAATATAATATTTGTATTAAAAGGAGTGTTTATGGAAAAAAATAAAAAGAATGTTGGCAAAATTATTGCACTAGTCGTGTCTCTTGTTGTAATTGTAACCGCTACACTGCTTATTATCTTTTTGCCAAAAAAACAAACCCCAAAGGCTGTTATAGAATTAAATGTTAATCCTAATGTACAATTCTTAATAGACACAAACAATAAGGTTATGGCAGTAAATTACCTTAACGATGATGCACAAACTTTACTTAAAGACACAAATTTTAACGGAAAGACAGCAGAACAAGCAGCAGAACTTTTTGTAAAGCTCTCTACCGAGGCTGGCTTTATTGAAGTATCCACATCAGGAACAAGGGTAGATATCACAATTTCGTGCAAAACTCCAGAATATTAACTGAATTAAAAAACAAAATTATAGAAAATGTTAATAGTTATTTTGACAAAAATGGAATCATCGCAGGCGCAGTTGTAAATATTACAAAAAATGTTGATGAAGCAATACAAAAAATTGGAATACAAACAAAAGACACTTTAAATAAAACAAAACAAGAACTTTTAGAACTTTACAATGAAACCTCAAAAGATATAGCAGATGTTGCTCTTTGTTTTCAAAACGAACTCATGACTTTTATTCAAAATTTAAAAGACAACACTTTTAGCGATATGGTAGCATTAGAAGAAAGAATTGATAATCTTATGGAACAAATCGAAAACGGTAACATTGCCGATGAAATAAAAAAAGAATTACAAAAACAACTTGATACAATAAAAACAGAATACAATAAAAGAGTTGAAGAGTTTAATAATTTTGTTGAAGAAAAAATAGATGAATTAAAAGAAAAAAGCAAAGCAATATATAATCAAGCACGCAAACAACTACAACAGCATAAACAGAATTGTAAGGATTTAATAGACCAGCATAAAGAATATTTTAAAAACCATAAAGAAGCAGTTCAAGATGCAATCAATGCATATAGAGAAAGTTTAACAGCATAAATAGATTGTAAAAAATGCACCAAAATGGTGCATTTTTTATAATGTTATAATTTTATTTTCTCGTTTTTTAAAAACCATTATAGCTCCAAAATTAGGTGTAGATAAAACACTGATAAGTTCAAATCCTTCTTTATCCATTAAATTTGCTTTTTCTTCTATCTTTTTTGCCCTAATTTCAATATTAGCTGTACGTTTTATAATCTCTGTTTTATACATTATTGTTCCTTGTCTTTATTTTTCCAATTTATTTTATTTTTTACACTAGGATGAAAAATTATAACAAAAGGTAAAAATACCAGCATGCTTATAAGCAAAATTGAAAAAATCATACCCAATGACATAAAAACCTCCTAAAAACCTAAATATAATTATAAATATGATACATTATAAGCAAAAGTTTGTCAATATGACAAAAAATAAATTTACAAATTGATAAAAAACATTGACACAAAATTAGTAATATGCTACTATTTTTATGGTGTTATGAAAGTGTATTCTTTTGTAATAAAGCACAATAATTCATGTTTTGTGTAAAATGTACCAACTAAAAAACGTGGAGAAGTACCCAAGAGGTCGAAGGGTTTATGCAAAAGTATTTGCATAAAGGCTTTGGCTAAAAATTTGCCACTGGCAACTTTTCTTAATGCGTCGCTCCCACCGCTAAGGTAGCAAGTTCGCCCCATAAAAGAAAAGTAAAAAAACAACTTAATATTTACATGGAGAAGTACCCAAGAGGTCGAAGGGGCTCCCCTGCTAAGGGAGTAGGCTTGTAAAAGGGCGCGAGGGTTCAAATCCCTCCTTCTCCGCCAAGCAACATCGCGTTTGAACACCGAAGGAATTTATATATTCACTAACGGTGTTGCAGGCGCGATTTTTTTAAAACTATGAGGTTTATATGACAGAATCAGAAAGAATATGTAATGAAATTGGTTCAAAATTTTTCTGCAAAGATTTCGTTTATGAAAATTTGAAGTATTTTAATGAAAGCAATAATAAAGTTGAATTGTGTGATGGTTTATTTGAATATGCAGGAACTTATGTTGTGTTACAAATAAAAGAGCGAAATAAAACAAAACAAATAAATGATGATAATATGTGGTTAGAAGATGTTGTATACAAAACTGCAGTTTCACAAATCGAGGAAACAATTAAAGGTATACGAAACAATACTATAAGTGTTAACGATTTATATCACCAACCAGTAGAATTAAAGAAAGACTACTTAATATATGCTGTAATTATTTTTGATAATCAAAATATAAAACAATACAAAAAAGTTATAGAATGTAATGATTATAAAATTAATGTTTTTTCAATTGATGATTATAAAATTATGATGGAAACCATAATTCATCCATATGATATATTAGGGTATCTTAAACAAAGATTACAAATGGGTGTGCCTACTTATTTTATTGGCGAAGGAAATTCCTCTACAATTATTTCTAAAATTTCAACAGAAAAAGATTTTGCAGATAGTTTTTCAAAATTTCTTTATAATGAAAATAACACAAGAGAGGCCGCATTAAGTCTTTGGGCATTAATGGATAAGTATAAAACCAATCTAATAAAAAATGTTCCCAATTACAAAGAAATATTGCAAATTTTGCAATTAATAAAACCAGAATGCGCTTCTGGCTTTATGGAAAGATTTTGGTATGCTTGGGAACAATCCTGCAAAAACAAATTTGACTTATCAAAAAATTTAAAACTAACAACTGATAAAAATGAAAACATTGGCATTACTTTTTTTTCAGTAGGCACAAAGCCTTTTGATAATTTAAAATATTATGAAATATTGTGCGACGCAAAACAACTACAGCATAAACTAGATGTTGTTTTAATTATTGCATTCATAGGAGCATTAGACAATACTTGTCAAATCGATTGGATATATTTTAAAAGAGACTATACCGAAGATGCTAATGCTCTTGATTTCTATAATAAAATAAATATGTTTAATGGAATCCAACGAGAAACATATGAATATTTAGCGAAAAATTTAATATCGTCACTTAAATAACTGCTCCTTATATATCTTTGCCATTCGTTGTGTCTTTTGTAGCAGAGTTTTCGTAGGAGTCAACGGAATAAAATATTGCTTAAAATATAAACTTAAAATAATTTTTCAAAGACTAGGTTTCTTCAACCTGGTCTTTTTTTATTTCTTCTTAACTACTTGAATGCAATTTTTTATTCTTTGTCGTTGACTCCTACATACTTATTACAAGAGAAATGTTAAAACCCAAATTCTGCTACTTTTCCCCTGCCGAAAGGCAAATCTATATAAGGAGGTTTTAATATGAATACAAAAGAAGAAATCAAAAATTATTACTTAAAAGAGTTTTCTTTATTTGATGGTGAATTTAATATTACATTTAACATTTTAGATATAAATGTTGAAAAAATGATTATCACTGTTGCTGTTACAAAAGCTGGAAAGATATTTGTAACTGAATACGACTTAAAATTAGATAAAGAAAATAATTTGTATTTTCAATATGGTGTTGAGTATACAAAAGTAAATGTAGAAGATTTTGAAAAAATTGAAGATTAAAAGGAAGAAAAAAATATGGATATTAAAGAATTTTTAGAAAACAAAAGTATTAGAGAAACAATAATTAAGAAACAAGCTTATAGTTTTGAAACTAAACTATTTAAAGTTAATTTTGACAGATTTGACTATGTATATGTTATTGATTATGTTGAAAACAAAAAACCAAGAAGATGCGATAAAGCAGAGTTTGGTGGAATTATTGACACTGAAACAAACAAATTATATTTTGTAAATTACTATTTAAGAAACTATTGTGAAGATATTAAAAGCATAAGCGAAGAAGAAATAAACAATCAATACAATGAAATGTTAAAAGTTGCTTATGAAAACTTTGCAGATACAGTTGCAGATGACCAAATCCCAACCGAAAACGAAATTGCAAGTGCTAAAAGTGATGCTGAAAGTGATTATTATTACAAACGACAAAGAGATAAATCTTTAAGTTATGGAATATCTAAAAGTAGAGATATTAGCGAACTTATAAAATTTGTAGAAAATCCAAAGCAAACTGTTAAAGATTATGTTGAAATGTTAGAGGCAAAAGATAAAACCCTAACAAATGCAATCAAATACAAGAAAATGATGCAAAGATTGGAAAATGAGTTTATAGAACAAATTAAAACTTCGCCAGAATACAAAAATTTAAGATTAGCAAAACAAATAAATTATTCAATTCCTAACGATGCAAAAACTGTAAATATATTTTATAGATTAAGTAATGGAGAAATACTTGAAGGCAAAATTGTAACAACTGCTTTTGATTATAAACCTTATCACACTGGCGAAAATATGCACTTTTGTAGTTATAGCTTAAATAAAGATGCAAGAGATAGAATTAAATACATAGATGGTTATAACCGCAGTGATATTTACATAAACAATATAGAAAAACTAACTTATAAAGGAAAAACATTATATCAAAAGGAAGATAAAAAATGCTCATAAAAGACAATAAATACGGATATAAAGTTTGTTATCAAAGAGATAATGAAAAGATACAAAGATATATAGTTACTAATTCATACAATTTAGCAAAATGGGAAATTGAGAGATACGAAAAATCTCCACCCAGCGACAAACATAACAACATTTTAAATAATGTAAAATGGTATATATTACCTGTAAAAAACTATTTTGAATATTCAATACTTTGGAGAGGTTGTTCTTTTAGGGATTACCTCTCTGATTTTATTAAAAGGAGTAAATGCAAATGATTAAATTAAATATAAAAGCGAATGGTATTGAACAAGAAAAATTAAAAGAATATTTAGAAAACAATGCGAGTGAAATGCTTGCAGAAAAAATCAATAATGGCGTGCGAGTTGTAAAAGATAACAAAACCTTTATCAATAAAAAAGATTTAAAAGGCTTTTGGAAATATGCAACTGATGAGGCAAAAAAGATTGCTGAAAAAGGTGCAAGAGGGACTTTTGTTGACGACAATACTGTTTATGGTTGGTTAATACATTATTTTGAAGAAGATGAAATTGAAGGTACTTTATACAACGAAGATGGAACAGAATATAAACCAGCAGTAAAAACACCTGTAAAGACCGAAAATAAGGCAAAATTACCACCTAAAAATGAAAGCAAACAAACAACATTGTTTGACTTATTTACAAGCAATAATGACCAAGAAAACAACGAAATAGAAACTGAAAGCATTGAAGATACCAAAGAAGAAATTACACAAGAAGAAATGCTTGAAGTTTTAAAAAATGAAACAAAAGAAGATACACGCCAAATAGATTATGAAACTGGCGAAATTATAGAAACAAATGAAGAAATTAAAACCTTTGATATTGAAGTAGCAAAAATGCTTTATTCAATGTTAGATGGCAAATTAACAATGAAATAAGGGGTTACAAATGATTAAAGATACTTTTAAACCTATACCAAAATATATGTTAAAGATTATAAAAGAAACTGATTTAAAATTATGTTCAACACAAGACGGACATACAAGATTTTATTCTTACTTAACTAAATTTAAAAAGCAATTAATCCGAGTTACAGTTGCTGTTAGAAACTATCGCAAAAAATGGCTTTGTAAACAAGTTGCCTTACACGGTGTTCATAGCAGTAAATGTTACATAAAGGATATGGTATTTTACAATGTTGCAGGATATAAAGTTGGCTGGTATGAGCAAGGTATTGGTCAATATGGAAAATGGTTTGAATCTCACGAATGGGATTACAGTGATGACAAATACTTTAAAATTCACTGTCCTATTATCAATAAAGAGTTTATAAACAAATTTCCAGAGTATAAATACTCGGCTATTGAATTATATGAAGGAAACGATATTTTTAACTATTTACGACTTTATGAAAAATATCCACAAGTTGAATACTTAACAAAGGCAGGATTACAATGTTTAGCAACAAGCAAAATGATTTTAAATCAATGCAAAAAAGATAAAAACTTTTGCAAGTGGATATTCAAAAACAAAAACGAAATAAAAGGTTATTATTACACAGCTTCAATAATTAAAGCTTACAAACAAAATAAACCAATAGCAATTATTGATAGATATGAAAAATTAAAGAAAGAATTAGAACAAAACACAAACTATTATGCAGAAACAAAAAGCATAATTAAAAAAGAAGAAGTTTATAAATGTTTAGATTATATGGCAAAACAAAATATAAAATTTGATACTTATAACGACTATATTAAAGCTTGCTTATACTTAAAACTTGATATGAGTTTAGATAAAAACAAATACCCACACAACTTTAAATTCTGGCACGACACAAGAATGGACGAATATAACACAGCGAAAATAATGGCTGATAAAAAAGAACGAGAAGAACTTTATAAAAAGTTTGGTGTAATTGCTTGTAAATATCAACAAATGCAGAGAAATTTAAACGATGCGTATTGTGTTATTATTGCTCAAAGTCCGGCAGATTTAATAAACGAAGGCAATATTTTACATCACTGCGTTGGTAAAATGGGTTACGACCAAAAGTTTATAAGAGAAGAAAGTTTAATATTCTTTGTTAGAAATAAAAGCAATCCACAAATACCATTTGTTACTGTGGAATATTCACTTAAAACAAACAAAATACTTCAATGTTATGCCGAGCATAATACAAAACCACAACAAGAAGTGCAAGAATTTATAAATAAAAAATGGCTACCATACGCTAAAAGAAAATTAAAAGCTGTGGTAGTTGCTTAAAAGGAGAAAAAATAATGAATTATTATAAAAAATTTGAGGGTGAAAACAGCGTTTGCACAGACAAATTTTGCAACCTAACAACCCGTCAGGGTTATTTTAGAATTACAGGTTATAGCGAAGAATTAAAATCTTGCTTCATTTTAGATTCAAATGGAATGTTTGAAAAGTTATGGCAATTTAGTGCCTATTTAGTGCAAAAAGGTATTAAAGTTATTGAAGTTAGCAAAGAAGAAGCTATGATTGATATAAACATAGAAAAAGTTGCACAAGATAACGAACATATTATTTTAAGAGCAACTGCTGACGGAACGCCTGAATATATAGAAAAAAATGTAAATGGCATTACTTATAAAGCAATAAAAGTTGCAGATAAAATTTATATACCAGATAATACACAAATTATTTAACAAAAATAGCCGGGAGTAAAAACTCTCGGCTATTTTTATGCTATTTATTCATCATCATTTGGTAAATACCACCCATGTTCACGCCTTGGTGGATATTTATAATCTTGTTGATTACTGGTGGTCTTTTTGCTTATTTCTTCATCAAATTGAAATAAAAGATTTTGTAACTCACAAGCTAAATTAAAATCATTCCCAGCAGAGCAATAAGCTTGTCTTACTTTTTCTCTTTCAATTTCAAGTTCTTCAATAGTTGAGTTTTTAAACCACGAATTACTATAATTCATATTACACCTCTTCAATTTCACAGTATTTTTTATCAAAATTGATTTTCTTTTTAAACTTATCTTTTATATATTCATAATCTATTAAGTCCTTGTCCAGCCAAAACTTGAATAATCTGAAAGCAAATATCTTGCAGCAATTGCTTCATCTTTTAAATCATCGCTTAATAATGGTGTTGAACCAGATTTCCAACCATTTGTATTTTCAAATATAACACTTGTTAGTTTAACACATTGATAAAATGCACGCCATTCTATACTTGTTACACTGCTTGGAATTGTAACACTTTCTAAACTAGTACAACCCCAAAATGCATAATCTTCTATAGTTGTTACATTTCTTGAAATATTAATATAACTTAAACTAATGCAATCTTTGAATGCATAACTACCAATATTATTCAAACAGCTTGGCATTTCAACATTAATTAAACTACTACATCCCCAAAATGCAGCCTCTCCTATACTTGTAATGTTTGGTAATTTTACACTTTCTAAAGAACTACAATTTTGAAAAGCATATGACATTATATATCCACCTAATATAGTTACTGATTTAAGACTTGTTGGAATATAATAGGTATTAGATGTTGTTTCTTGTACACCATAGTATTTTTGCTCTACTGCGATAGAACCATTAAATGAAGCCCGCCCAAAAATGTACCCAAATGGATATCGATTATAGTCGCTAAGAGTTTTTTTACTGCCACCCACAAATGGAAGGACAATTTCTTTTAAACTGCTACAACCATAGAATGCACCTTCTCCTATTTGCTTTATCGTTGCAGGTATTGAAATACTTGTTATATTACAATTCCAAAAAGCACTGGCTGAAATTGATTCTACCAATCTTCCATTATGATACTGAGGTATAATTATTTTTGAATCATTTCCAGTATATCCGGTTACCTGATAGTATGAACCAGAAGATGAAAACTCAAGTCCAATATTTAATAATTCATATTTTGCATATAGATTTAAATTTCCATAGCTACCAGCACTTATAGTTTCTATCTTATTATTATAATTTTCATCTGTATACCAACCCAAAAACACATATCCAACTATTGTCGGATCTTGCAAAGTCACGTCATCATTTTCAATAGTATAAGTATTTGGATTGTTAACATTATTTGTTCCAACATTGATATTATAATTTATTTGGTAGTTGATTAAACCCCATTGTGCGTACAATTCTAAATTTTCAATCAAATTATACTTATACTTAGAATTTGTATAAAAATTTAAATTTGTATTATTTCCATTTGTTGTTGCACTCCACCTGTTAATTGAATAACCATTACGAGTAAAGACATTATTTGATTTTAATGTCACATTTTGATCAAATAAAACACTTTGTTCAATTATTTCTGTATTTCCATTGTAGTTACAGTGATAAATAATTTTATATTGATTAGCATTAAAACCTGCAATTATATTTGTATTTGACATTATGGGTTCTGTAAAATCATACTGCCAAGCATCAAATGTATACCCTCTAATTTCATCCAAAATTATAGCTTCGGCTAATCCTTCTTCCTGAATTTGAATCGTTTGATAAATAGTACCCAATGTATTAGAATAGGTTACATCATACACTGGTAACCTACGAATATTCAATGTATATAATTTAACATTTCCACTTTCATCAGTAACAAGCACATAATAAGTGTTATCTCCAATTTCAAGAGTTGAAACCTTGCTAGGAATATTATTTTGAGCCAATACATCTTTACTTAATGTCCAAGTGCTCGCAGAACCAACATCTACAACATTACCAAAATTAAATGTTTCGACATTATTATTTACCTTCAGAGAATATGTGCTTTCATCCTCTTTTTTAAAGCCGTCAAAATTTGCTTGAGTCCCTTTTGGTGAATTATTATCAATCCATTTTGCGTATACAAACATATCAGTAGATAATGAATTATTTAATAATGAGTTGTCCGTAAATGGCCTACTCCAGATATTATAATCCAAATACCATCCATCAAACACAAACCCGTCCTTTTCCGGTTCTTCCGGTAAAGAAATAACCTCTTTCCCAGATGTATTGATGGAATAATATATGGCGTCATCAACCACAAAATTTATATCGTATTTTGCGTTATTGATGCAACCTGAAAATATAAACATAATAGGCATTATCAATAAAAATGTAAGTATTATAGTTATTTTCTTATTTTTCATAAAAGCTCCTTCGTTAAGAAAAATATATTATTGCATAAATTATACAATATTTTTTATAATATAACAATAATTTTTAGATTAATCTAAAAATTTTGAAATACTCATTATGATTAAATTTGTATTATTTCGATTTTCAAACCCATTTTTTCAGCTTTTAAAATTGTTGACTTCGTGCCACCAGCGAGACCATTGAATAAGGCAATAACCTTTGACGAATTTTTTAACATATAATCGTTTCTTTCTAACATACAAGTTTTTGTGTATTCTTCAGCAATGTATCTTATTGTATCTGCTTTGCTTAATATTTTATGGTATCTCTTTTTATACTCATCACTCCATAACTTATCTTGATTTTTACAGGGAATAGCACAAACCAACTTAATATGAGGATATTTCTTTTTAAGCTCCAATACAATCTCTGCACAAATCATATCAAAACCTAATGCCATACCAGATATAAAGTAAACATATCCATCAATAATAGATTGTTCTATTTTTTCTTTTGCTGTTTTTCGCATGTCTTTACAGCGTATATCTTCTTCATTAAAACGCCAAGGCAATTTTTGGCTTCTATGACCTGTAAAACATAATGTGATAAGTTTTAGTTGCTCATCAATTTCTTCACACTCTTTAACAATGTCAAATATAAGTTTCTTTTTAAAAAACATAATATTGCTCCTTTTGGGTATTTATATACCCATTTTAGCACAAAATAGATAAAAATCCAACAGATTGGGCATTTTTATACCGTATTTTTAAAATAAATGGGTGTTATAATATCCTTACATAAAAATGCCCATAGGAGTTAATTATGACTTTAAGCGAAGCAGTTGCTATTAGAGTAAGAGCAATTTTAAAAGAAAGAAATATGACACAATATCGTTTAGAACAAAATTCAGGTGTTAATCACAGCACAATGAAAGCTTTTCTAAATAACAAATATAAAAGTTGTAATTTGACAACTGTTGTTTTGATTATTCGCAGTTTTGGTATGACAGTCGGCGAATTCTTTTCTGACCCAATCTTTGAAAGTGAAGATTTAGAGTTAGAATAAATATATTTTTTGGCTTTCCTCTAAAAGTAAATGTTAATTTGCTAAAATTTATTAGGAGGAAATTATGACCACAAGTGAATGTGTATCTTTGAGAATAAGAGAAGTTTTAAACAAAAAACAAATGACTATCTATAAGTTGGAACAAATATCTTGTATTAGTCATAGCACAATGAAAGCATTGTTAAATAATGTAAACAACTCTTGTAACTTAAAAACATTATTTTTAATAATCCAATCGTTAGAAATGACTGTATTGGATTTTTTTAATAGTCCATTGTTTGAAGATTTGTATAACATAAATTTAGATTAAAATTTATTGTTTTGAGATCGTGGCGTGTGCTTGTCTTGAACAAGTGCCTCGCTTCGCTCGGCAGACAAGCACACGCCACTAAACAATTAAAAGTGAAATTAAAGCAAAGGAATCGGCAACAAAATTGGGTTTGCACGCAGGCTTTCTGCAAAACCCAATTTTTTATGTTGCCGATTTAATCCATTGCTTTAATGAAAATTGCTATTTCCTTAACAATGTAAAAAAATTTAAACAAATATTTTATAGTTGATTTTTTCAATATCATATTTTTATCTTTAGTTTAAGAAAAAACCATTTCATGATTATTACCTCCTTTATAAATTTAGCTCAAAAATTTTTATTTAATTGCACTTTCTCATTTGAGCAATTACTTTTGGACTAACTTTACCCATAAGGCAACCTTCGTCCCAGCAAGTAAAATCATCAAATAGCAATAGTTTTTTATCTTCTTGACCTATGGTGCAAACAATATCTTCATCCATAATGTCTGATATGAAGTATTGATATAGCCCTTTGCTATAAACAATCTTTTCTTCCGTTTTTTCTAAATACTTAACAATGTAAGATATTTCTTTATACAAATCTTCTTTGCTTACTATTTTTTCAAAATCTGACCGACCAAATCTTTCGTTGAAATAGCTGTTTTGTATTGTTTTTGTTCTTCTATGAGAATTAAGGTTGTAGTCGCTATGTTCAAACAATTCACCAACCATTGCTTTATCTGGTATTTCAAATAATCCGTGAAAGTGAAGTCGTTTTGTTTCAGGTGCACGCTCCCAAACACCCATATATTTCCAATCGTTTCTATAACACAAGTTACGAAAACAAGTTTTAAGTTTCTTTTTAAAAGATTCTTCTGTATGTTTCTTGTCATCATAAGTAAAAGTGCAAAAATAATTGAAGTTGACTAAATTTGCTTTTCTAACCATTCGGACTCTGCGACAAATTAAGTTTCTCAGTTTTCTATCAAAATTTGTATTTACAAAACTTACACATAGTTCCTTGTTTTCAAAATATGGGAGCATATCTTGAATAATAAGTTTTTTGCGTTCTTTTTTCTTGTAATCAATGTATTTGATATACAACTCATTAAACAATTCTTTTTTAGTCATTTGACGAGCTGTATTAGGTTTCGTTTCTTGATTTTTAGTTTCTTCTTCAATTATTTCAGTATTTTCAATTTCTTCAATATTTTCTTCGTTATCAAGTGAAATAGAGGGCTCTACATTTTCAGCAGAGTCCTTTACTTCATCTTGAATAACAGTTATAGTTTCTTCCAATTTATATGGACGCTTTTTTGATGGTCTTGTAGTATGGGGAATAGCAATGTAATGACTTCCATCAAAATAAACTTTTGTTTCTCCAAACGGCATATTTGCTCCTTCATATATGCACGCTGACTTTTGGATTTAACTGTTATTATTGTTAGAGTCAGCGCTTGTTTTTTCGCTAACTTTCTTTTTAAATAACTTGCTAAATATACCTTTCTTTCTTGGCTTACTTAATTTTAATAATCTTTTTTGTTCTTTATTTTTAGCTTTAACTTTCTTTCTAAACTGTCTTTGATATTTTCTATCTTCTTTGTCTATTCTTTTAAATGCTTTCTTCATATTTTTGAATATATACTTGCTTATCTTTTTATTAAACTTTTCTGGAACAAAATCATTTGTGTCTAATGTGTGAGAAAAGGTGTCATAATACTTGTCTAATGTCTGATTGATTAAAACATTCTTATTAAAATTTATCATTTTCTTTTCTCCTTTTTGCTGTTCTTGATTGATAATAACCCTCTGGGAGTTCATCATCATTGTCCTGTAAATACTTGATATATCCTTCTAAACTTTCTTCTAATTCTTCACTTTCATTAATGTCAAAATCTTCGCTGAAATGTCCATCGTAGAATTTAGGTTTACAACTCTGACTATCATATAATTTAAACACATTATAATTTGCTGTAACAGTTTCCTGCGTATAGCAACTTTTGTCTTTTTTACCAGATGCCATATATTTATCAAAAAGAGAAGAATTGTCTATTCTACGAATAGTCCATTTAAGTTTATTTACTTTGCCATAATCATCATAGAAAAGTTTTAATTTAACTATTTCAATAAATTGTGCAAGCTCTCTAATATTGACATCAATAAGCATTGGCCTTTGAGTGTCTAAATATATATCTAAACTATCGTGTCCGTGCTGTTCATACCACCTTGATTGCCATTCAGGGAAATACATACTCATACGACTATTAAGGTATTTTTGTGCTTCGGTTATTCCTATAACTTCATACGGGAAGTTGAAATGTGTTTTTACAAACTCATTATGAAAACCTAATCTATATGGATTAATTCGCCGATTATATCTCGGCGAATATCCATACTTTCTAAACTTAATATCATAATTTGAAGAAACACAATGTTTGGGGATTGTAAGTTTAAAACCATTATGATTTTTTCTAACTATTTCTTGTCGCATAAGTTTGTTTCGTTCTTGCTCAAACGCATATCCATTTAGAATATGCGTCATAAAGCAAGTTTTTCCTGTTCTGGGTGGAGCGAATATTATTGTTATCAATAATTACTCCATTTCACAGAAGTTTAAATGACAAGTAACTACACCTTTGCTGTATTGGACTGCATAAATTGTATATCTAACTTGAGTATATCCAGAGTCTATAAATCTTTGAATATTATCATCGTTAAAGTCAACATAAGTTCTTGCATTTGCGTCCCACAAGAATACAGTTAAATCTGAAGAACGAGGACGGATTTGTAATTCTCCCTCTAATTCAAAAGTATAGTCTTCATAATTACTTAATCCACCATGGCAATGTCCTGAAAAGCACTTTGCATAAAGTTGAGTAATGTCTAATCCTAATAATTCGGTCAATGCAATTTTGTAAGTTCCAGTAGAAGTAAATGGTAATAACAAGTTGTCGTTTGCATCGTAAACATTAAATTCTGAAATAGAATCAAAACTTAAAATCATATTTTCATATAGGATTTCATCAATTTCTGCATTAAGGTTATCAATTACAATTTGTTGTTCAACTAATTGATTTCTTAAATCGTTGCATTCTGTTTCATAATCACTTATTGTTCCATTTAATGTTGTAATTTCAGCTTCATAATAAGCAATTTGATTTTGATATTCTGTAATGTCAGCATTTAATCTTGCAATGGTTGACTCTAATTCATTCATTTGTGTTGATAAAATGCTTAATTGTGAGTTTAATTCTTGAATCAATACTTGATTTTCAGAATTGTTTTCAATAGCTTCGTCTAACTCTGCAGAAATTCTTGCATGGCTTTCTTGTAGTGTGCTTAAATCTGCTTGAAGAATAGCTATATTTGAATTTGCGTTTTGCAAGTTTGTTTCAGCTAAATTTAATTGAGTTGTAGTTGTTTCTAAATTAGTTTTAGTTCTTGCCAAAATGTCTTTTGTAGAGTTTAATTCGCTTTGATATATAACAGCTTTTTGCTCGGCCTTTATAAGTGATGCACGAGTAGTATTAAGAGCAGAAAGGCTTTCTATATATGCGTCTTGAAGTTCAGTATTTTTATTTACCTGTTCTTCATAAACTTGGCTATAAGGTGCTACCGTGTTGAATATAAACTCTCTTGATTGGGGGATTGCCAAAGCAGTCCCACCAATTATTGCAAGAGAGGATAAAAAACCGGCAAACAGTTTTAAAATTAAATTCATATATTAAAATCCTCCATCATTTAGTTTTTTGTTGCGGTATAACTTACTTGATAAGTTTTGTTTAACTCAAAAATAAAGTCAGCGATATCTGATAGATATGTCATTGTTGTATCATCTCTATCTGTAAATCTTAATTGCAATGTGTATTTTTCACCAGCAACCAAATTGCTTGAATACCAAGTATCACTACAAGCTCCTGTTACAGAGTGAGTATGACTAAATGACTCCATCAATCTTCCATCTTTATCATAAATTACACAAGTAACAAGATATACTTTTGCACTTGATAAAGTTTCTCTTATAGTAGTAACATTTGAAGTTTCGCTATAAAGTCTAAAACAATTTGAAGTAGTCCCTGTGCTTGTAATTCCTATATCAAATGTTAAAGCGTCTTTTGCAGTGCTTAAAGCATAATTAAACAACATAATTTTGTCTGTTGTTGTAATTGTTAATTTGCCTGTAACACTTGCAAAAAGTAATTGATTTGAAAGTATTGTGTAATCGTATTCTCCCATTTCAACCAACATACTTTGATATGTGTTTAACTGCGTATTGCTATTAAATACAAATTGATATGTGTGGTCTGCATTTGCTAATACAATTTTTACAGGATTTGCTTGTAAATCAATTATGCTTGTATCTATTGTTCCAATAGGATTTAGTCCAACTGATGCAATAGTGTAGTTGTTTAAATAGTAGTAATCAAAGGTAAGGTTGCTTGCGTTACTTTTAATAGTAAATGAGCCTCTAAAATCTTCAAAAAGTAATGCTTCGCTGTCAATGTAATAATCCCAAGTTGTATTTTTTGAAAGCAACACATTAACACCACGATTTAACTTTTCTTTGCTATCAATTAAAACAGTTTTTGTTTGTTTTTTATCAGAGCAAGTAAATGTTATTTCAACTGGTGTAGTTAGTAAATTTACATTTGAAATATCACTATCTTTTGTGTCAACAAAGCCTAAATTAATTTTTGAAAAATTGTAGTTTGGATCAACATCTTCAACCTTAACTTTATCTTTTGTTTTGTCGTCGTCTTCTAAATCTTCAATATAATCTTCATTTTTAGTTGTTGCACTAATGTTTTGATTACCTTTTACAAAATTTAGATTAACTGCGATGCTACATCTGTAAACCCCATAATAATCTTTGTTGTCATATTCTGCCTTTTTATCTGCACTTATAGGGTATTTTGTTTGTTCAGCTTCTGGAATTGGAACACATAAGCTATTTGTTCCGTCTATAATCTTGTAAGAGTTATATCCTTCGCCTTTGATTTGTTCATATAAATAGTTATAGAAAGTATTTATTTTTACAAAACCAGTTGCTCCTGTGCCAATTAATTCCACATCACCGAATTTTATAAAATGAGCAGTTATGTTTTTAGCAGTTAAATTCGCTGCGTTTGTCATAACATATCTAACCATTTCATCTTGATTTGTTCTAACTTCGTGAGTCCATTTTACGAATTTTTGTGTCTGTCTTGAAACCGAGATTAAATCATCGTGTGTTCCATTTAATTTACCACCATCAAAGAATGTGTAGTATTCATAGTAATATGGCTCTTTGTTTAATTCGTGCACCCATTTAAAAGTGCTTAAATCGTAAGCAAAAAACCATTTCATACCAGTAAGTGAACCATAAGTGTTTATCATTCCATCTAAAATTAAACCATTGTTTGACTTATAGAATAATGCGTTTTGATATGTTCCACTATTGTTGTAACTAAACACAATATACGAGCCGAAATCATAACATTTTAAGTCAATAATTTGGTCGTCATAAGCAGGACACTCATTGTCGTCTTGTGCTTTCTTTATCTGTTCAAAAGTAAAGCCACCATTGGTGTTTTTCCAGTTATCATTAATTGTTTTATCTATTTCTTCAATTTGCTCTTGAGGCGTAGGCATAGCATCTGCCGAAACAGTAAAATAGCTATTTTGGACTACGCCACCACACACTGCAAAAAGGACAAACATAATGACATACAAAAGCTTCATTTCTTTATCTTTAAATACAGTATTTTGCAAAATTAAAACAATAATTAAACAAACAATTAAACCGACAACAACACCAACAATCCAATTTGATATTTGCATTTTGCCTCCTTTGAAGAATAATCAGGTATAAACGAAAATGTATATACCTGATGCTCCTCGTAATTAAGATTTTTATTTTATAAGCATATTTAACAATGCTTTATCTGATTGTCTAAAAGGTTTGATAGTGCATTCATACACTTCGCCATTTTCATCAATCGAGTGAACTGCATAGGTATTGCCTTTGATAACATTTCCAGTTGCTTCATCTTTGATTTCATAAGGATTTACAACTAAATCTGCTTGCATTTCGTTACCGAAAACAATATCTAATACTGTAAAACCTCCTTTGTCTGGTGGACTAACTAAAATTCTCACATCTTTTCCACGAATTTTACCTTTTATAAAGTATGAAAAGTATGTGTTTCCATCTTTCTCAAAAGTTTCTCTTTCAACTTTTATTTGTCCTAAAACTTTTTCTTTATTTGCCATTGATTAAATTCTCCTTTTTATTTACCTATTTTCTTTGAAATTTTTTTAGCTTCAGATTTTGATTTGCCTTCTTTAATAGCATTGGTATATTTGTACATACCAATATGGTCATTTTTCATTTGTAAAGCTCCCATTCTTAAACAAGCTTCCTTGTCAGTCAAAGGCTGCCCTTCTTTCTTGCCGTAGATATGAACTTTCGCTTTTAATTCTTCGGCATATTGTTTAGCTCTTTTATTTGGACTAAACCATTTTCTTTCTTTTTTTGCCATATAAATCTCCTTATTTTTACATTTGCCCGTAACCGATAGCTCAGTAAAAATCCCTCTGCGTAGGTGGCCACCTTTACCTAATTTTGACGCAGTTAGATTTAAAAGTTAGGAAAGTGTGTAAACGAATAGTCTATCATTCTTTGTGTTGCTGTAACTTTATTGCATAATTTTGATTTGCTTAAAGTCATTAACCAAACACTCACATTACAACATTTGTTTTTACATTTTTGAAAATAATCAAATGCTTCATCTTTACACCTGAAATATTTACAACCAAAATTACATTCAACTCTAAATATCTTCATTTGCATTTCTCCTTTTAGCTATTTCTTCATTAATTTGCCTTTCATAATGCTTCATCATAATCTCTGAGATTTTGTGAATTAAACTTTCTTGTTGTTTTGTCAAACCATTTTTCGTCACCTCACTTACCTTAATATAAAGAGGCACATTCATGAGATAACTACCATCGTCATTGCGCAAACCTATATACGCTACTTTTTGAAATGTTTCACTCATAAATGCACCTCCTTTTTTTTGAGGAATGATTTGTTCCTCTACCCATAGCCACGAAAACAGGTAAAAGTTAAGGTTAAATTCAAAAATTTTTTAATAATTCTTTCAGTTTCCTATAAATCACTTGCATTTGTTGGGTTATTGCAGATTTACTTACACCTTTTTCTTTAGCAATATCTGCAAGAGATTTATTAAGATAAAATACTTGATAAACTAACTCTTGTTGTTTTTCACTAAGTTGCTTTATCGCATTTTGAACGCTTTCTTTTGTTTCTTTATTTAATAAGTTATCCTCAATAGAGCTGTTTTCATCTTTAAACTCAATTCCTTGTTCTTCAAAAACATTTATAGAAATGTGTCTACGAGTTTCTTTCCTATCAATTCTTTTACTTTCAGCTTCCATTTTTTCGTATTCTTTGTAGAACGCATCTTCTACGCTTACAGTATTTTTTGTTCCATCGTTAAATTTAAAATTTACTTCTTTCATATTTGACTCCTTAGATTTTTCAAAATCCGCAGAGCCGGTTTCCACAAACAAAAAAGACGGCTGAAAAGTATTAAAGATTTACTTTCCATGCCGTCTAGCGGTCTGCGGACTAATATTTAATTTTGATTTGCAATTTATGCTATTTTAATGTTTTCAACTTTGACATCATTGTCTAAAAACTGAATAAGTGTCTTTTGCCCTTTAATGACAATTTCAACTGTTTTTGTGTTGCAATCAACACGACATAACAATTTTCCACAAGAATTTCTAATTTCCGTCATTATTCGTCACCTCCTTAACTTTATTTTCGTAAAGAAAAACTTGATAATCGCAAATTTTTTTGATATAATGTAGTTAGATTATTAAGTAAACAACTTATCCTTTTTTCTTTACGGCTATATGATACAAGCTTTTATGAAATAAATCTTGGGTGCAATGTGGGTAAAAAATAGGCAAGTTTTAGATAAGGAGTATGTATGGGAAATTTGTCCTTTGGAACTTATTCAAAGATATTAAAAAATGCGACATCGCTATCAAATGTCGCTATTGTTGACTTACTAGTTAATTCTCTTATTAATCATGGTTCAGGAAGCATTGATTTGTCAGATAAACACAAATTATTTAACTCAAATCATAATATTCAATATTTAAAAGATGCTGCTTCAAAAATTGGAGTAAACAACAACATTAAGGATTATTTTATAAGCAAGGTCATCCCTGAAATTTCTATCCTTAAAATAAATGAAACAATTGAACTTTTAAAAGCTTTAATTATTGGAGACCCTACAATTGTTGAAAGTGATAAAAATGTTCTTTTAAGAGATTCGGATAGAGAACATCTTTCTGAGTTTTTATCTAAAGTTTTTCTTTTTGCTGCAACAAGAGAAAATAAACTCAAAGACAATAAATTACCCGTACCACTGTCAAGCAACATAATTATGATTAGTAACGGAAAAATTTATCTTAATGGACAAGAGGTTCTGTTGCCAGATAAATTAATTCCTCCCACCAATATAGAAGATGAAGAAAGTATATATATAACGGAACTATTAAAAACTTACGCTGAAAAGCAAAAAGTAAAATCATTTACAATAGATAATCTTCCACCTAAATATAAAGATGATTTAAATAGACATAGACAAGACTATTTTAGCGCTGAAGCTGTTCATAGAAAAGTACGAGAAATTTACGCAAATGATGAAAATCAATTTACTTTATTAAAAAATGAAACTTATGATGGGGTTATTGATACCGCTTCTATGATATATTGTAATGGTTATGAGAAATTGTTGAATGTTTTATCTCAAGCAGTTAGATTAAACCATGGAAAGTCTTTACTGTGGCAACTTCCTGAATGGATAAGCTCTAGTGAGAAAAAAGGTATATGTCATATTTTAGTAAATGATAAACGCTTAACTTGGGTGGTGAATGATGAAGAAAATATTTAATACTGTATTTGAAAACTCTATCAGAGTTTTACTTATTTTACATACACACAAAAAACCAATTAGTTGCGATATGCTATCAATTATTGATTTTATGACTATATATGGTAAAACCTTAGGAATTGCAGAAATAGATTTAAATGGTTATAACTCATTTGCCTTTTGTGAATATACTGTACGCAGAGCTATAATCAAAGACAGCGTTAAAAGTTTAGTTTTGCAAAATTTGATATCTGTAGAAGAAAACAAAAATGGTTTTTGTTATTACATAAATAAAAATGGCGAAATGTTTGTTGATAGTTTAAATACTAAATATAAAAATGATTATATAAAATTGTTGCAATATTCTCTGAACTTCATCAAAAGAAAAAAAGAAAAAACATTGATTTCATACATTAACAATGTTGCAAATAATGGAGGTATATATGAATAAATTTTATTTAAAAAAATTATCAATTTATGGCGAAGGGAAAACACCTTCTTACATGGATTTTGAGAAAGGGCTTAATATTATTCATGGTATAAGTGATACTGGTAAAACCTGCATTTTAAAATGTATTGATTTTGTATTCGGCAGCAGTAATAAATATCCTATTCCAGAAAGTCATGGGTATGATTTGATTCAATTATTAATCAACACCTCAAATGGTAGCTTAACTTTAAAAAGAGAATTAGGCAAAAATAAAATTTCTGTTTTAAGTTCAGACGAAAATTTTAACAGCGGAGACTATTCATTAAAAGAAATTGGCGAAATTCTTCTTCCTCTTGTAGGAATAAAAAATAAACCTACTATCATTAAAAATAGTAGATATGAAAAACAAAGATTAACATGGCGTACATTTATGCACTCCTTTATTATTAGTGAAGAAGAAATAATTCAAACTCAACCAATATTAATGTCGAAAGAAAGCACAGCAAAAACTGCATCGATTTCAGCATTGATTTATTTGATATCTGCATTGAATTTTGACGATATAAACCCACAAGAAGATAAAAAAATAAAAGAGGCAAGAAAAAAAGCTGTTGAAATATATATTAATAAAGAAATTTCTAATTTATCTCTTAGACAAAATGAGCTGACAGAATTGTTAAAAAACTTTGATCAAGAATATGCTGAAAATATTATAAAAAAACTTACAGGCGAATTAACCGAAATTGAAAAAGCTATATCTGAAGAGATGGAAAAGCAAAATAGTTATCTTTCAAAAATAGTTTTTTATAAAGATAAAATAACTGAATGTGATATTAGATTAAATAAATTTGAAGAATTTAATAAACAATGTACTGCAGATATTGAAAGGCTTGGATTTATTGTAGATGCAGAAAATAACATTGAAAAAATACCAGTGATAGATAAATGCCCATATTGTGATAATGATATACCCCATAAGAAACATGAATCTTATACAGAAACTGCAAATAATGAATTAAAGAGAATTTTAGAATTGATTAATGGGTTATCTAAAACTATTTATGATGCACAAAAAGAAAAAGAAAAATATGAAATTGAATTAAAAAATGCACTAACAAAAAAGAAATATATAGATGATTACATAAAAAATGCACTAAAACCAAAACAACAAAATATAGAAAAAACACTTAATGATTATAAGATTGTATTAAAATTACAAAATGAAATGGATTTATTACAAAAACTACAAGCCGATAAATATGTTGAACTAACAAAATTGTCAGAACAAGATAAGTCTGAAGTTTCACAATATAAACCAAAAGAACATTTTCCAATAGATTTTGAAAATGATTTCTCAAATATTTTTACAAACATTCTTAAAGAATGTAAATATGAAAATTTGAATACTTCCGTGTTTAATTTAGAAAATTTTGATGCGATAATAAATTCAAAAGAAAAATCTAATTTTGGCAAAGGATTCCGAGCATTTATTAATATGGTTATTGTTCTATCCATTAGAAAATTTTTAGTAGAAAATGGACAATTTGCTCCAAACTTACTTGTAGTTGATTCACCATTGTTATCATTGGAACAAGGTGTTGATGAATATGCTCCAGAAAGTATGAAGGCAGCATTAATTAATTATATTATGAAAAACCAAGAAGATGGACAAACTATTATTATAGAGAATAAAATACCCGAATTAAATTATTCAGATTTTAAAGTAAATTTAATTGAGTTTACTAAAGGCAAAAAACCTGGAAGATATGGATTGTTAAGTGATGTTAAAGTATAATTAATGGAGATTATTATGAAAATATCATATAAGAAATTATTTAAGTTGCTAATTGATAGGCAACTCACTCGTAAGCAACTATGCGAAATGACAAAGATTAGTGATGCAACGATGGCAAAACTAGGCAAAGGTGGAAATGTAAATACCGAAATACTTTTAAGAATATGTATGGCATTAAATTGTGATATTTGCGACATTATGGAAGTTGAAAGTAATATTTAATTGACTTTTGCTTTTGCTGGTATCACTGCTCTAGTAAAATTGCAATGGGCGATGTTTATCCCTCGTTAAGCATAAAGCATCGCCTTTTCATTGCAATTTTATATATCAGTGATTTTATTGTTTTTGCAAAAGTCAATTAAATAAATATAAGGAGTTACAAATGGAAAATTGCGTTATATATGCTAGATTTAGTTCACATGGACAAAACGAACAAAGTATTGAAGCACAAGTAAGAATATGTAAAGAATTTGCAGAAAGTAAAGGTTTAAAAACGGTAAATATTTATAATGATAAGGCAAGAACTGGAACAAATGACTCTCGCCCTGCTTTTCAAAAAATGATTGCTGATGCACAAAGTGGAGCTTTCAAATATATCATTGTATATATGTTTGATAGATTTGCTAGAAACCGTAGAGATAGCATAATGTACAAAGAAATGCTTAAAGAAAAATATGGTATAAAAGTTTTGTCAGCATTAGAGCCAATAGCAGAAGATGAAGGTGGCGAATTTTATGAAATGTTTTTAGATTGGAATGCTGAAAAATATAGTAAGCGACTTTCAAAGCGTGTAAAAGATGGCTTGGATACAAGTGTTGCTAATGGTACATATTGTGGTGGAACTTTGATTTATGGTTATAAAATTGAGCAAGTACCAATTAACTCTAAACCAAACAAATTTGAAAAAAGAGTTATTGTACATGAAGAAGAAGCAAAAATATTAAGATATGCTTTTGAAGAATACTCTAAAGGTTATTCTAAAAAAGAAATTGCTGAAAATCTTAACAAGCAAGGATTTCGTTTAAGAGGCAAACCTTTCACATACAAATCTTTTGATAGATACTTTACAAATCAAAAATATACTGGCGAATTTTACTTTGGTGGAAGATTGTGTAATAACACCTTCCCTGAAATTATTGACAAAGAAATTTTTGAAAAAGTGCAAAAAAGATTAAATGAAAATAGATATTTTGCAGGTGGTCAAGCAACTGCTAGAGAACCATATCTTTTAACTGGTAAACTTTTTTGTGGGCATTGTGGAACTGAAATGAACTCTGATGGTGGCACTAGCAAACTTGGAAAACAACACCATTACTACGCTTGTAAGAAAAAGAAAAAACATTTATGCAATAAAAAAAGAGAAATCAAAGATTCTCTTGAACTTTATGTAACAAACTGTGTTAGAGATTTTTTAAGCAATGAAAAAAATGTGGAAGTTGCTATTAACGATGTTTTGAACTTTTACGACAAAAAGACAGATGAAGTCAATTTAAAAAGTATAAAAACAAAAATAGCAAATATAAATAAAGAGGTTGAAGAACTTGCAGACGCTTTTGTTAAAGCAAAAAGTGCTTTACTCCAAAGAACAATAGAAACCAAAATGACTGAATATGAGTGCTTATTAAACGACTTATATCTCCAACAATCACAACTGGAACTTGAAAGAGGTTACCGAATCACCAAAGAAGATTTATTATGTTTTATTGATGAAATATTAAAAGGCGATCCAAACGACAAAGATTATCAAAGAAAACTTATTGATAATTTAGTATATCAAGTATATGTAAGTGATGACCATACAATAACATATTTTAATATAAGTGGTGGAAAAAACATAGAAACATTGAACTTTGAAGAAGTTGAAAACTCTTCAAAAGATAAATTAGGTGTTCAAACGCAATCACCACTGTCCCGCCAAACAATTGTCGTTTGAACTCAAACGGCAATTTTTTTAGTTTACGCAAGGACGCTTCGTCCTTATTTTCTTCGTCTGAAATTTCGATTTCTTTATTATAAATTACCGTTCCGTTATCGCTAT
>CALWDY010000025.1 GCA_944376825.1 uncultured Clostridia bacterium
AACCCACTCACTCTTAATTTGGGTGGTATTGACACTAGCATATGCACATGGTCTGGGCACACCTCAGCTTCTATTATTTCAACTTCTTTCCATTCGCACAAACTCCTTAGAATTGCCCCTATTTCTAATCTTTTTTGTCCAAAGAATACTTTTCTTCTATACTTTGGTGCAAATACTATGTGATATTTGCAATTCCAAGAAGTGTGTGCTAAACTATTTATGTTTACTTGTTTAGACATTTTTTTCTCCTTTTGTGTTTTTTATTTTTTGTTAGACTACAAACAAAAGTTTAACACAAAAGGAGAAATTTTGTTCATCGGTAAACCTAAAACGAACCCCCAGACTATCTGGGGGTTTTATATTACAATAAAAAACTCACTTATTTAAAATAAATGAGTTTTTTGTTGTTTTTTATTTGTTTTCTAAAATCTCGCCTTCGATTTGTTTGTTTTCTTCTACAATTTCACTTTCTATTGTTTGATTTTCTTCTACAATCTCGGTTTCAGGTTGTTTGTTTTCTTCTGCTGTTAAACTTTCCTCTATTTTGCTTTGCTCATCTTTTTGTTTTTTCGCATCTACATAATCTTTAATTTGTTTAACAAGTTGTTCCGATCCGCTTGCACTAAGTCCCATAAACAAGCCTGCTAAAATAGCATGAAATATGTTTTGCGTAAGAACAATGCTTGGAAAAGCATAAAATTCAACAATTGATAAAACAGCACCTAAAACAGATGATATTAAAGGCACAAAGTTTTCAAAATTTGGATACTTTTTAAATGCTACTCTTAAAACAGATACAATGGCATAAGTTAGTGCAATTGTAACTGGCATACCTATCATTTCCATTTCTAACCTCCACAAACCAAAATATGTTATTTTTGTGTTTTTTGTATTTAAACATTTTTTTTAAATTTACATATACTGCTATGTCGGTACAAAGAAAAATTTATGAGCGAAATAAAAAAAGATATGTATGACCTAAATTATAGTGAAAACTTTAATCTTGTAGACACACAAGAACAAGTAATTGATATTTCACTAGAGAACACAAAAACTGGAACATGTACAATTAATGGTACAGTTTTAGATCAAACAGGCAATCCTGTTGAAGGTGCAACAATTAAACTTTTTGATAGCAATGGCGTGCCTTATATGCACACTCTTACTAACAGTTTGGGAAAATATAATTTTTCTGGGCTTAAAAATAACAGTTATGCCATTACTTGCGTAAAGGATAAAATTGTTTTAACTTCACCTAAAATTTATTTTTACAAGAAAACGAAATAAAAACATTTAATTTTAGTGTTGATTATAATGTTGCTTTAAATTTGTGTTGTGTTGCAGGCTTTGTATTTAAAAAAGGAACAGAAAAAGTGTTTATAAGTGATGCTAATGTTAGACTTTTAGATTCTGTAACAAGAGAAACAATTGCTTCAACATTAAGCGCAAAAGACGGCGAGTATTTGTTTTATGATGTCCCAGAAGGTTCTTATATTCTTGTTGCTTCAAAGCACGGATATTGTACTTCTGTTGACACTCAAATTACAGCAAAAGACAACACAATTGTAAACACTGATTTATATCTTGAAATAAACCCTGTTGAAAATACAGGTACAATAAATGGTGTTGTAACTCACAATGGAACAATTGTGGCAAATGCATTTGTTGGTTTATACAAAATTGACGAAGAAACAAACAAAGAATCTTTAATTGCAACAACAAGAACAAACGCACAAGGCATATATATGTTTGGTCGAGTTGAAACTGGCAAATATAAAATTAAATCTAAATTAAATTTCTAAAATAAATGATTAAATCTTCAAAGGCAATTAAAATTAACAGCGTTAATGAAAAAGAGGCAAATTTAAATTTTGAAAATCATATTAGTGTTTGCACTTTTAAAATAAAAGTTGTTTGCAAAAAAAATTATTGTTGTAATTTTAAGTGCTTGGCTTTTAAAAATTGTTGTTTTAAAATTGTTAACAAAACTTTTTTAAATTGCAAGTGCATCACAATTCCAATAAAATTTATATTAAAAACTTTTATACTCAGCAAACATTTAAATTTGCAAGTTTAACAAATTTAAACTACAAAGAATTTTGTTTGCCCTTAGGAATTTATAGCATTTGGGTAGAATATTTAAACAAAAATACCGACAAAATAATATTTTATCCAACAACCAAAAACAGTGTTATTTTTCTTGAATTTGAAATTTAAAAAACACGGGAATCAATAAAGATTTCCCGTGTTTTTTATTCTTTTATTAAATCAGAATCGTTAACTATATAGTGTTGTGCGTTTTTATATATAAGTGCTTGACCATCGTATAACTCTTCATATCTTGTTATACCTTTTATACAAGTAACAATGTTGCTAACTTCAAAAATGCCATCAAAATTTTTTCTTATAACATATTTATACACATCACAATATCTATTAATGTAAACATTTATACTTCCATCTTCTTGAAGATACGCAGAAACATTTTTTCCCTTTCCAATTTCAACATAATATGTGTTATCAAACTCTGGAAAATAAACATTCATTCCATCATCTCTCCAAGCAATCATTCCATTGTATGCAATGTTTTCATCTCCAATTTTAGCATTATTATTTTTTACTGTGGTAACGCTGTACCAGTGATCGTATAATCTTTCTCCATTATATTTTATAATTTTTGAAAAATTTCCTCTTCCTATAAATGAAATATCACCAGTTATACTTGAAGATAAAATAACTTCCGAACCATCACCAATTCCGCACGGAATAGAATCTATTACTGTTGATTTAATTGCCCAAGACATATTTTGAGAAAGTTTTCCTTCTTCATCAAATTTTAAAGTTAGAGGTGAAAGAATATCTGATGATCTTAATGAAATAAACATAATATGATTTAAATAACTGTCGTCAAATGCAAGTGGACCTTCCACATTTTGCAAAGCTGGTACCAAATGTATAAAATAGTAATCTTTAAGAATATTTGTTGTTTCAACTTTGTTTAACATACCCGTTCCCAACGACAGTTCTCCTCTGTTTTGAACTCCATACAACAAATAATCTGCACCTGTATTATAGGTAATGTAATATTTATCATTAAAACATAAAATTTTTACTGCTCTGTCTAAACCTAAAATAGTTACATTTCTCGCCGTTATTGTAATTTTCCATCTTGTAACGGTAAATGTAGTACTAAGTTGAACTTGTGCATAAAAATAATTCAAACTTTTTTGTGGAACAAATGTTGTATAAACATCATAATAATAATTTCCATTTGTTGTGATATTTCTTAAATCAACATAATGCTCTTCATCATTCATTATAATTTTAATATAATTGTTGACTATAGTTCCACTTACATTTCCTTCAAATTCAAATCTAATATAGATTTCTTGCGTTGGCTCACATTTAAAATGAGTTATTGGGCATATGTAATTACTTCCTGGTTTTAGATTTGGTATTATTTCAATTTGATCAACAAAATTTGTTGTTTCTGTTTGAAGCTGAGTTGGAGTTTGCCCGCCTCCGCCTTGCATTTCTTCTAAAGCCATAATTCTTGTTTGCAAGTTGTCGGCTTGTGCTTCAACTTCTTTTAAACTTATTATAAGGTCATCAATAAAATTTTGAAAATTTGCGTGAGCATTGTTATTATCTGTAATCAAACTTTCATAACCTTGTTTGTGTAAATTAAAATTTTCATAAAGACTATTATAGTTTTGTAAAAGTTGGTTATATGCATCTTTATGGTTTGAATAGTCTGCAAGATGAGTGTCAAGTTCTGTTCCCAAATCTATTAATAGTTGCTTAATTTCTTCTAAACAATATTTGATTGCACTCATTTGAGAAGTTGTTGTCATTTGCATTGCAATTGCTTTTATTCTTTTTTCAATTTCTTCTATTTGAGTTTTTATTTTTGAAATAACTGTCTCTTCCATTTTTTCTCCTTTTTGGTAATTTTATATTTACATTTTTGTCAATTCAATTTTTTATGACAAATACTTTTTATTGTAATGATGTATATGTTGTATTGATTTGTTGTTTTTTTTGTGCTATAATAAAAATAAGGAGATTTTATGTCTAAAACAAATTTTATAAATAAAAAATTTTTAACAATATTTTTAGTATTAATTGTACTTGTAGGAGTTGGAATTGGATTGTATTTTATTTTTAAACCAAAGCCAAATTTAAAAGAACCATACAACAACACATATTCTTTGTACCAAAATTCCACATGTGCAGATGTTATTGAATTTAATCAAGATTTATTGGATATTTTAACAAACAAAGATTTTTCAACACTAAACGAAGAAACCGAACAACAAATAGAAATTTCTAAATATAAATATCAAATTTTTTCAAACATCTTTTCTAGTTATGAAAACATAAAAGAAACACTTTTAAAAAATTTAATTTTTTTAGAAGAAAAAGATGAATTTTATAGTTCTCAACAAAAATTAACTGAAAGTTACAACATGATACTAGACAAAAGCAACACATGCAAAAACTATATAAATGATTATTTAAATCCAAATGTAATCGATACCTATCAAACAAATCAACTTCTTTGGCAAAAAATAAATAATTACAATAATTTTTATGATGATTTTGCAAAAGAATTGGTTACATATTACTCTATTGTTGGTGATATTTTTAACAAATTTACCATTGATTCAATAAATGCAAACAGATATGTTAGATACAACATTTTAACAACTGTTAAATGGGCAGAAAACACAGCAAAATTTATAATAGATTATGATGTCTTAATCTCTCTTGATGATTTACTTGACGCATCAAACAAATTAAACAATTTTGTAGATGTAAACATTGTTAATCCAGCAAATGAATATTTTGAAGACCTTGAATTTTATAATTATGTTTTAGATTGTTTTAACCATATAAATTTTAATGTTTGCATAGAAGCACTAGCATGCAATAATTATATAAACTTTGCAAATAGCCTTGATGAAGATTTAACAAATTATGCTTCTATTTTGCAAAAAAATTATTTTATGGTGTAAAGAGAGAGGTAGTTTATGAAAAAATTTATTAAATTATTTTCTATATGTATTATTTTAGTTTGCTCATGCATGGTTTTATTTGCTTGCAACAACGATAATGAAGACAAATTTTATGAAACTACAAACCAAAAATTTAGTACTTTTGTTAATAATGTTTGTTTAAACGAAGAATATTCAAACGGTGTTGTTTATGGAAATAATATACAAACCATTTTAAACAATATTGAAACGGGAAACTATTCTAGTTCAAACACAAAATTGGACGCTTACACTCAATTAAATGATATATATGACAAAATTTTTGTTGTTTCATTTAAGTTTTTGGCAAACTTTAACGGCGTTTTTATAAACGCTCCACAAGAAATTCCAAATAATATGAAAAAAGATTATTTAAATTTTGAAAAAAGTTTAAAAAATGCAACAAACAAACTAAATGAGTTTGAATCTCAAATACAATATCTGGATAACCACATTGTTGGCACAAGTGAAATCCAAGCTTCAAGTGACATTTCTTTGCAAGTGCTAAGAGAATTTAAAAGAGAATATGTTGATGTAAGTTTAGTTTTTGTTGATCTTTGTAATGAATTTTTAAACATTTGTGAAAAATACATATATCCAAATTATTCAAGTTTTGTAAATGATGGAGAATATATAAAACTAACAGAAACTCAAATAACCAATCAAAAAACAATTGCCGTTTTTAAAAGTGCAATAAATACTTTGACACCAGCAATTGAATACTTAAACTCTTTTAATGGTGATTATGTAAAACTAAACAATGATAGTTTTTTTGAAGTTCTGCAATACTATACAAACTTAAACACTAAAAAAGAAAACACAACAAATGTTGAAGAACTTGAACAATGGACAATTTTATATAAAAGTTATTTAAATGATGCAAAATGCTTTTATAATTGTTTAAATATAATAAGCATGGCAGATTTTGGAAGAAATTATAATTTTGACACAACAAAACTTATAGAAGAAAATTTTGAAAATTACGCATATATCAATAAAATTTTTGACTTTTCAAGCCAAAGTATTTTATTCTTATATAACAGTGTAAACACACTTTGCAATTAAAAAGGAGTTATTTTTAATGGACTATAAAAAACTTGCCGAGTTGCTATATCCAGATGTTGATAAAACAATAGATTATTATTTAAAAAAATATCCAAAAAGAAATTTGCCAAATAAAGCGGAAGTAATGAGAATTGCGCCAAGCCCTACTGGATATTTGCATACTGGCCACGCATACAGTGCATTTATATCAAGAGCAACAACAAGAAAAACAAACGGCGTGTTTTATTTTAGATTGGAAGACACTGACCAAAAAAGATTAATAGATAATGCTGGGACAATTGCATATGATATGCTTTGTTATTACGATATGAAACCTGATGAAGGATACACCGGCGACAACAAACCTCAAATTGGGGAATACGGAAATTACATTCAATCTAAAAGATTAGACATTTATAAATGTTTTGCAAAACATTTAGTTTCAATTGGAAGAGCATTCCCTTGTTTTTGTGAAAAGAGCGAAAATAAAGAAGACATATTAAACAAAAGGCAAGAGCAAATAGAAAACACTGGAACAATTATAGATAAAGATGTTTGTAGAAATTTAACTTATGAACAAATTGAACAAAACATAAAAGATAAAAAGCCTTTTGCTTTAAAGTTATTGTCATGTGGAGATATAAACAAAACTTTTAAATTTCATGATTTAATAAAAGGAAATCGTGAAATAAGACAAAACACAAAGGATATTGTTTTGGTTAAAAGTAATGGTATTCCACCATATAGTTTTGCACATGTTGTTGACGATACCCTAATGGGAACAACAATTGTTGTTCGTGGAGAAGAATGGTTTCCATCTCTTGCCTCTCACCTTGAAATTTTTAATGCTTTTGGATTTAAACCACCAAAATATGCACACACCCCTGTTATTTGCAAACTAGATGAAAACTCAAATAAAAGAAAATTAAGCAAAAGAAAAGATCCAGAAGCCGATGTTAGATATTTTATTGAACAAGGATATCCTGTTGTTTCTGTTATGGAATATTTGTTAAACCTTTTAAACAGTGATTTTGAATTATGGCGTAAAAATAATGCTTTTACATCATATAAAGACTTTGATTTTAAAATAGAAAAAATAGGTTCAAACAATCCAATGTTTGACTTTAATAAATTAAATGATGTTTCAAAAAATTGCATTAGCAAATTTAACAAAGATGAAGTATATCAACAATTAACAACTTGGGCAAAGGTTTATGATAATGATTTTTATAATATTCTAACAAAAGATGAAGATTACACAAAATTAGTGTTGAATATCGATCGCGAAAATTCTAAACCAAGAAAAGATATAGCAAAGTGGAGCGATGTTAAAAATTTATATGGCTATATGTTCAACTTATTTAACCCAAACAGTAAAAGCGACTATCAACTTGATGGTGTAGATTTACAAAAACTAAAAGAAGTTTGCTCTTGTTATATAAATGTTTACAATGAAAATGATGATAAACAGACTTGGTTTAATAACATAAAAGATATGGCAAATTCTTTGGGATATGCAACTGATAATAAACTCTATAAAGAAAATCCACAAAACTTTAAAGGAAATGTTAGCGATGTTTGTATGTTTTTAAGAATTGCAATAACTGGGTTAAAAGACTCTCCCGATTTATACTCTATATGTTCAATATTAAAAAAAGAAAAAGTTGTTGAAATGTTAAATAAAATAAGTTTAATTAAATAAGGCAAAATATTTGCACACAACAAGATTTATAATATTTTGTTGTGTGTTTTTTATTGCAAAAAAAAATAGCGAACATTTCCGCTATGCCCCTTAAAGATGTCACATGATTATGTGACACCTGAAATCACAAGTTGATTTCTAACTTTTTTTTCTAATCGCAGTCTAAAAAATTGCCTACATTCCACATGCTGGAATTTCCAACATATGAATCATCATAACCGTTGTCGAATTCTTCTTCAACATCTTCGCATTCATATTCTTCATCGTTGTATTCCATATCTATAACCTCCTTTTAAGTAAGTATTATAGATATTTCAACTAAATTAATCAAATAATTTTGCGTATTTTTTTAAGCACAATACGCTGGTTTTTCAGGTGTAATCTCTTTGTCTACAATTGTTACAATCAGTTCTTGATAAGCATCTACATTTAATTTTACCCCAGCGTCAATTGTATATGTTTCGTTTCTTTCTATTTTTCTTAAATACAATGTTTCTTTTTCAATATAGTACGTCATTTTTAAAGAACTCACTGTCATGCTTTTTAAATTGCCTTCTCTTATTGCATTGTCAATATATTTTTGTGGAAGTTTGTTTACATCTAAAATAAAAGATATAATATAATATTTTTCATTTGTTGTTCTGTCAAATTTTACCAAAGTTGCATTATCGCTTTGTGCTCTAACATTGAAAGCATCATATGCTAAATTATCATATTTAATTATTTCTTCTTTTGGCAAAACATCTTCTTCTAATAAATAATCCCAGTTTGGTATATTATCGTTGTAACTAGAAGTTTTTTTGTATTCAACATTTTGACCACCATCATTTGAATAGAAATATCTATAATATGTTTTTCCTAAACTGCTTGTACATGAAGTATAAGTTTCTTTTAAATAATAATCACCAGAAAGTATAATTGTTTCTGTTGCCGATTGAGTTGCTTTTCCCAAGCCAAAAATATCTGCTGTTGCCGATAAAGTAGATACTGTCTTGTACCCTTTACCATTATCCAAAATTGCATAAGCATCTGCAACACATTTAAAGCCATTTGAATAAATAGGCACTTGTGGTTTTACTTCCTCTGGTGAGTCTGGTTGTTCATTCTCACCTTCTTCATTATCTTCAAACATATCTTCCATATCATCCGTGCTTGTTGGATTGTCAATAATTATAGAATTATTATCTGTGTAAATTCTAAAACCTACACAACAAGACATAATCAGTATAGAAACTATGATAATTGCAAATATTTTTCTAATTGTTTTATTTTCCATAAAAATCCTTTCTTTTGTTTTTTACAGTAATCAACAATAAAGGTTACCATAATATTCTTTTTAAGTCAATACATCTAACCAATATTATGTAACTTATTATATAAATAAAGTTGTTTTAATGTTGACTTTTAGGATAACTTTTTTTATAATTTATTGTGGAGAACAATATGCAAGAATTAAAACAATTGTGGGAAAAAGTTCTTTCAAAAATTGAGAGCATGGTAAGTATTGTCTCTTATGAACTTTGGATAGAACCCATTGTTCCATTAGATTACAGAGAAAAACTTATTTTAGTGGCAAACTCGCAAACTGCAAAAAAACAACTTATTAAAAATCATTCAAAAGAACTAGCAGAATGTATTGAAAGTGTTTTTGGCAATGGAACAATGTATGAGATATTAGATCCCACAGAAAAAGAAGAATATTTGAAAAAAAACAAACCCAACGAAAACCAATCAATTGTTGAAGATGATTTGGGCGAAGAAAAATGCCTGTTTAATTCAAAGTATACATTTGATAATTTTATAGTTGGAAAGAGCAATCAATTTTGTTACGCCGCTGCCAGAGCAGTTGCAGAAAATCCTGGTCAAAAATTAAATCCACTTTTTATTTATGGTGGAGTTGGACTTGGAAAAACTCACCTACTCCATGCAATTGGCAATTATTTAAAACAAAACAATCCAAAACTTAAAATTCAATATGTTACTTGTGAAAAATTTACAAATGACTATATAGAATCTCTTGGAACAAACAAAGAAAAAGGAACTGTAAAAGGTACTGCAGAATTTAGAGAAAAGTATAGAAATTTAGATGTGTTAATGGTTGATGATATTCAATTTATTTCAAAAAGAACAAGCACACAAGAAGAATTTTTCCATACTTTCAATGATTTGTACCAACAAAACAAGCAAATAATTATTTCATCGGATAGGCCTCCAAAGGAAATTGAAACACTTGAAGATAGACTCCGTTCTAGATTTGCAAGTGGACTTATTCAAGACATTCAAATTCCAGATTACGAAACGAGAGTTGCCATACTTAGAAAAAAAGCACAACTTGAAAGATATTTTATTGATGATGATGTAATTGAATTTATTGCTGAAAAAGTTGACACAAACATAAGAGAAATGGAAGGTCTTTTAAGTAAAGTTTACTTTTTTGCAACACTTCTTGGCAAAAAATCTGCAAGTATTGAAGAAGCAAGAGAAGCATTTAAAGAACAACTTGATGTTCAAAAAGAAAGGCTTACTCCCGAAACAATTATTCAATCTGTTTGTGATTATTATGGAATTGAATATAGTGAAATAACGGGCAAGAAAAAAACAAAAGAAATTGTAGAACCTAGAATGATTGCCATATATCTTATAAGCGACATGATGGATATTCCACTTATATCAATTGGAAGATTGTTTGGAGGAAGAGATCACACAACAATTATACACTCCCGAGATAAGATAAATGAACTTTTAAAAAGGGACCACAAAACAAAAATGATTATCAACGATTTAAAGAAGCAAATTGGCGAAAAATGTTAAAATGTTGATAATTTAAAAAATTTATTAACAAGTTGTCCACATTCCAAAACCACAACATGGTTTAAAAATTAAATGTTTTATTGAAAATTTATACTATATATTGTATAAATTTTAAATAATAAACATTTCCACACAACCTATTAATAATACTACTATTTAAAAAATATAAAAAAAATTAAAAGGAAGCAAAAAAATGCAAATTATTTGTGATGGATTAGATTTATCAGATGCAGTGCTTAAAGTAAGCAAAGCAATTGCAGTAAAAACAACAAATCCCATTTTAGAAGGGATAAAACTAACAGCAGAAGAAAATGAACTTACACTTTCTGCAACAGATTTAGAACTGTCAATAGAAAAGAAAATTAGAGCACAAGTAAAAGAAGAAGGTTCATGTGTTGTTCCAGGTAAGTTTTTTAGTGAATATGTTAAAAAACTTACAAATGATAAAATAGAACTTACACTAAATGACAAAAATGGATTAAATGTTAAATATTTAGACAGTGAAGGTTTTATTCAATGTTTTGCAAATGATGAATATCCTAGTTTTAACACTTTAAACAGTAATGACTATTTTGGAATAAAGAAAGTAGATTTTAAAAGTCTTATAAACAAAGCAATATTCTCTGTTGCAATTGATGATTCTAGACCAATTCTTAAAGGATGTCTTTTGGAAATTGGTAAAGATATTATTAAAGCAGTTACAAGTGATGGATACAGATTAAGTTTAACAAGACAAGTTTTGGCTTTTTCAAATGTAGAAACAAATTGTATTGTACCAGATAAAAGTTTAAGAGAAATTGCAAAACTTTTGGATGACAGTGATGATATAATAAACATATATGTCCAAAAAAACTTTTTAATGGTAGACTTAGGAGATACTAAAATTATTACAAGACTGCTAGAAGGAGATTTTTTAAACTATAAACAAATAATATCATCTTCTTCACAAGAAACAGTTGTTACTGTTAATAAAAGCCAATTACAAGATTCTTTGGAGAGGGCTTCTCTTCTTTCAAAAATAGGACAAAACAATCTTGTAAAATTTGACATAAAAGAGGATACATTATATTTAACTTCTAATAGCGAAATAGGAAATATAAAAGAAAAAATCAATATTGTTTTAAATGGAAAAGATTTGGTTATTGCATTTAATGCTAGATATTTTTTAGAAGCATTTAGAGTAATTGATAATGAATTTGTTAAAATAAGTTTTTCATCTCCAACAAATCCATGTATAATAACTCCAATAGATGGAGAAAAAGAAGAGTTTTTATATTTAATACTTCCAGTAAGAATGATAAATTAAAAACAAAGAAAACATCTCGTTTAAAGATGTTTTTTTTGTTATGTAAATATAAATATAGATAAATATAATTTCTTGACAAAGTTTAATAACTTATATATACTAAAAACAGTTTAGTTGCAAGACTATTCTGTTTTTGTCGTGCTGTCTGCAATAAAACTACTAATAGAATAGGAGGAAAATAAAAATGGCTATGAAAAGAACTTATCAACCAAAAAAAAGAAGAAGACAAAAAGTTCACGGATTTAGAGAAAGAATGAGAACAAAATCTGGAAGAAATGTTTTAAAACGCCGTAGAAATAGAGGCCGTAAAGTTTTGTCAGCGTAATATTTAAGAGGAAAAAATGCTAAAAAAAGAAAATCGTCTAAAAAAAAATAGGCATTTTAAGTACATTTACAAGCATGGCGAAACAAAAGTTTTAAACAAATTGAGTTTGGTATATATAAAAACAAAATTTAAAACTTATAAAGTGGGTTTTTCTGTATCAAAAAAAGTGGGCAAAAGTGTTGTGAGAAACAAAATTAAAAGGCGTCTTAGAGAGTGCTTTTTAAGTTTAAGTAATGTAATTAATAAAAAATACAATTATATATTTATTGCAAGAGAAGGCATAGATAATATGTCTTTTTTAGAAATAAAACAAAACATGATTGATATTTTAAAAAAATGTGGGTTATACAATGATAATATTTAAAATTGTGTTGTTCCCTATTTATTTAATTATGTTGTTTTGCATTTATTTATATAAATTGTTTATTTCACCCTTTTTAAAACACACATGCAGATTTTATCCTACTTGTTCAACATATACAATTATGGCTTTGAAAGAATTTGGAGTTTTTAAAGGAACAATTTATGCTTGTAAAAGACTTATAAAATGTTCACCTTTATCAAAAGGTGGATTTGACCCAATACCTCAAAACATAAAGGGAGACAGTAAATGGATTATTTAATATCAAATTTATTAGTTCAAGTTCCAAAAGGAATGTGGGAAAGCATTATTATTGCTTTTGAAGGTCCTTTTGGTTCATTTGCACTTTCAATTATTTTACTTACAATTTGTATTAAATTTGTAATGTCGCCTATTGATTATTTTAATCGTAGGACAAATAAAAAAATGGCTGATATGCAAAAGCGTATCCAACCTCAAATGGAAGCAATAAATAAAAAATACGCAAACGATGCAAAAATGCGAAATCAAAAACTTGGGGAACTATACCAAAAAGAAAAAATTAATCCAATTGGTTCTTGTTCAATTATGTTAATAAGCATGGTTTTAACTCTTTTAATATTTATCACATTGTTTAATGGAATGAATGCAATGGCTTCTTATAAAATTGCTGACCAATATGAAAAACTTCAAATTGCATATGTAACAGAATTTGCCGGAGATAGATTAGATTTAAATCAAGAAGGTAAAACTGTTTATGAAATTTGTATTCCTTTCATTGAAGAAATGAATGCAATAGAAGATGAAACAACAAAAAACGAAGTTATTATAGCAGCAAATCAAAATGTTGTAGAAGTTTATAAACAAACCAAACAAGGATTTTTATGGATAGAAAACATTTGGCTTGCTGACAGTCCATTAAAAAATTCAATTCCTTCTTATGAGGAATATGCAACCGTTGCAAGACTTAGTGAAGAAGATAGAAAAAATGAAGAATATGCACAAGTTTACAATCAAATTATGGAACCTTTAAAAACAACACAAGGAAGAGTAAATGGATACTTTATATTGGTTGTGTTATGTGCAGGTGTATCATTTTTAAATCAGTGGTTTATGATGAGAAAAATGAAAAAAGAAGGAACAAGACAATCTAGTGGGGTTGTTATGCTTATTGTAATGCCAATAATAATGCTTCTATTTGCTTTTATGTATACCACAATGTTTACACTTTATATGATAACAGGACAAATTGTAAGTCTAATAACCATGCCACTAATAAACAAGATTGGCGATGCTGTTGATAAAAGAAAAGAAAACAAAAAAATACCTACCGATAGATTAAAAAGAATTTAAACAAGGAGGAATTTATGTTAAGTGTAGAAGCAACGGGAAAAAATATAGAACAAGCAATTTCTAATGCACTTTTTGAATTAAAGGCAGTGAGAGAAGATGTTGATATAAAGATACTTGAAGAAGGCGGACTATTTAAAAAGGCAAAAGTTCTTGTGTCTATATCACCAGAAGAAGTTGAAAAATATGAAAAACGAGAACAATTAAAAAACAAAGAACAGGTTTCTTCAATTGTTCCATCAAAAGAAGATTTAGAGCAAGAAACAGTAAGTGCTATAGATGACAAAGATGAAGAAATAGAAGTAATTTCTTCAAACCAAAAAACAAACAAACAAGAAAAAGATATAACAAAAGCACAAAATTTCATTCAAGGTCTTTTAAATAAAACAAGTTTAACAGGAAATGTTGAATTAACAGAGAAAGGAGATGAAATTTTTGCAAATATTGTTGGTTACAGCGATATTATAGGACATCGTGGCGAAGGTTTAAATGCACTCCAATATCTAACAAGTGTTATTGTAAGCAAAAACAATAGACATGCTAAAAAAATTAGAGTTGATTGTGATAATTATCGAGCAAGAAGAGAAAGTTCTCTAATTGCCCTTGCACAAAGAATGGCAAAAAAAGTTGAAAAAACGCATTCAAGCCTAAAATTAGAGCCAATGACTGCAAATGAAAGAAGAATTATTCATACTGCACTTGCTGACAGTCAAACAGTTGAAACATTGTCAAAAGGCGAAGAACCTCATAGATTTTTAATCATAAAACCAAAGGATTAAATAAAAAAATGCAAAAATAATTTTGCATTTTTTTATTGTAAAAAGATAATTGTTATTTTGGAAACAAAATGATATAATTATGTTTATGAAAACAATAGCACAAATATCAACACCACTTGGTAGTGGTGGAATTGCAATAATTAGAATTAGTGGCGACAAAGCAAAAGAAATTGCTTTTGGTGTTTTTTATGCAAAAAATTTAAATCAAGAAAATATAGAACCAAGAAAATTATATTTAGGCAATTTTAAATTAGATCAAGCAACAGAAAAATGCATGATGGTTTATTTTAAAGCCCCCTACTCTTTTACTGGCGAAGATGTTGTTGAATTTCAAATACATGGTGGCGAGTTTTTGGCAACAAAAGTTTTACAAACTCTTTTAAATAATGGTTGCACTCTTGCAGAAAATGGTGAGTTTTCTAAACGCGCATTTATAAACGGAAAAATGACATTAAATGATGCAGAAGCAATGATAGACATGATAAATGCAACAAGTGATGCGGAAATAAAGGCTACAAGCCTTTTGCTGAGTGGAAAATATACAAATGAAATAAAACAAATTCAAGACCAACTTAAAGATTGTTTAGTAAATTTAGAAGTTTCAATTGATTATCCAGAACATGATGATGAATTTGAGTCTATTAGTAATGTAAAAGAAGTTTTGATGAATACAAAAAATAAAATTACAAAATTACTAAGCACTCATAAAGAGGGAGAAAAAATAAGATTTGGAATAAATGTTGCAATTATTGGAAAACCAAATGTTGGGAAAAGCAGTTTGCTTAATTGTTTAATTGGCGAAGATAGAGCAATTGTAACTGATGTTAAGGGTACCACAAGAGATGTATTAAAAGAAACAATAAATTATAAAGGAATAAAAATAAATTTTATAGATACAGCGGGCATACGAGAAAGCCAAGATGTAGTAGAAAAAATAGGAATTGAACGAAGTAAAAAATGCATAGAACAAAGTGATATTGTTTTGTGTGTATTAGATGCTAGTGAAAATTTAGATGAAGAAGATAAAAAACTTTTAAGTTTAACTAAAAATAAAAAAGTTGTTTATGTTTTAAATAAAACTGATAAAAGCATTGTTTTAAATATTGAAAATGCAATTTTAGTTAGTGCAAGTGAAAATAAAAATATTGATGAAATAAAAGAAAAAATAATTAATCTTGCAAAATTAAGCAAAATAGATTTTTCTCAGGTTTATATAACAAATCAAAGGCATATTGAAATTTTAAAACAAGCATTAATAGATATTGAAGACGCACTTAATTCAACTCAAACACAGTTGGCAGATATTGTTGACCAACAAACAAAAAAAGTTTGGTCAACACTTGGTAAAATTACAGGAGAAACTGAAACGGAAAGTATTATTGATGGAATATTTTCAAAATTCTGTTTAGGAAAATAATATAAAGGAGAACTATCAAAAAAATAGTTAAACACATGGAAGCAAAAAACGATTATATTTTTGACGCAATTGTTATTGGTGCAGGACATGCCGGTTGTGAGTCTGCATTAAGTCTTGCACGCTTAAATAAAAAAACCTTACTACTCACCATAAACTTAGATGCAATAGGCTTTTTGCCTTGTAATCCAAGCATTGGTGGAACTGCAAAGGGGCATCTTGTTTGTGAAATAGACGCACTTGGCGGAGAAATGGGAGTTAATACAGATAAAAGTTCAATTCAACTTCGTATGCTAAACCTGGGTAAAGGACCAGCAGTTTACTCTTTAAGAGCACAAGTAGACAAACAACTTTATCACAATAACATGAAACGAACACTTGAAAATAATGAAAATATTTATATTAAACAAGCAGAAGCAAAAAGTTTAATTATAGAAAATAATTCAGTAAAAGGTGTTGAAACTGTTCAAGGTGAAAAATATTATGCAAATGCAGTTGTTATTTGTACAGGAGTATATTTAAAAAGTAAAATTATAATTGGTGAATATAGTAAAGATAGTGGGCCAAATGGTTTTTTAAGAGCAGAAAATCTAACTCAAAGTTTATTAGACAACAACATAACAATCAGGCGTTTTAAAACAGGAACACCTGCAAGAATGAATGGAAGAACAATAGACTTTTCAAAACTTGTAACACAATTTGGTGATGAGGGAATACAAAGTTTTAGCTTTTTAACCAAAAATCAACCCAAAAATGTTTCAGTATGTTATTTAACTTATACCAATCAAACAACCCATGATATAATACGAGCCAATTTATCAAGAGCACCAATGTATAGTGGTATAATTAAAGGCGTAGGTCCAAGGTATTGCCCTAGCATAGAAGACAAAATTGTAAGGTTTAGTGATAAAGAAAGACACCAAATATTTTTAGAACCAGAAGGTCTTTATACAAACGAAATATATGTTCAAGGTGTTTCCACTTCTCTGCCCGTTGATGTTCAAAAACAAATGTATAAAACCATCGAAGGATTAGAAAATGCACAAATTATGAGAGATGCATATGCCATTGAATATGATTGCATTGATAGCACAAATTTAAAACCAAGTTTGGAATATAAAACAATTAACGGACTGTTTTTTGCTGGTCAAGTAAATGGAACAAGTGGTTATGAAGAAGCGGCAGCACAAGGTCTTATTGCAGGTATAAACGCAAGTAGATATTTAGAGAATAAAGAGCCTTTAATATTATGCAGAGATGAAGCATATATTGGTGTTTTGATTGATGATTTGGTTACAAAAGGAACAAATGAACCTTATAGAATGATGACTTCACGAGCAGAATATAGATTATATTTGCGTCAAGATAATGCTGATGTAAGACTTACAAAAATAGGAAAAGAAATTGGACTTGTAACAAAAGAAAGATGGGGTGTTTTTGAAGCAAAACAAAAACAAATAAAAAAAGTTTACGAACTTTTGCAAACAAAAATAAAAATATCACAAGAATTAGAAGACTTTTATAAACTTAACAACGAGTCCATACCAACAACATCTCAAACAGTATATAAAATGATTAAAAGAAGCAATATAGATATTTTTAAGGTTAATGAAAAATATCATTTGTTTGATGAGTTTGACAAGCGTGTTTTAGAATATGTAAACACAGAAGTAAAATTTGAAGGTTATTTAAATCAAGAAAAGGAAGATATAAAAAAATTTAAAGAACAAGAAAATTTGTTAATCCCAAAAAATTTAGATTACAATAAAATTAAAGGTTTAAGAATAGAAGCTACACAAAAACTTGACAAAATTAAACCGTTAAACATTGGTCAGGCTTCAAGAATTTCAGGTGTATCCCCTGCCGATATAACTATTCTTATTATGTATGTAAAAACATTGCAAAAATAAAAGGAAAAATATGAAAGATATACTTAGACAATTGTTTGGCAAATATAACATTGAGTGTGATGATGAAAAATTAAATCAATTAGAAGTGTTTTATAATTTGGTTATAGAAAAAAATCAAGTTATGAATTTAACAAATATAACAAATGAAAAAGAATTTGCAATAAAAAACATATTAGACAGTATATTGCCAATAAACACAATAAAAGACAATGCAACGCTTGTGGATGTTGGCGCTGGTGCAGGGTTTCCTTCTATACCAATAAAAATATTAAGACCTGATATAAACATAACAATGATTGATAGTTTAAATAAGCGAGTGGATTTTTTAAAAAGTGTAATCCAAAAATTAAATTTAAAAAATATTCAAGTAATTCACACAAGAGCAGAAGACTACGCAAAAATAAAACGCGAACAATTTGATGTTTGCATTGCAAGAGCAGTTGCAAAATTAAACACATTATTAGAATATTGCTTGCCACTTGTAAAAATTGACGGTATTATGATTGCATATAAAAGTTTGAAGGCAGAAGAAGAGTTGAAAGAGTCAAAAAACGCACTTAATATTTTAGGTGGAAAAGTTATAAATTTACAAAGTGTTTTTATAAAAGAAATGGAAAGCGTGAGAGTTAATATAATAATTAAAAAAGAAAAAAACACACCGCAAATTTATCCAAGAAATAAAAATATGGCAAAAACAAAGCCAATAATTTAAAAAAAATAAAAAAACTTGCAATTTTGCAAGTTTTTATAATATTTTTTCGTTTGTATTTAGTAAATTTATATTTTTTTCAAAATTATTTGTTTCTTTTGCCATTGTTTTAAAGTTTTTAAGATTTTTCTTTTTTGTTAATTTATTTGAACATTCATATATTGTGTTTTTTGTTTGGTTAGTTTGCTTTATTTCTTTTCTGTTTATCTTTATATCATCCCTAGTTAAATAATAAGATAGTACATCTTTGTCCCAATTGGAAAGTCGCTCAATAATTTCTGCGTCAGTTAATGTTGAGTTTTTTAAAACAAACTTCAAACAATTTTCAAACATAGATATGTTTATATTTGAACTTGGATGGTTTAAACAAACTAATAATGTTTCTATATCTTTGATGTCAATGCAATAACTTAATATACGTCTTACAATTTCATTGTCGCAATAAACATCCAAATAATTTTTTATATGCTTATTTACAAAAGGTGTTAAATCGTTTTTATTTTTTATGTTTACATTAAATTCATTTATATTTAAAAGTTTATCAATTTTATTTTTTACATTTATAGTTAAAGTTTTATATGTTTGTTGAACATGTTTGAGTGCTCTGTTATATTTTTTTCTTCTTTCTTTTTAAATTTTTCTATTTTTTTTAGACTTTTTTTAGCCCATTTATGCGCTAAAGTATTTTTTTCGTTTGTTAAAAATAACATATTGCAAAAAAATCTAACATTTTCAATTGAAAAGTCACGAGCGTCCCTTTCTTTTTTTGAAGTGTAATAATAATTTCTCAAATTAATATGTTTTATATCTAAAATGCTAAAAAGAAATGAATTAAAATTATCAAGTGGATAACCACTTTTGTTATAAACATCAAAGTCTTTTTTTATATCTTTTTCATTTGTTTTATAACAATGTCTTAATTCGTGAGAAATTGTTGTAAATGCATCAATAGGATAATTTTTGTTTATTGCATTTAAATTTAACATTATTTTATTTTTATCTGGAAAATAAGCACCTAGTATGTTTTTATTTTTTTTTACATATTCAACTTCTATTTCTTTAATATTTAAAGAAGCCAAACAGTATTTAATAAACAAAAAATTAAGTTTTTCTTTTGTTGAAACATTTATTTTTTTTTCTTTGTTTAATATGTTCCCAATTTCTTCTATAAATGATATTTGTGTTTCATTTGCGTTTACTATCATTATTTACCCTTTTTTGAAAATATTTTTTTCGTAAAAATTATCTAAATACATTTTAATAAATTTGGTATATTTTGTCAATAGTTGATAAATTTAACTACATTTAAAATTATTGATTTTTAAAGAATAAATATGTTATTATATATAATAAAATATTAGTTTAGAGGGTTTAATGGGAAAGATTATTTCTTTTGCAAATCAAAAAGGCGGAGTTGGAAAAACAACAACATGTATAAATGTTGCAGCATATATTGCAGCAATGGGTAAAAAGGTTTTAATAATTGATATGGATCCCCAAGGAAACGCAACAAGTGGCGTTGGAATTGAAAAAAACAATGAACTTAAAACACTTTATAATGTTATTGATAAAGAAGTTATTGTTGATGAGGTAATTGTTCCCACTCGCATTTTTGGTTTGGATGTAATACCAGCAACGGTTGATCTTGCTGGTGCAGAAATAGATTTGGTTCAAATGAATTCAAGAGAACATATTGTTAAAAATGCTTTAAATAGAATAAAAGATAAATATGATTTTATTTTAATTGATTGTCCTCCTTCTCTTGGGCTTTTAACGGTAAATGCGCTTACAGCGTCTGATTCGGTTATTATTCCAATTCAATGTGAATTTTTCCCTCTTGAAGGTTTAACTCAGTTAATGAATACAATAAGACTAATTATTCATCATTTAAATCCTGAACTCAAAATAGAGGGTGTTGTGCTTACAATGAAAGACAATCGTTCAAATCTTGTTGCACAAGTTAGCGAAGAAGTTAGAAAGTTTTTTAACACAAAAGTATACGATACATATATTCCAAGAAATATAAGATTGGCGGAAGCACCAAGTCATGGTGTGCCAATACTTTTATATGACACATCTTCAAAGGGAGCAGTTGCATATCAAAGTTTGGCAGAAGAAATTTTAGATAGAAACAAAATTAGTTATAATAAAATAACCAAAAACACAAAAATTAAATTAAGGGGAGAATAATATATGCAAAAGAAAATGGGACTTGGAAAAGGATTAGGGGCACTATTATCAATATATGATGAAGAAGTTGAACAACTCAATCAAGAGGAAAATGCTTCTTCTTTGTCTGGAAATGACGCTTATCAAAAAGCAAAAAAAGAAGTGGGTGTTAATGAAATTGATATAAATCTTATACATCCAAATCCAAACCAACCAAGAAAAAACTTTGACCAAGAGGCGTTAAACGAACTTGCAACATCAATAAAAACTCATGGGATAATACAACCTATTGTAGTAAACAAAGAAGAAGATGGTTATATGATTATTGCCGGAGAACGAAGATGGAGAGCAAGCAAAATTGCTGGATTGGATACTGTTCCATGTGTTGTTAAAAATTATACAGAAAGACAAATTAAAGAAATTTCTATAATTGAAAATTTGCAAAGAGAAGATTTAAATCCAATTGAAGCTGCAAGAGCAATAAAGCAACTTATGGAAGAATATAACTTTACACAAGAAACAGTTGCCGACAGAATTGGAATAAGTAGACCAAATATTGCCAACACATTAAGATTACTATCTCTTTGTCCAGAAGTCATAAAACTTGTAGAAGATAACAAATTAACTGCAGGACACGCAAGATGTTTAGTGGTTATAAGTGACCCAAAAGCACAATTAAAATTTGCTATTGCTGCATGTGATGGGAAAATAACTGTAAGAGAGTTAGAGAAACTAGTAAAACAATACATCAATCCAAAGGCAAGCACAAAAAATGCCCCACCCGAACAAAGCATGGAATTGAAAGAACTTATAAATGAAATGCAGAGAGTTTTTTCAACAAAGGTATCGGCAATTGGAAGTGACAAAAAGGGAAGAATATACATAGATTACTATTCACGAGATGATTTGGATAGAATCGCAGAACTGCTTGAACTTTTAAAAACAAAAACATTAACTCTTAAAGATTTAAGCGAATATAACAAAAAAAGAATATAACATATCATTATTGATATGTTTTTTTATTTTAATATAAAAAAATGGTTTGTTTTTATTTATTTATATTTCACTTACACAAAAAATGTTTCACGTGAAACAAAACTTTGCACAAATTATAAATGACGCATCATAAAAATTTTATTTAAAATGCTTTAACAATTAAATTTTGATTTAAGAATAAAAAATGATATGAACGAATGTTTCACATGAAACATTTTGTTGTTAAAATTGTAAATTATTAATGAATGTTTCACGTGAAACAATTAATTATTGAGTTTAATGCTAATTTCACAATGTTTCACGTGAAACATATAATTTATTATTTATCAATTTCATTTAAATTTTTTGTTAAATATTGTATAGGACGAGACAATGGTTATCATGGCAAACAATAAAAAAATAAGTCCACGCTTAATTTTTTTTTGTGCGAATAAATACTCGTTTTAAAACATAAAAATGCCTTAAAATTAAGATTTTTGAAAGCCCATTTTTATGGTTTTAAGATTTATTTTTTCTTTTTGAATAAAACAAAGGTTATTATGCAATAATTATAAAATGATTATTGATGCAATAATAATTGGTTTTTTATGTTTACATTCAGCAAAAGGATTTAAAAAAGGAATGCTTGTTTCCTTGTTCTCCATTTTGTGTTTTTTCTTATCTTTTTACTTAACTTATTTATTGTTGCCATCTTTTGTAGATATAATAAATAAAATTTTTGAACTTGATATTAATCAAGGTTTGTATGTAAAAGATGTTGCAATTTTGAATGATTTTGTAAACAGCAATAGCAAATTATTGCTTGTTATTAAATTCTTTTTGCACATTAATCAAAATTCGTTAAATTCTAGTGTTGCCTCTTTTGTTGTTAATGTTACTTCTTTTGTTATATTGGCAATTTTTATTAAGGGGTGTTTGAAAATTATTGCAAAAAAATTATCAACAAATTTAAAAAAATTTTTCGATGTGGGATCTTTTGATAGATTTTGTGGGCTATTTTTAGGCTTTTTTAAAGGCGTTATGATTGTTAGTATATTTTCTTTTGTAATTTTATCATTAATGGAATTTGAAGGTATAAATCAAATTTTGCAACATCAAATAGAAAGTTCTTCATTAGTAAATGTGTTTAACAGTGGAGCAATAATAATTGTAAATGTGATGGGTTATAATTTGTTTTAAAAACAGCGTATAATATATTTTATACGCTTTTTGTAATATACACCCCTCACCAAAATATCTGGGTATTAATTTTTAAGTTTCTTGATTAACAGAATTATTCTTTATTAGTATTAGTAGTATTTTAATATATTAAAAAAATACAAACATATATTTGGTGTATAAATAGAGAATTGTGGTGTCGCGGATATTATTTTTCACACTGCAAAAAAACATAAAAGGACGATAGCCGAGCATATTGCAAATCTATTGAAAGAAAATAGAGAGATGGAGCAAATGAAAGTATTTGCAAAAAATAGAACCATTAAAATAACGAAGATTGGCAATGTTAGGATATGCACAATTTCGTGTTGCCGATATAATAGAATTTAACTTGTCATATAAAAAAACACCAGCATAGCCGATGTTTTTTATATAATTAGTTATAAAAGTTTAACTATTTAACCGATGTTTTATTTAATTTAAAATTTGGCATGTTAAAGTGATCTGTTGATATATATCCCGCAGGTGCATCAATAATATCTGGAATTCTATTAACAATGCTTGCGCAAGTTAGTTCAACGGTTTGAGGTTTATTAACAACAATTGTTGTTGAAGGCTCTCCCTCAACTGTCCATTCATTAGAGTCAAACTCGTCTTTTGCATATACTTTCCCTATGCACTGACTTTCAATAACAATACCTTCTTGGGTTTGAGATGTAACTACGGCACTCATTCCTGTAACCATTCCCTTTTTTACATCCATTTTTAAAGTTTCACTATGCATATTCTCTTTTGCTATTTGAGGAACACAGTCTTGTTTTTGATGAGTTATATGAAGACCCAATTTTCCAGCAAGCCAACCGTTTACATTCCACATGTAACTAGGCATAAACTCTCCTGCATTTATAATTTTTTGTCTTTCCTCTTCACTGATTCTATCGGCAGATGCTATTTGCTTGTCAAATTCATCAACAGTTAAGCCTGCACCATGCGCTTTTGCTAGTGCAATGCCATAATCTTCAACATTATAACTACTTTTGCCAACAATTTTTTTAATTTCATGAGTGGAACCTGCAATGCATGCAATAAGATTGCCCCAATAAACATCTTGATATCCACTACCTGTTATTGTGCAGTTTGTTTGTTTGCAAATTGTATCAAGTTTATCATATAAAACAGGGTTGCTGTTTTGTGGATAAAATGCTTCTTCGCAAGTTGTTATTGCATTTACTCCATATTTTGCACAAATTTCAAGTGATGGATAAACATCTTGAAACAAACTTAATGTAGTAACTATAACAACATTTGGTCTGTGCTCTTTTAAGAAATTTTCAAATTCTGTGTGTGGTTGAACTTTTACTCCATAAGGTTTACTAGTTTCCATAACTTTTTGGATGTCTACTCCAAAAAGATTTGGATTGATATCAAATGCCCCAACAATTTCCCAGCCTTTTTCAATAACATAGCGCATAGTATATTTGCTCATTTTTCCAACACCATATTGAACAACTTTAATTTTCATAATTTTCCTCCTTGTTTATATTGTGCAATAAAATTATAAAAAAACAAAATAAAAAACAAAAATTTATTTTGTTTTTTATTTTTATAATTGAAATTATGTACGCTATGTCTTTTGTTTATAAACTAGTTAAAACAAAATATTCTTAAAACATCAAAAAAAGTATGTTTTTTTTGCTAAAAAATGGTATTTTTTTTAATTTTTTCTATATTTTTAAAAAAGTCTATTGTTGCAACTACAACCACAAGAATTTTGACAACCATTATTAAAACTTGGATACAAGGCTAAAAGAAGAATTAAAAGAATGTTAGAGTTTGTTGCTAAGTCTGTTCCCGTTGCCGATGCAACAACTGAAATTAAAAGTACAAGTAAAATGTCTTGCGAAAAGTTCATGCTTACCTCCTTTCAACAAAAAATAGGTTTTTTTGATGTTTTCGGTCAAAATACAAAAAAAATATTTTATGATTTTTTAATATTTTGCTGATAAAATATTATTGTATTTAGAAACTTTGAAAACTATCAGTTTTATATATGATGGCATATAAATTTATGTTACATAATTTAAAAGGAATGTTTATGGATAACTATTTAATTTTATCCCCCAAGAGTAGAGCCAAAATTTTAGAATATTTGCCTTCTAGCGAAGATATTGAAAAAACAGCCTTGTATTTTCAAAATTTTAGTGATGGAACAAGATTGAAAATTATGTCTTGTTTGGCAATGTGCGATATGTGCGTGAATGACCTTTCTTTAATATTAGGAATAAATCAAACAACAATTTCTCATCAACTAAAATTGTTGAAAAGCCAAAATATTGTAAGTTATAGGCGAGATGGTAAAATTTTGGTATATTCTTTAAACGAAAAAAAAGTGAATGACCTTATGTATTTGGCAGTTTCAAATTCATAAGATTGACAAAATTTTGTTTGAGTGTTAGTCTATAATTAGGGAAAATATGAAAGGGAAACTCATAGTTATAGAAGGAACAGATTGTTCGGGAAAAGAAACACAAAGTAATATTTTGGTAAACAAATTAAATGAGATTGGAATAAAAACAGAAAAATTTTGTTTTCCAAATTATCAAAGTGCAACGGGCAAAATTATTGCAGGGCCTTATCTTGGAAAAAAAGAATATGGTGAAGGATATTTTGCCGAAGGCGCATCAAATGTAGACCCTATGGTTGCAAGTTTATATTTTGCTGCCGATAGAAAATACAATATAAAATTTATACAAGAAAAATTAAACAATGGAATAAATGTTGTTTTAGATAGGTATGTAGATTCAAATTTGGCTCATCAAGGGGCAAAGCTAACAAGCAAAAAAGAGAAAATAAAAATGTTTAAATTTTTAGAAAATCTGGAATATAAATTGCTTAAATTAAAAAAACCAGACATAACAATTTTTTTATATATGCCTAATGAATGTGCAAAAATATTAAAAGCGCAAAGGGATGAAAAGCCAGATCAACATGAACAAGATGAAAATTATTTGTTAAATGCGGAAAAAACATATTTATGGTTATCTAAAAAACACAAATATATAAAAATAGATTGTGCTAAAAATAATTTGCCAAAAACCATTGAAGAAATTTCAAGTGAAATTTTCAAAAAAATTGAAAAAAAATTACAAAAAAACACCAAAATTTAAAAATTTTGATGTTTTTTGTTTATTTGCTCTTTTTTTTTCGTCCTTTTATTCCAAAAACAATAGAAATAATAATTGCGCATGTTATTAATGTGGAAATGGCAACAATTACCGAATAGTTTATTCCATTTACTTTTAGATTGATGGTTTTAATATAATATGATAATATTTCGCCATTTTCGTCTTGATAAGATATATATGTGTATTCTTTATTTTTATCATAACCATCAAGTATTCTTACTTTTGTATCTTTTTTCAAAATTATATTTGTTTGGTTATAACTATCAGTGTTTGTGTCAAACGTGTATAAAATAGAATTATCGTTTTTAACAAGGGCATTGTAATCCAGATTTTTTTCTGGTGAGTTTATTTTGTTGTCAAGCGTGTGGGCTTTTAAAACATAAGCATAATCTGTTTTGCTGGCATCTTCCATAATTTTATATAAAGAAATTTTATAAAACATATCATCTAAAAACTCTGTGTCAACAGTTAAAACAATGCCAATGTCTAGTTTTTTTAATATTGTACTTTTAATGTTTGGTTCATTGTATAGATTTGTTTCAATTATGGTTTTTATTTGCAGAGGTTCTTTGTTTGCAAAAGCAAAATATGATGAATTATTAAATTCAAATATTGCAAAAACAGACAAGATAAAACATAAAAATAGTATAAATTTTTTCATGCTATTATTATTGCAGTTTATTTTAATAAAGTCAATATTTGTTTAAGAAATTAAAACAATAACATATGTTTGACCATGATTTTATGAAGTGATATAATTTAACGAGGTTTATGATGGTTATAATTGAAAATTTAAAAGAACAATTAAAAAACAGCAAAAATACACTTGAAATGATTAAGGAGTGTCTTTGACTTAACTAAATTAGAAACAGAGTTAAACGACTTAAAAAAACAACAAGAAGATCCTAATTTTTATAGTGATGCTCTAAAAACCAAAATTGTTGGGCAACAAATAAAGATTAGAGAATTAAAGAAAGAACGCGTAAAAAAATGCGAAGAAGAAATTAGTGATTGCGAAGCAATTATTGAACTTCTTGAAATGGAAAGCGATGAAGAATTAGAAAATCAAATTGTTGAGAAAATTAATTATTTAGAAAATGAACTTGATGATTTTAAAATTGAAACACTGTTAAAAGGAAAGTATGATTCTAACAATGCAATAATTACTTTGCATGCTGGTGCAGGAGGAACAGAAGCACAGGATTGGACAGAAATGCTTTTTAGAATGTATCAAATGTACAGCGAAAAAAAAGGTTATTCAATAAAGGTTTTAGATGAACTTGCGGGAGATGAGGCTGGAATAAAAAGCATAACATTTATGGTGGTTGGAGATGATGCGTATGGTTATTTAAAATGTGAAAAAGGTGTTCACAGGCTTGTAAGAATTTCTCCTTTTGACTCAAATGCAAGAAGACATACAAGTTTTGCAAGTGTTGAAGTTATGCCAGAAATAGAGGAAAAGCCAGAAATTGAAATTCGCCCAGAAGATTTAAAAGTTGACACATATAGAAGTAGTGGTGCTGGTGGACAACATGTAAACAAAACGGAAAGTGCAATAAGAATAACTCACATTCCAACGGGGTTTGTTGTTAGTTGTCAAACTGAAAGAAGTCAAATACAAAACCGTGAAACTGCAATGAAAATGCTTTATAGCAAACTAGCAGAAAAGCAAGAAGAAGAAGAGTTAAAAAAATTAAAAGATATAAAAGGCGAAATAAAAAAAATAGAGTGGGGAAGCCAAATAAGAAGCTATGTTTTTTGCCCATACACGCTGGTAAAAGATCATAGAACGGGCTATGAAACTTCCAACATAGATGCAGTTATGAATGGCGACATTCAACCATTTATAAATGACTATTTAATAAAAAGCAATTAGGGTAAAAAAAATGGAAATAGATGAAAAACTTTATAATGATTTAAAAAATAAAAAATCAGTAAAAATATTAGCAATAGAATCTAGTTGTGATGAAACAAGCGTTGCTATTGTTGAAAATGGTAGAAAAATTCTTTCAAATATAATTGCAACACAAATTGAAATTCACACTCGTTTTGGTGGAGTTGTTCCAGAGGTTGCGTCAAGAAATCATATAACAGCAATTTCTAATGTTTGCAATGAGGCACTAAGCAAAGCAAATTTAAAATTGGAAGATATTGACGCAATAGCAGTGACTTATGGTGCGGGGCTTTTGGGTGCACTTTTAGTTGGTGTTAGTTTTGCAAAAGGGCTTGCATATATGAGTAACAAACCATTAATAAAAGTTAGTCACATAAGAGGGCATATTTCAGCAAACTATTTAACACATCAAGATTTAAAGCCACCTTTTGTTTGTTTGCTTGTAAGCGGTGGACATACGGCAATAGTGAATGTAAAATCTTATACCGAACTTGAACTTATTGGCTCGACTGTTGACGATGCTGTTGGAGAGGCATTTGACAAAGTTGCAAGAGTTGTTGGACTTGGATATCCAGGCGGGCCAAAAATAGACAAAATGGCAAAAGAAGGAAATGAAAACATTGTTTTCGCACATAAAAACATTTTGGCTAATACTTATAATTTTAGTTTTAGTGGAATAAAAACTGCCGTAATAAATTATGTTCACAATTTAGAGCAAAAAAATGAAAAAATTAATGTTTGTAATGTTTGTGCAAGTTTTCAAAAAGAAGTTGTAGATGAACTTGTAAACAAAACTATCACAGCAGTTAAAAAATATAATCAAACAAAACTTGTTGTTGCTGGTGGGGTTGGTGCAAATAGCAAACTAAAAGAAGTGTTGTCCGCAGAATGTGAAAAAAATGAAATAAAATTATATACTCCAAGTTTAAATTTGTGTACTGATAATGCTGCAATGATAGGTTCACAGGCTTATTATCAATTAATTTCAAAAAATGATTTTGCAGATTTAGATTTAACGGCAAAAGCAACTGTTGGAATAAATTAGGCAATATATAACTAAAAAGGCAAACGCAAATAACTTTGATATTTTAATTAAATTTTTTAAGTGTTATAAAGGTTTACAATATGTAAGCCTTTTTTCTTTGCGTACTTATAAGCAAGTATTGCACCGCCAAAGGTTTTAGATGTGTCTATATAACAAATTAAAGTGTTTGCATTGTTAATCATTTGTTGATTACTTACAACAATTTTTCTTTTGTAGTGTACAGTTTCAATGTCATACATAACAGTTTTAACATCATCATAAAGAGTATAATTTTTTTCTGTTCCATAAATTATTGGTTTAATTTCGCTAAAAGAAGTGACAACAACTTCAATTTTAATATCTTTGTAAATTTTTCTTAATTCTCTGCAAACACACAAAGCAAGTTTGTCAAAATCTCCGTGTGTTCCCATGGTAAAAAATTTAGAGCCGTTTTCTATTTGCTTTTTTATTTCATTATAAAGTTTGGTTTTGATGTTTTTGTATTCTGTTATGTTTCGATGACCAATAAATGTAATTTTTTGCATATACCCTCACATTTGTTAACAAATTATACGTCATCACATTAGGCAGTAGCAAGCATTTTGTCATCAATTTAGGCAATACTTATAAAATACTAAAAGGATTATTATGTTAGATTTTATAAGTATTGTAAAAAACAATTTAAATGAACAAAATAAAACAATAGATAATCTATTTAAAGACAATGTAGTTTCTAAAAATACTTTTTATAAATACAAGCAAAGATTTCCAAGTTTAAAAACTTTGATAAAAATTGCCAATTATTTAAAAGTTTCAATTGATTATTTATTGGAATTAAAAGATGAAAATTGTTTTAAAAATTTTTACGTTTATAACAAAGATGTTTTTTATAAAAACTTAATTTTATTTATACAAAACAAAAAGATATCATGTAGAAAATTATGTAAAGATTTAAATTACTCAAAGGATAATATTTATCGTTGGAAGAAAGGTGTTATTCCAAGTATTAGGAATATGATAGAACTTGCAAAATATTTTGATTGTCATATAGATGATTTATTATTATAATATTAAAACATTTTAGAATTGTATAATAAGATATCAAAATAAAATAAACAATTTGCAATAGTTTTTATTAAAAAATTAAAGTAAATATGCGTAAAAGATTTATAAAATGAAAAAACCCATTTTTTATTTTTGTAACAAAGGTGTTTAAATGGAAGTTTTTGTAGAAAATTTAAAAGATTTAATTTGTGAAAGTGGGAAATCTTTGAGAAAATTGGCACAAGAAAGTGGAGTTTCTGTAATGCAATATAGTAGATATTTAAAAGGTTCAATTCCTACTATTGAAATAATAATTAAAATTGCTTCATATTTTGATTGCTCATTAGATTATTTGTTTGGACTAAGTGAAGATAGAAAAAATATAAAATATGATACATTTAAATATGAAACAACAAAATTTCTTGAAAAATATCGTAAATTATTAAAAGATAACAACACAACACATTATAAATTTATAAAAAATAGTGGATTTGATGAAAGTATTATTAGGCATTGGGAAAAGGGGTCAATTCCAAGACTTGACATAATTTATTACATAGCAAAAAATTTGAACAGTTCTATTGATTATTTAGTTGGTAGAAGATGATAATATTTAAAATTTAGTAAAGGGAAGCAAAACAAAATTTGGTAATAGATGTATTTTAAAAAATAAAATATACAGGAGTTTATAATGAAAACCATCAAATACGATGATATTATTTCAAGAATAGGATATTTTAGGAATAAAGCCAATTTAAGTGCAAGGGAAACAAGTTTTAGATTAAATAAAGGAGAACTTTATTTAACAAGAATTGAAAACAAAAAAGTAGAATTAAAGGTTAGCACACTTTTAGAGTTAATTGATATATTTGGCATAAGTGTTTATGATTTTTTTTATTTAGGAACAGATTACAACGAAGAAGATAAAAACATATTAGATTTATTTAATGGGTTATCAAAAGAAAACAAACAATTTGCAATAGATTTTATTAAAAAATTAAAGTAAAAAGTATTCAAAAAATTTTTAAAAAACAAAAAAGTTGTTGACAATGTAAAAAAATAATGGTATTATATTTGAGCATATGGGGGTTTAGCTCAGCTGGCTAGAGCGCCTGCCTTGCAAGCAGGAGGTCATCGGTTCGATTCCGATAATCTCCACCATTATAAAAGAATCTCTCCCTTTGGGATGGGATTTTTTTTATTTATAAAAATAAATATAGCCCAAAGGGAGAGTTTTTGAAATCACACAGGGATATACAAAAAGAAAATTAGCGCCCAGCAAACAAAAAACTTCGCAATACTTCGTTTACTGCGTAATTTACCACACAGTTATTTAGGAAACTAAACTCCTGCGTGGATAAATTACGCGAGCCTTGTCTTGCTTGTTTTTAATTTGCGAATATGAAAGTGAAAGCAAGAAGTAAGCGAATTTATTCTTTTATAATCTCCAAACAAGAGAAGTAAAATTGCGGGATAGAGAACGAAACGAGATTTTTTTAATTTATTAAAAAAAAATCACAGCGAGAGGCTGAGTTTTTGAATTTGTAGATATTTTTGTTAGGTTGTTTTGGTTTTGTGTGATAGACTTACTTTGTAAGGTGAATATGCAGAGATTAGATTTATATTTATATATAAATAATTTTGTAAAATCTAGAAAACAAGCACAAGACATTATTAAAGACAATGGCGTTAAGGTAAACGATAAAATTGTAAATAAGGCAAGTTTTTTGGTTGACGAAAATTGTAAAATTGAAATTATAAAAAGTTTGTGTCCTTATGTTTCAAGGGCTGGTTACAAACTTGAAGGAGCAAAAGAAAAATTTAATTTAGATTTTTTAGATAAAGTGATTTTAGATATTGGAGCATCAACCGGGGGATTTACCGATTTTTGTTTACAAAATGGTGCAAAAAAAGTTTATAGCGTTGATGTTGGAACAAACCAATTAGATGAGGGCTTAAAAAAAAATAAAAAAGTGGTAAGCATTGAAAACACAGACATAAGAAATGTTGACCCCAATAATTATAAAGATGTAGATATAATTGTTTGTGATGTTTCTTTTATTTCGCTAACATTAATTTCACAAAAAATTGCATCAATATTAAAACCAAATAGTTATTGTATAGTTTTAATAAAACCACAATTTGAATGTGGCAAAGAAATTGCTAATAAATTTAAAGGCATAATAAAAGATGAGAAAATACACAAAACAGTAATAGATAAAGTTGTAAAAAACTTTAATGAAAACCATTTAATTTTAAAAAATTTAGCAAAATCAAAAATATTGGGTGGCGATGGCAATATAGAGTATGTGGCACAATTTATTAAAAGCATGTAACATTTAAATTAAAAAATCAAAGTTGTACACTTTGATTTTTTATGTTTATAACACTTAAATAAATTGTTTAAACCTTGCATAAAATAGTTTAGGAGAATTCTTGAAAAAACTAAAAACAGGCACAAAACTATGTTATGCAGTTGGTAATTTAGGTTATGGAACAATAGCGCAAACCATGACAACCTTTATTATGTTTTTTGGGACAAGTGTCTTGGAAATAAAAGGTTCACTTGTTGGATTGTGTGTGGCATTGTCTGCATTTTGGGATGGACTTAGCGATCCCATTGTGGGATATTTAAGCGATTTAACTCAATCAAAATTTTGGGGAAGACGGCTTGGATATTTGTTTTTTGGAACTCTTGGAGTGGTTGTTTTTAATGTATTACTATGGAGTGTTCCAAATTCTATGAGCGAAACAGGCAAATTTTTTTGGCTTTTAATTGCACTTATAAGTTTAGAAACTGCCAACACTTGTTTTGCAACGCCTTATGTTGCACTTGGAATAGATATCGCACCAGGGTACAATGAGCAAAGCACTCTTCAAGGATATAAAACAATATTTTTTATAATTGGAATGGTTCTTCCAAGTGTTTTGATGATGATTTTTATGCCTAGTGGAGACCAAGGTCAACTTGTTCAGTCGGGATATGTTTATATTGCTTATTTTACAAGTGCGTTAAGTTTGCTGTGTGGTCTTATTTGTGTGTTTGGAACATTTAAAAAAGTAAAAAGTATGCCATCATACAAAATAAAAACAAAAGAAAAAAATGCTTTTTTTAGAATTTTTTACAATTTCTTTTTGACATTAAAACAAAAAAATTATGGTTCAATAATTATATCTTATTCTGTTGCACTAATTGCCGCTGCATTTTTAACATCTGTTGGCATGCATCTTTTTACATATTGTTTTCATTTTAACACAACTCAAATACCAATTCTAATGACCTGCATTTTTATTGGTGCAATAATAAGTCAGCCTTTTTGGATATATTTAAGCAAAAGAATAGATAAAAAACCAGCATTAAAATGGTCGTATTTTACAATATTAATTGGAATATTTTTTACTTTTTGGATATTTGTGTTTAGAGAGCAAATTGGTGTTAATGTTTCATTTTGGGTTGTTATGCCTTGCATGTTGTTTTGTGGTTTTGGAACGGGTGCTTTATATTCTCTTCCAATGTCTATGTTTGCCGATAATGTAACAATGGACAAAATTAAAACGGGAGAAAATAACAGTGCAACTTACAGCGGATATATGACTTTTGCGTATAACATTGCAAACTCGCTGGCACTACTTGTAATTGGTGTGCTTTTAGATTTAATAAAATTTGATGCGTCCGCACCTGTTCAGGCTCTTAAAGTTCAAAACTATTTGGGAGCAATTGTTTTTGGTGGATGCGCAATTAGTATTGCTGTTGCAATGATGGTTCTTTCAAAATATAATTTAAAAAGAAGCGATATTTTAAAACAACAACTTTTATCCAAACAAAAACGAAAAAAATAAGCGTTATACTTTTTTAATAATAAAAAAATGTGCTATAATATGCGTATGAAAACTAATGTAAAAATTGAAGTGCCTGAAAATTTAGAAAAATTGGCAAAGTTGTTAAAAAAAAAGGCAGAACTTTTTATTGTTGGGGGTTATGTAAGAAATCAAATTCTTGGAATTGGTGGAACAGATGTTGACCTTTGCAGTAAACTTTTGCCAGATCAACTAAAAGAATATTTAAAAGATACAAACTTTGTTGTTAAAGACAAAAATAAAAAACTTGGAACGGTAACAATTTCTATTGGCAACGAAGTGTATGAACATACAACATTTAGAACAGAAATCTACGATGACACAGGAAGGCATTGTCCTGTTTCTGTAAATTTTGTTGATGATTTAAGGCAAGATGCAAAGCGTCGTGATTTTACAATAAACTGTTTATATTACAGCATTACAAAGCAACGAATAATAGACATTTATTCGGGGCTGTATGACCTTGAAAATAAAACAATAAAAACAATAGAAACACCACAGTTTGTTTTTAACAATGATGGGCTTAGAATTCTTAGAATGATTAGAATTGCATGCGAATTAAACTTTAAAATTGACAAGCAAACATACAAAACGGCAACTCTTATGTCGTATAGACTTAAAGACATAACTGGCATAAGAAAACAAAAAGAACTTTTGCTAATATTAAATGCCAAAAACAAGTATAGCGTTTCCAAAAAAAATGCACACATTAGGGCATTTGAATATTTTAATCAAATGCAACTGTTTTCGGCATTTTATAGCAGTGTTTCAAAAATAAAATTAAAAATGATTAAAAAAAGCGATGTAGATTTACTTTGTGCACTTTTAATTGATATGATAAACGCAATAAATCCTGACTGTGTTGAATATTATTTAAAATATATGCTCGGCACAAAAGGTTTAGATTTTACAACAAAACAACAAGACTATTTAATAAATGTTGTGTGTGGATACTTTGACGCATTGAACAAATTAAACAATAAAAACTATTTTTTTAAATATTTTGACAATTTTAAAACAATTGGGAAATTTGTTGTTATAAAAAATAGATTTTTGTTTAATAGATATAATTTCTTTTATAATTATATTTTAAATTACCATATTCCAATAACAATAAAAGACTTAAAAGTTGGGGGCGAAGAGATAAAAAAATATAAACCTAAAATGCCAAACAAGTATTATGGACAACTTTTAAAAGAACTTTTAAACAAAGTTTTTGACGGCGAAATAGAAAACACAAAAGAACAATTAATAACGGAGATAAAAGCGTATGATTATAGAAATAATTAGTATTGTTTTAAGTTTTTTTGTATTAATAATTTGTGCAAGTTTAATTTTTGTTATAAAGTCAAACAAAAAACAAAGTCCAACTTTTCAACTTGACCAAATTTTAGAGCAAATAAAGCAAAGCACGCTAAATCAAAACGAATTAAATTCACAATTAAACAATATACTTTTGCAAAACATAAAAAACTCAAATGATATGGTGTTAAGCACTATGTCAAATAATAACGGGCTTCAACTTCAACAATTAAGTGATATTTTAAACAGGTTAAATGTTGTTTTGCAAACAAATGAACAGTCAATGAAAAATGCAATAAATGTAATTGAAAATGGACTTATAAGACTTCAACAAGATAATGAAAAAAAACTTGAACAAATGCGACAAACTGTTGATGAAAAATTAAATGTAAGTTTGGAAAATAGATTAACTCAATCTTTTAATATAATAAATGAACGACTTCAATCAGTTTACGAAGGAATAGGAGTTATGAAGCAACTTGCAACAGGAGTTGGCGACCTTAAAAAAGTTTTAAATAATGTTAAAACGCGTGGTGTGTGGGGCGAAATACAACTAGAAAATTTGCTTGAACAAATTTTAACAAAAGACCAATATCTTTGCCAAGTAAATATAAACCCAAGCAATCAAGACAGAGTTGACTTTGTTATAAAAATGCCGGGAAAAGATGATAGTGGAGAATTATATTTACCTATCGATGCAAAATTTCCAATAGAAGACTATCAGCGTTTAATTGAAGCAAGTGAGCAAGGCAGTAAAGAACAAGTTGATTTGGCTGTTAAGGGTATAGAAAGGCGAGTAAAAGAAGAAGCAAAGAAAATTAAAGAAAAATACATTCTTATTCCTAAAACAACAGATTTTGCGGTGATGTATCTGCCAATAGAAGGCATGTATGCCGAAGTTTTAAGAATTCCTGGACTATGCGAACATCTGCAACAAGAGTGTAAAGTTGTTGTGTGTGGGCCAACAACGCTTTCGGCACTGCTTAATAGTTTGCAACTTGGCTTTAAAAGTTTAACAATAGAAAAGCGTTCAAGTGAAGTTTGGAATTTGCTTAGCGTGTTTAAGCGAGAGTTTACAAAATTTGTGGATCTTCTTGCAAAAACACAAAAAAAATTAACAGAAGCATCAAACACAATAGAGTTTGCAACAAAGAAGTCAAGAACAATAGAAAGGAAGTTAAAAGATGTTGCTTCGGTAACAGATACAACTGTTGATGTTATAGATTTTCAAGATATAGGAGATATTGCAGACAGTGATGAAGAAGAGTGAAGAAGTTTATTTATATTGGCTTGATAACATTTTAGACAAAAATATAAAAAAACAACTAAAAAAGTTGAAAAAAGAACAAATTTTGTCAAATTTTGCAGAAAGTTTGCATTTTGGAACGGCAGGCATGCGTGGCACAATGGAATTAGGAACAAACAATATAAACCAACTTACAGTAACAAAACTTGCGCAAAGTTTATCTTTGTATATGCAACAAAACAATCAAAAAAGCGTTGTTATATGTTTTGATACAAGAAAAAATAGTAAACAGTTTGCAGAGTTGTTTGCAAAAGTTTTAGATAAAAACAAAATTAAAGTGTATATGTTTAAAAAATTTGCGCCAACGCCATTATGTGTTTTTGCAACCACAAAATACAAGGCTGATTTTGGTGTTATGATAACTGCAAGTCATAACAATAAAACCTATAATGGAATAAAAATTTATGGTGATTTGGGAATTCAAATAAACAAAAATGTTCAAGAAGAAATATCAAACATTTTTGACAAAATTAACGAAATAGATGTATACAATGACATTTACAAGCACAAACTTTCAAAAAATGTTTCGGTTTTGTCGAGCAAAGAGATTGACGATTTTACAGTGTCGCCACAAGATAAAAACAGAAAAAATTTAAAAATTGTTTATACTCCACTAAACGGAACGGGTAAAAGAGCAGTAACAAAACTTTTAAAACAAAATGGGTTTATGTATAAAATCCCAACAAAACAAAAAAATGCAAGCGGAGATTTTAAAACTTGTCCATATCCAAATCCAGAATTTGTTGAAGCATTCAACGAAAGTTTGATTCTTGCAAAAAAATGTGATGCCGATATAATTGTTGCAACAGATCCAGATGCAGATAGAATAGGGGTTATGGTTAAACATAATGGCGAGTATATAAAACTTTCTGGCAATGAAGTGGGTTATATATTTGCAGAAAATGCATTATGTAAAAACACAAACGAAAACAAATTTGTTGTAACAAGTGTTGTTTCAAGTCCGTTAATAGATTTAATTTGCAACAAGCATAATGCAAAATTGTTTAAAACGCTAACTGGCTTTATGAGTTTGGGCACAAAAACATATGACCTTCAAAAAAAATATGGGGAAAATGCTTTTTGTTTGTGTTATGAGGAAAGTTGTGGATATGTGGTTAAGAATAGTTACTATGACAAAGATGGCATTTATGCAACGCTTTTAATTTGCAACATAGCCGAAACCTTAAAAAAACAAAACAAAACGCTTATAGATTTTTTAAATGAAATATATAATAAATATGGTTATATGGCTACAATTGGCGACAGTGTTAAATTTGATGGTAACAATAGTTTTTTAAAAATGCAAAAAATTGTAAACAACTTACGACAAAATAAACCCGATTCAATATTAAATGAAAAAATAACAAAAGTAATAGACTATCAAACAGAGAACACAGGTCTTGAAAAACAAAATTTTATAGAATATCGTGCAAAGGATATAATATTTATAATTAGACCCAGTGGCACAGAACCTAAATTAAAAATATATCTTTTTGTGAAAGGAGAAAAGGAAACTGCAAATTTAAAAGCACAAAAAGCATTAAAAGAAATTAAAACAAAGTTACTAAAATGAACCAAAAAATAAAAGAAAAACTAAAAGATTTAACCACAAAAAGTGGAGTGTATGTAATGCACTCTTCTAGTGGTGCAGTTATATATGTTGGAAAGGCTAAAAATTTAAAAAACAGAGTTAGCCAATATTTTAACAACTCGCCAAAACCAACAAAAGTTATGGCAATGGTGGAGCATGTTGATTATTTTGAATATTTTATCACACTAAGTGAGCGTGATGCTTTTGCTCTTGAAAACAATCTAATAAAAAAATACAAACCCTTTTACAACATACTTTTAAAAGATGATAAATCATATCCATATATAAAAGTTACAATAAAAGATGACTATCCAAGAATGGAGGTTGTAAGAAAAATAAAAAATGACGGGGCAAAATATTTTGGCCCTTATATTTCTTCAATAAGTCCATACGCACTAATTAAAATTGTAAACATGGCATTTCCACTAAGAACATGCAAAGGTCCACTTCCCCAAAAACCAAAAAGACCATGCTTAAACTATTCTCTGGGACTGTGCAGTGCGCCATGTAGCAGATTTGTTTCAAAAGAAGAATATAAAAAAATAGTTTATAAAGCCATGGACTTTTTAAGGGGAAACGACAATGAAATTGAAAAAATATTAACAGAAAAAATGCAACTTGCAAGCAGTATACAAAATTTTGAACGCGCTCTTGAAATTAGGGATATGATTAAAATGGTAATCGGTTTAAAACAAAAAGTTGTTGCCGATCTTCCAACAGATAAATCTATTGATGTGATTAGTTATGTAAACAATGGCATAATTGGAGCAATTTGCGTGCTTACAATAAGACATGGAAAAGTGCTTGGTGTGAAAACTCAAAGCGTTATTGATGCAAGCATAGATGAAAAAGATACATTAAGTCAGTTTATTATTCAGTATTATGCAAGGCATGAATGCCCAAAAGAGATTTTAACAAATATAGAAATTGAAGATTTAACAGAAGAAATAGTTAAATCAAAAATAACTTGTCCCAAAAAAGGAACAAAAAATCATTTAATAAAAATGGCAACACTAAACGCAAAAGAATATTTGGAAAAAGTGGAATTTAAAGAAAACATAGAGTATGATAAAACTGTTGGTGCACTTGAAAAATTAAAGGACAAATTAAATTTAACAAAAGTGCCAAACCGAATAGAGTGCTATGATATATCGCACATAAGTGGAACAAATCAAGTTGCATCAATGGTTGTCTTTATTGCTGGAAAAGTTGCAAAAAATATGTATAGAAAATTTAAAATTGCAAACTACGATAAAGGCTCAAATGATTTTGAAAGTTTAAAACAAACACTAAAAAGAAGATTAAACGAGTTAAGCGGGGATGATGTAAGTTTTAGTCAAAAACCCGATTTGATTGTTATTGATGGGGGAAAAGGGCAATTAAGTTCAACATACGAAGTATTAAAAAGTTTTGATGTTGAAATAGATATCATTTCACTTGCAAAAAGTTTTGAAGAGGTGTTTGTTCCAAACAAAAGCCAACCTATTATGCTTAAAAGAGGTTCTAGTGAATTAAGAATTCTTCAAAATATTCGAGACGAGGCTCATCGTTTTGCAATAACCTTTCACAGAAAATTGCGTAATAAAAGTGAAATAAAATCTCCGCTGGATGATATAAAAGGACTTGGTAAAGTGAAAAAACAAGCACTTTTAAATCAATTTAAAACAATTGACGACATCCATAAGGCAAGCATTGAAGAGATTAATTTGGTTAAAGGAATAGACTTAAATTTGGCAATAAAAATTAAAAATTTTGTGGAAAATTTAAAAAACGAGTCTATTTAGTGTTGTAAAGCATTATTATATTGGTATAATATAGATATGAATAAAAAAACTTGCATTATTTTTATTTTTGTTTTGGCAATATTAAATTTTTATATATTGTCAAATTTTATTTATGATAAAAATAAAATTGTAAATGCAAATGTTTATACAAATTCTAACGGTATTGCAGTTAGAGCATATGGCGATTCAATTTCGGCAGGATATGGGCTTGATGGTTATAACGACTATGTTAATAAAACAAGTTTAATTACAAAAGAGTGTTATCCAAATGTTTTTATGCAAGAATACATTGATGTTTTTGGCGGAACAATAAAAAGTTTTGCAGTAACAGGCGATAAATCTAATAAACTTGTTGAAGATTTGGTGCCTTATATAAATAAAACAGCACAAGATTATGAAGATTTTTGCAATACAGATGTTTTTACACTTTGTATTGGAGCAAATAATATTCTTTCTATTGCATCTGCAAATTTAGAAAAACTTTTAAAAGGTGAAATGCAAATAAGCGAGTATGAACTTTTGCTTTCACAAAGTGTTGATGCGTTTAACAGTGATTATACAAATTATATTTTGCCAGCACTATCTATAAATAAAAACGCAATTGTTATTGCGATGACAGTTTATAATCCTTATAAATATGTAACATTTAACGATATTAAAGTAGATACTCAAGATGCTCAAAACAATTTTTTAGTAAAGTCTGTTTTGTCGGCTCTTGATCAAACATTTCAACAAGTTTTAAAAACAACAATAATTTATCTTGAAAAAATAAATGACATAATTAGACAAAATGAAAAACAAAACATTGTTGTTGTGGATGTATACAATTTGTTTGAAACTTTTACAAAAGATCAGTATAAAACATATATAAATGCCGATCTTTCAAAAATGACAATAACAAAAGAACTTTATCAAAGCATTGATTGGCAAAATATGCATTTTTCAAATTTATTAAAAAACTTAACCCTATGTGCAGATCCCCATCCAACACAAAAAGGTCAAGAAGTTATTGCAAATTTTCACAAAAATAATTTTCCTGTTTTTAAGTTAAACTTGCAAACAGATTTAACAAAAATCCAAAACGATGAACAAGATGTGTTTTTTTCAATTATAAAAGTTGGTGGAAGTGAAGACTACACTTTCAAATTGTATAAAAATATCAAAAACAATATAACACTGTTAAAAGAAACAGAAAATTACAGTTTAAATGTTAAAGCAAAAGATTTGCAAGGAGACGGATATATTTATGTGCAAATATTTGAAAACAATAAAAATGTTGGTCAAACCAATAATATAAAATATGTATATCAATTACAAAACCAGCAAGATACATCGCAAGAAGAACAAGAAATTGTTGAATTTCCTAAAAACAATAATCTTGAAAATTATGTTATTGCTGGCATAACAATGTCAGGAATAGTTGCTTTTTGCATTGTTTTGTTTGTAGTATTAAAATGTTATAAAAAAAATAATATAAAATAGTTAAAAGGAAAAAATAAGATTATGGAGATAGCAGTTTCGGTTTTAGTTCTTGCCATTGCAATTTTTCTTGTTGTTAAAGGTGGAGATATATTTGTATCATCTTCATATTTGCTTGCAAAAAAAATGCATATACCCGAACTTGTTTTTGGAGCAACTTTTGTAAGTTTGGCAACAACATTTGGTGAATTGTTAATTTCAATTTTTTCAAGCATTGATGGAACAACCGATCTTGCTGTTGGAAACGCTGTTGGCTCGGCAATTTGCAATGTTGCACTTGTTTGCGGAATTGGTTTTTTGTTTATGCAATCAACACTAAAAAAGGGTGGAGTTTTAAAATATTATCTTTTAATGTTGGTAACAACATTTGTAGCAATTTGCGGATTTTTCTTTGAGATATATATTTGGCAAGCCGTTGTGTTGCTTGTTTTTGCTGTTTTGTTTTTTGTGTTCAACTATATGGATGCCAAAACATTTTCTAAAACATATAAAAAGGAAGATGATAACGAGAAGCATAAACCTCTTTGGCTTTTGGTTGTTTTGTTTTTATTGGGCGCAGTCGCACTTGGTGGAGGCGCATATCTTCTTGTTGATAAAGTTGAATTTTTGGCAAACGCAATAGGTGTCGGAGAGCAGTTTATTGGGCTTACAGTTGTTGCAATTGGAACAAGTTTGCCAGAACTTACAACAATGATAACATCAATAAAAAAGAAATCTCCAGACCTTGCAATAGGAAATATTATTGGTGCAAACATTTTAAATTTGTCATTAATATTGGCAGTACCAAGGCTTATAGCATATAATCAGGGTATGCCAATATCAAAAGAAACAGCATTTATAAGTTTGCCGTTTTGTTTAATGTTAATTTTAATGTTGACAATTCCAATGCTTGCAAAAAGAAAAACTTTTAAATGTCAAGGCATTATATTTTTGGCAACATATGGATTATATATTATTTATCTAATTTTAAACGCCGTGTTTAAATTTTTATAATAAAACAAAATTCTACAAATATATATGCATAGTTTATGCAATAAAAAAATACAAAATATAATGATGCAACTTCCAAAATACATTATTAAAAACTAATCGTTTAAAGTTATACCTAAAATATCAACAAAGTTGTGCACAATGTTAAACAATTAAAACACGAAATATTATAAACAAAAGTTATAAACAAATAACTATGTGTGGAAATGTGGATAACTTAATCAAATTTATCAACTTTTAACCAAAATACGATAAAAATTTATAAATAAAGACCAAAATGAATAAATATGCAATTGTGGAAATGTGGATAACTTTTTCACATTTTTGTTTAAAATTTTTCAATACTCTATTTAGTTATTTGACAATGGGGAACATACAATATATACTTTCTAAGAAAAAATAATTTTAGCACTGGGGCATATGGAAACACAAATACAAAATTTATCACAAAGTATATATCAAATAAATCCGCTTGTTTTGGCGTTTGTTGGTGATAGCGTTCACACCTTGTATGTTAGACAACAAATAATAAAAGAAGCAATTCACAAATTAAACGACTATAATAAGTCATGCAATTTTTTATGCAGAGCAAAAACACAAAGCAAAGTTTTGGATAAACTTGAACCATTGCTTTTGCCAAATGAGCAAGATATAGTAAGGCGCACAAGAAACACAAAAACGCATCACACTGCAAAAAACGCAAACTTGGTTGAATATAAAAAAGCAACGTGTTTTGAAGCACTTGTTGGGTATTTGTATCTTGTTGGGGAAAATGATAGGCTTAAAAAATTTTTAGAAATTTCAATAGAGGAAAGGAAATAACAATGATAGTAGAAGGAAAAAATGCGGTTAGAGAACTAATAAACAGCGGGGCAACAATAAACAAAATGTATGTTGAGAAAAACCTTAAAGATAATATAAGCAACGAAATAATTGCACTTGCAAAAAACAAAAATATTAGAATTGATTTTGTGCCAAGAGAAGTGCTTGACAAAAAAAGCACAACAAAACGACATCAAGGTTTTTTGTGCGATACAGTAGATTTTGCGTATTGTGATGTGGACGACATTTTAAAACACGCAGAAAATAAAGGTGAAGATCCATTTATTGTTATATTGGATGGAATAGAAGATCCACATAATCTAGGAGCAATTATAAGAACATGTGAATGTGCGGGTGTTCATGGCATAATAATTCCAAAACACAGAGCGTGTCAAGTTAATGACACAGTAATAAAAACAAGTGCCGGGGCAACCATGAATATGCTTGTTTCAAGCGTTACAAATTTAAATAACACAATACAATACTTAAAAAATAAAAATGTTTGGGTTTATGGGCTTGAACTTGGTGGAAAAGACATATACAAAACAAATTTAAGTGGAAGGGTTGCGCTTGTGGTTGGTAGTGAAGGCTTTGGAATAAGTAGACTTGTAAAAGAAAATTGCGATGAAATTATATCACTTCCTCAAAAAGGCAAAATCAATAGTTTAAATGCAAGTGTTGCATGCTCAATTGCTGTTTATGAAATTTTAAAGCAAAGGTAAAAATGGAAAATTTAAATGATGAACAATTAATAGAAAAGGCAAAAAATGGCAATGAGTTGGCATTAGATTTTTTGATGGATAGATACAAAGTTTTGGCAAGTAAAATTGCCAGAAGTTATTTTTTGGTTGGGGCCGAGTATGAAGATTTATTGCAAGAAGCAATGATTGGGCTTTATAAAGCATATATAAGTTATAATAAAAACAACAAAGCAAGTTTTTCAACCTTTGCTAGAACATGTATAACTAGAAATGTTCAAACAGCAGTAAAAACGGCAAACAGAAAAAAAAATCAAATTCTTAACAGTAGCATATCTCTAACAAATCAAGGTGGACTAAAAAAACAAGGCGAAACCGAAGATGAAGAAATAAACCTTATTATTCCGTCAAATAGTTTATCACCAGATGAAAAACTAATAGAAAGTGAAAATATGCAAAATATAAAGGAAAAAATAAAACAGGTTTTATCCAAGTTTGAACTTGATGTTTTAGTTCTATATTTACAAGGATATTCTTACACGCAAATTGCCCAAAAACTCAACTTAAACAACAAGAGCATAGACAATGCACTTTCAAGAATAAGACACAAATTAAGTTTTTTAAAAAGATAAAGCGAACAATGTTCGTTTTTTTTATTAAATTTTTTATCTTAAAATAATAATTGTTCTTGCAAAAAATGTATAAAAAAAAAGAAAATAAAATTAGTTTTATTTTACGACAAAAATATAGTATAAATTATAAATTATTTTTACCATTTTTTTTTAATTCACATTTATTATTATGTCGAGGTGAATTATGGAAAAAGTTTATAGTCAAGAAAATAAATTGTTTACAGTTTGCAAATATATTTTATTTTTTATGGTGTTTTATTTATTGCAAAAAGCACAAATTAATGGAATAATTAATCCATTTAGTTTTGGAATATATTTTGCTCTTATTTGGTGCAATCAAAACATTTTAATTTTGTCGCCACTTTATATTGCGTCAAGTTATTTAAATAATTTTATTTTATATGATTTATATTCGGCTATTGCAACTTGCCTTATTATGATTATAATTTATGGAGTGCATCTTAAACTAAAAAAGCCAATAAAACCAATGTATATGCTTTTATATGCGCTAATAAGTCAGGCAGTTTATGTTTTTTTAAAAATATATAGTGGAACAATCTGGTGGATAGTTTTTGTTGAACTTGTTTTTGGGCTTTTGTATATGTTTGCGTGCATGAAAGTTTTTGAAAGTTTAATTGTAAGAGGAATTACACGAAAATTTACATTAATTCAAACAATTTGTCTGGGTGCATTTTTTGCAAGTTTGACTTGCGGGCTTAGAGCAATAACTGTTTTTGATTTTGATTTTGCAAAATTGTTTTTAGCATTTGTAGTTATTTTTTCAACTCTTATTTTACCAATACTAGAAAGTGCACTTTTAACAATGGTGTTTTCGGCAGGAACCCTACTTTATGATAACAATGCATATTTGGTTGCACCTATAATAATTTGGTGGCTGGTTTGTTCTTGTTTTAGGGGGCGACACAAAATTTTTGCTATTTTAAGTTTAATTGTAACAGAACTTATGTGTGTTTTTTATTTTGACTTTTACTACACAACTTCTTTTATAACATTTTTGCCGTGTATAATAAGTGGGGTTGTGGCATTGTGTATTCCAAAATCGTATTATCAAACATTGGCAGAAACCTATAATTCAAGTTTTGTAAACAGAAGTTTAGAAACTATAATAAATAGAAATAGAAATAACATACATAAAAGACTTTTAAAACTTTCACAAGTGTTTGGCGAGATGGACAAAGTTTTTAGAAGCATGATAAAAGGAAAAGAAAGTGAAAACGAACTAAAATCACTTTTGGTTACCGAAATAAAAAGCAAACTCTGTGCATCTTGTCCAGAAAAAAACAGATGCCATAAAACATATGGGGATGAAACAAATTCAATACTTATCAATCTTGCAAACATTGCTTTTGAAAAAGGAAGAATAACACTTTTAGATATTCCAAGTGTTCTTACTGGTAGATGTTTTAAAGTTAATCAACTAGTTTATACAATAAACGACTTGATTGAACAATACAAAAGTTATGCTTCGCTTCTGGGAAGCATAGATGCAAGCAAAGTTTTAATTGGAGAGCAGTTGTATGGAGTAAGTGGAGTATTAAAAGATCTTGCAAAAGATGTGGGAAAAAATGTTGTGTTTGATAACGGGCTTGAAAAAGAAATCATAGATGAACTTGTTTATAATGACATAATATGTAGCGATGCTATTGTGTATCATGAAAATCAAAATGTTGTTTCATGTGTTTTGGAAGTTAGAAAAGAAGATAGTTTAAAAAGCAAAATAAACAGCATTGTCTCAAAAGTTTGCAGAACAAAAATGCTTGTTGAAACAGATGAATCAAGTCCTCATGCAGGATGGCAAATTTTAAATTTAAAAACAGCACCAAAATATGACATTATTTTTGGAACAAGCGCTCATACAAAATCTTCATCAACAAAAAGTGGAGATACTTATTCTATAATAAGAATAGAAGATGGAAAAATTTTAATGGCACTTTGCGATGGAATGGGTAGTGGCGAAAAAGCAGAACGAACAAGTCAAACGGCAATATCTCTTGTTGAAAATTTCTATAAGGCTGGGTTTGAAAGTGATATAATACTTTCTAGTGTAAACAAGTTTTTATCATTGGGAAGCACCGATGTGTTCTCGTGTTTAGATATGGCAATAATTGACTTAAAAAATGGCAGTGCCGACTTTATTAAACTTGGAGCAACAAATGGATACATAAAACATGGAGACACCATAAGTGTTATAGAGTGTAATGCGCTTCCTCTGGGGATAATATCAAACGCCACTCCAACAATAAAAACAACAATGCTTCACAGTGGGGATATGGTTGTGATATGTACCGATGGTGTAACGGATAGTTTTGCCAGTGATGAAGAGATGACGGATTATGTAAACAATATAAATTCGCTAAACCCACAAGAAGTTGCAGATTTGCTAATGGATAAAGCACTTGAAAACAATCATCAAACTGCACTTGATGATATGACAATCATAGTGGCAAAAATTTTTGCTAGATAACATTTGACAAAAAAACATATATTATATAATCTATTTGCATGAAAAAACTAATTTATACTCTAATTATAACATTTATATGTTTTGCAATTATGCTAACATCGTTTATTATTTTGTGTGTAACATAAAAAAACTACTATGTAATTAATAGTAGTTTTTTTGCTTTATATTTTCTCTTGCAACTTGCATCATTATTGCGCATTCAATTCTTTTTTTAAACAGTTTGCAACCATATTCATAAACACCTGTAATATCGCCTGTTGCATGGTATGCATTAGCGGCACACCCACCACTGCAATAAAGTTTTGCCCAGCAAGATGCACAATCTTTTCTTGCATATGCGTTACAATTTTTAAATTTATTTACCAAATCTACATTTGTTATGCCATCGTAAATATTGCCTAAACTATAATTATTGTCGCCAACAAATTGATGACAAGGGAAAAGTTCTCCCCATGGTGTTACAGCCATATATTCTGTTCCACTTCCGCATCCACTTATTCTTTTATATATGCAAGGTCCGTTTTTTAAATCTAACATATAGTGGTAGAAGGTGAAAGGTCGACCTTCCTTTTCTCTTTTTAACATTTCTTTTGCCAAAATTTCGTATTGTTCATATAAAATTGGCAAGTCTTCTTCTGTTAGTGCATATGGATCTTTTGGACTACACACAACAGGTTCCATGCTAAGCTCTGTAAAGCCAAGGTCTGCCATGTGAAAAATATCTTTTGTAAAATCTGTGTTGTTGTGGGTAAATGTTCCACGAACATAATAATTTTTGTTGCCACGCTTTTTAACAAAATCTAAAAATTTTGGAATAATTATGTCATACGATCCCTTACCAGAAACCGTTTTTCTTAAATTGTCGTGGATTTCTTTTCTTCCATCCAAACTTAAAACAACATTATGCATTTCTTTATTGGCAAAATCTATAACATCATCATTTATGCTCATTCCATTTGTTGTTAGTGTAAACCTAAAATTTTTGCCTTTTTCCTTTTCTATGTTTCTTGCATATTCAACAATTTTTTTAACAACATCAAAATTGAGTAGTGGTTCACCGCCAAAAAAGTCAACTTCAAGGTTTCTTCTTGTTCCACTGTTTTCAATCAAAAAATCTATAGCACGCTTTCCAACTTCATAACTCATAATGGCACGCTCGCCGTGATATTTTCCTTGACTTGCAAAGCAGTATTGGCAGTTAAGGTTACAAGTGTGTGCAACATGCAAACAAAGTGCTTTAACAACTGTGTTTCTATTTTTAAAATCAAATGCCTTGCCTTTAAAGGTATCTTGTGTGAAAAGTTGTTTGCTTTTTTTTAGTTCTTCAATATCACAAAAAACATCATCAATTTCTTGACTTGTTACAGTTTTATCATTTTTATATTTTTCAAGCATTTTTAATTTTATTTCTTCTTTTGGCGTGTTTTCATAAAGTGAAATGATGTCATATGCAAGGTCATCAACTGTGTGTACACTGCCACTAAATACATCTATTACAATATTGTATCTATTTAATTTATATTGGTGTATCATTTTTTCTCCATAGTAATCAAAATAAAAATGCCGAAAAGAAAACTCAACGACATTCAATAAAAATGCCGAAAAGAAAACTTTCGGCATAATTTTTTTTGTGCCTTAAATTAGTCTGCACAATTTTCGCATTTTTGGTTTGCAACACCACATGATGTTTTGCATGCTGATTGGCAAGATGTTTGACATTCGCCACAACCACATGTTGAAAGGTCTTGATCTACTAATTTTCTTGTGTTTAATGTTTGTATTCTTCTCATGATAATCTCCTTATAATAATCATTTTATTTTATAAACAAAAAAAAATTTTGTCAACTTTTTATAAAACATTTAATTTATTATGGCAGTTACAAAAATGTTTCGTCAAACACAGTATTAATAATTTATCCACAATATCAAATAAAAAAACAAACCAAAAATTTACTAAACACACAAAAATGCTTGACACGACGGGGGGGGGGTATCCTATTATTAGTTATACAATATATACATTTTTATATGGCAAGTTGTTCACAATATATGTATAAAAAATAAAAGGAGAAGAGATGAGAAAAAAGAGCAAACTTTTTTTAAGCATG
>CALWDY010000026.1 GCA_944376825.1 uncultured Clostridia bacterium
TTCTCTAAACTCGATAGTATACCAAGCCATTCCTTTTTTACCTGCCATTAAAAACCTCCTATGATATTTTATTATACCATAGGAGGTGCTTTTTTTTAAATTGTCCACTTTTATGGGTTCAGTTCAACTATCTGAGGGTTTTATATTAAAAAAAAGATGGTGTCCGTTTTAAACAGACACCATATTTAGATTTCTTCATTTTTAGTTTTTATATACTCTTGTAATTTTTATTTATAGAAAAGTCTATTAAGTGATAAGAATTTTTAATGATTCAACTCTACGTTTCCTATTGGCAAAAAGAAACTCATTCCATCAACATATTCTGAATTTGTATCACGAAGTTTAAATGTCATTATTCCAACAACCTCATTTTTACTGTTTAATACCGGCCCTCCACTGCTACCTTTTGATATTTCAATATTGGTTTGGTAATAATCATTGTAAGTTCCGTTGTTTAAAATAGTTTTTTTGTATGAAGACAGAATTCCGTCATTATAGCATAAACCATAATTGTTCAGATTTCCAATTGTGCCTATTTTTTCACCAATTTTTAATTTGTCTGAATTCCCAATTTTTAAATAATTCTTTGCTTTATAATTTGTATCTGCATAATTTAGGATTGCATAATCTTTTGAGAAATCAACAAATTCTACCTTTAATTCAACTTCTTCATTAGAATTATATGGTTTTATAATTATTTTTGAAAATAGAATTTTTTGCCCATCTTCAAAATAAGACACAACATGTGCATTCGTAACTAATCTATTTTCACTGATTGCAAATGCAGTTCCAATACTATCGAACCTTGATTCTTCGGAACAAATCAAACTGAAAACGCAATTAAAACAATAATCCAAATTGATGGTACTTGAACAGCCAGAATATAAAATTATTGATAAAATTGAAAGAATTACTACTATTATTCGCTTTCCCATTCAACATTGCTCCATATTTCTTGTAATTTTTCAGGGCCAATACCTATTGTCATAGAATCATAAATTTCCCCTTTTTTTGAAAAAATAAGAATAAAAATGACATCATAAGGGTTTGATGGATGATTTGGATATTTTATTTTGTAAACCTTATGGAGAATAGAATAATCATGCTCAGTGTCTCCAACTAAAGAATAATGCTCATACGTGTTAATTTCATCTACAGATGAAACAACAGCATCATACTCATTAATTAAAATTTTTTCTAACTCTTTAACAGTTTTAATTTTCATTTAATATACACCTCCTGCGGGGGTACCAAAAAACGAATGCCCACCAACTCTTCCCAACAAATGATAATGTTGATAATATCCAGGTTTGTTTGAATCTACTTCTGGTCCCACATAACCTCCGCTGGCTGTAATTGCTAATTTTTTTGCAGTATAATCAAATGGTGACCAGAAATCAACGCCAGTAACAATCGCTTTTGAAGCCGTAAGTAATGTAAGAGGACTTGCAGCAATTAATAATTTCCCTGATTTTCTTGTTGCAGGATAATAAACCTTTGGATTATTTTTTGTTTTTTCTTTTGTTGCTACTTTTTCTCTTTCTTGAATTTTTGCTTTGGTTAGTTCTGCAACTTTATATGTTACATACCCAACGGCCACAACTGCTGTAACCGCAACAACCACTTTTGCTGTTACAATTACTGCAGCAACAAGTTTTGCTGTGAACAATGACATTGCCAATGTAAAAAAGAAACAATTTTCATTGGAACCACTTAATATTTCTGACAAATAAACACTCTTTCCGTCAATGTCAAACAATGCATCAATGCTACCATCTTCCAAAAGAATTGGAAAAGCTTGCATTGTTTGTGCCGACACCAATTGTTCTTGTTCATCAAAAATTGAAACAACCAAATAAATAATTTGTGCATCATAGACATATTGTACATCATAAGCCGTTTGCAATTTTTCATCTGCATTCACACTAACATTTTCAACGCCAGACAATTCAGCACCTTTAACTTCTTTGAACGCCGAAATTCTTGTAAATTCATCAGAATGTGATTCTTCATAAAAATCAAATAGTTTTTTTGTTTCATCCACATTCTCTTGAGAATAGACAACGTTCGATTGCGTTTGCATTGGCAAATCATGATTGCTTACAAGAAATGTAAAGCCAAATACTAAAACTAAAGATAAGCAAAATATTGATAATAGCCATTTTTTATTTTTTTTCATTTTTTCCTCCTTTTTACCACTTTTATGGTATCAACAAAATTTGGAGTTCAAAAATGAAAAAAAAACATTTATTATTAACTGTTAGATATACCATAACTCACAGTTATATAATAATTCCTACTATTTATCATCTAACAAATATTCTTCAATAAAATTTCGAGGTACCATGGTTAAATCTTTTTCATTATATATTAAATTCAACTCAACCTTAGGCAAATCTTCGCAAATTTTTATTTCTTTGAATACGCCTTTATTTATTTCATCTTCAATTAAATCATAAACTACATAGCCTATCCCCATATTGCTTCTTACGGCGTTAATAATCATTTCGCTAGTTTCTATTGACATAACATTTTTAAATGATATATTTAAGTTGTTTGCCAAATTTTCTAAATATTGTCTGTGTGAACTTTTTTTTACTGGCAAAATAAGTGGCTGTTCTTGAATGTCTTTTAGGTGCTTAATTTCAGATAGATTTGAATAAAACTCTTTAGAACAGAAAAAACAATGCCGTACTTTTTTTAAAGAAATAACTGTTGCCGATTTGTTAAGCAAATCAATTGGTGAAGAATCAATTACAATATCTAGTTCTTTTTTAGATAATAGTTCCAACAATTCATTTGTTCTACGACTAAAAATGCTTATTTTTATATTTGGAAATTGTTGATGAAAATTTTTTAATCTTTTAAATATGTAAAATGTACCTATATGTGAAGGGACACCAATATTAATTTTGCCACGACCATAATTTTCAGATTCTTGTAAATATCTTTCAGCCATAAAAATATTGTGAAAGGCTGTTTCAACATAGCTAAATATTTTCTCCCCACTATTAGTTAAAGAAACGCCTTTTGTGTTCTCTCAAACAATTTCACTTGTAGATCATTTTCCAATTTTGATATTGCTTTACTTATTGCAGGTTGTGACATATAAAGTTTTTTTGAAACCGCTGTTATATTCCCAGCGCGAGCCACCTCGTAAAATGTTTTATACAAATTTAAATAAATATCAATTTTTTTTTCTTTTATATTATCTAACAAAACTGCTTTTATTGTTTTTTTCTTTTTGTTCTGTAAGTCGTTCAAGATTATTACATCGTTGTCATTGTTTCCTACAGATAAATTGCCCGAAGGAGAAATAATAATTTGATTTTGAACTTCGTTTTTGTCTTTAAAAAACACATGAATTCTGTTATATTTTTCAATATCAGACTTTATTTTTGTTTTAATTTTGTCTTCAATATAAAAGCTATTATAATTCTCCTTAAAATTTCCCCTCAGTGGACAAAACTCCATAATTTTCCAGATGTTTATGTTAAGTTTTTGTAATTCGTTGTACATATCATCTAAAAAAGCATAATTTGTTTTCATAGCAACTGTGTTTATTTTAATAATTTTATCCGGATATAAATTGTTTAAATATATAATCAATTCTTTAATATGTTTAAAATAATTTTCTCCTCTACCATAAATTACATTTAAATTATCATCCAAGTAATCTAAAGAAAATGTTATTTTATTTATATATTTAACTATGCTATTAATATTTTGTATGTTTAAATTTTTTCCGTTTGTTGTTATACTACAAATAAAGCCCAATCTTTTGGCTTTCTTTAATAAGTTTTCAAAATTAGGATACAAAAATGGTTCACCACCGGAGAAATTTATACTATCAACGATTCCTTCTAATTTCTCTAAAATTTTAACATTTTCTGAAAAAGATATTGGTTCTTCATCAAAATTTCTAAAACAATGTTTACAATTGGCATTACATTTATTTGTTAAATTCCAACATATTTTCATTTGAAAACTCCAATTCTTTTATTTGTAAAATATCTATTCCGTAAATTTGCATATAAATGCTGGTGACATCCAAATATGTAATATCTTTTTCATTAATATCTAACTCTTTAACTAAATTGAGAATATCATTTTCATTATCCGCTTCAAGCTCAGCATATGGTGGAATTAAAGGCCAAGTATCAATTGAAATTTCAATATTATTTAATTTATATATTTGCCTTTTATTTTCCTGTTTGTTTCTATATTCAAACCCTAATTCGTTTAAAATTTTATTTGTTTCTTCAAAATTTGAAACTTCAACTTCCCATTCCTTTGTGTTCATTTTTGAATTTTGAGTAATTTCTTTAACTGTCAAAGTTGACTTTTCTCCATTTGTTCTAAGCCTAATCCATTTATTTGGGTTCTTAGGCTTTACATCATAGGTGTATCTAATTTGTGTGACCTCATCGCCTATTCTGACAGCCCCCTTGCTTTCAAGAAGCTTAATAAACTCAGCTTTATTTATATTCAATATGGTAATTTCTTTTTCTAAATGCATTTTACACCTCTTATAAAACACCTAAAGTATTGTTTATTATATCAACTTTTTTATAAATTGTAAATTTTTTTATTACAATAATATCAGCAATCATATTTTTAAAAAATATTAGTTAAATTCGCTTAACATATAATTACATTCTAAATAAAACGCACAAGAAAAGCCTCAACAATTTTATTTGACAATTTGATAAAATTATAAAAATAAAACAAATAAAAACAAGATTGAGAAATGTTATTATTTTAACAAACTATCTTATGTTTATTATTTTAAGGTTTACACACATACGTATTTGATGTTGAGATTAGAGAATTCTTCCGTACTACCACTAAAAAAGATAAGAACGAGTTATCGTTCTTTTTTTTCACAATAAAAATCCACGGGTAAAATAGTGTGAACCCCATTTAGTGGACAATTAAATAAAAAGCACTGCTATGGTATTTGTATATCTAGTGTAGGCTAGCCTGCACTAGATATTTTTTGTTGCCTTACATTGTAAGGACTTTGTTTGTATCTTAATTGTATCCTTTCATAATTGTAAAAGTCAATATATTCATCACATAATCTTTTTGCTTCTTCTATTGTTTTTGGTTTTTCTAGATATATACACTCCGTTTTAAATGCCGAAAAGAAACTTTCAGCTGGTGCATTATCTAGTGGAGTTCCTTTCCTTGACATACTTAATGTTAATCCATATTCTTTTGCTAGTAGATAATACATATGCGATGTATACTGAAATCCTTGGTCTGAATGTAATATTGTATTAGCCACTTTCGTATTTTTTATTGCCAACCTTACAGTATCTGCTACTAGTTTTAAATCTTGTATTACTGAATATTTGTATGCTATTACAAATCCGTCATATACATCTCTTATTACACTTAAATACAATCTTCCCTCTGGTGTAATTATGTAAGATATATCTGTTGTCCATTTCTGATTTATTGTTTCTGCCTTAAAATTTTGCTCGTATAAGTTGGCATACTTGTACATTACTTCATTAGGCTTTCTATACATATATTTTCTTCGTATTTTGGAAAGCAGGTTGTATTTATTCATTATTCTAAGCACTTTTTTGTGATTAAAATGTATTTTATATTTATTTTCTATAGCAATACCAACTCTGCGATATCCATATCTTCTTTTACATTTATCTTGAATTTGTTTAATTAAATTTAAAGCCTCTATATCTTTGTATTGATTAGATTTTAAATATTTGTAATATCCAGATTTAGAAACATTGAAGAATTTACAAAGCGAAAGTACTGAATACGAGTTGCTAAACATATTTATTACTCTAAATATTACTTTCGTTTTGTTTCTTCTTCCATTAGCAACTCGTGGAATTTTTTTAATACTTCATTCTCCATTCTCAATCTTTTAACTTCTTCTTCAAGTGTTTCTGGTTTAGCTCTTGGTCTACCTTTTCTAACTCTGCCTGTAACTTGTTTAGGAATGCCATTTTCTCTTTTCCATTTAGACCACCTTTTAATTACTCTTTCATTTATATTATATTGTTTAGATAGCATAGAGAAAGGAACTCCTTGTTCATGTTCAGTTAAAAGTTTTTCTCTAAACTCGATAGTATACCAAGCCATTCCTTTTTTACCTGCCATTAAAAACCTCCTATGATATTTTATTATACCATA
>CALWDY010000027.1 GCA_944376825.1 uncultured Clostridia bacterium
TGTTGTAATAAATGTAAAGAATTTAAGTTCAAGTGTAAATGTAAACATTTCCTTAACAAACAACACAACAGGGGATATAAACAGCGTAATATATCAAACAGCAAACAAAACAAACATAGCAAAGTTGACAGAAGGAACAAATATGGTTGTTGCATTTTCACTTGACGATGCAACAAAGTCGGTTCAAGATGTTGCTTTTGATTATGAATTGAGTGTCAGCATAAACAGTTCTTTTACGGCAAATGTTAAACTTAATGTTATTACAACACAATATGATTATTCTGTTAAAGTTAAAATTGATGATAATGAAGAAATTAGTTTAACAAATCAAGACACAGTTTCATTAACTGGTAAAATTTTGAAAATAACAATGATTTCGCCTGGTGTACCTTATAGAGGAGATGAACAAACATATTTATCATATATTGTCAACGGACAAACTTATGGACCATATAGTGATATGGGGGCTAGTGTTTATAGTCAAATGGTTTACGAATTAACATCAAGTGATGACATTGTTATTCAAGTTGAATTTGTTTGTGTTTAAAATGAAAAAATAAAAAAAGGAGAATTGGCGGTTCTCCTTTTTTGTTGCGTCATTGCAACCACAACGAACAGCTAACCATAGTTGTAAGTAGGGCACAATATTAAGTTGCTGTTATATGCTGTTGTGTTTGTGAAATTATGGTTATCGCTAGTTTTTACTTTTGCAATGGTGGACTGTAAAGAAAAATTATTATATTTTCTTACTCCATACAAAAGAAAGTTTTTTGATAGTGTTGCACTAATCGTTTTGCCATTTAAATTTTTATTCTTAATAAAATCTATAAAAATTATTGAAAATAACAACATAGATTCTATTGTGTCATTGATGGCATTTGAATATGCCATAACCATAATGTCATAAACAATAAGTAAGATATTTGCAGACAAACACATAACTCTAATTTCTTTTATGTTGTTTTTATATAAAGTAATTGTAAACCAAACATAAGTTACAACCGGAATGATGTCCCATATGTTAACAAAGTTGACAAATCCTGTTATAATATAAAACAAAACAAAAGCAAAAGAAATTTTAATTGGCAACCTTTTTTGTTTTTTGTCATAATACAAAACAAAAATGTACTGACCGCATGATAGTAATGCGATGATACCTGCACCCCATGAATTAACAAAAATAAAAGTTAATCCATAAATTATGTCTCCAATAAGGCAAAAAATTAAAAAAGTTTTTTTGTTTTTTGCCAAATAAGATAAACATAAAAACAAAGTTGCTGTCATTCCAAACAATTGTATAAAAACAAAGTTGTTTTGTGACATAAAATTAAAAAAAATCCTTTAAAATCATCAAAAGCGTTTTTTCTTGTTACCATAGATTGATTGTTTAGTCTTTTATTAAGCATGCCATTGCGTTTATAGAAAAAACTCCCACACTGTAAACAAGAACTCTTGACTTAGATTTCTTATGAAATTGTCATAAGATATATCAGGACCCGTGATAATGTTTTGGCCACTATTTAGTATTTAACTCGCAACTAGCAAACGAGTTCTATTAGTTTTTTGCAACACCAACACCAAAAGGGCGCATTAATCAGTCCAAAAACACTATTAATCTATGCCTGATACAATATAATTATATCACAAATTGTTTATTTATGCAACTTTGATATTCATAAAAAAATAGTTCTTTAAAAGAACTATTACATAGATGAAAGTTTGTCTTTAATTTTTTGTAGAACTTTATTTTCCAATCTTGACACTTGAACCTGGCTAACACCCAAAACTTTTGCTATTTCGCTTTGAGTTTTATCTCTAAAAAATCTAAGAAGAATAATTTTTTTGTCTCTTTTATCAAGTTCTTTAAGAGTTTCTTTTAGCATTATATGGTCAATCATTTCCTCATGTGAGTTGTCGGGATTTAGTCTATCTATTAAAAGCAAACTTTTTGAATCATCTTCAAAAGGGGTATAAATTGATATTGGCATTATAGCCGAGTCCATTATAAACATTAGTTCGCTTTCATCAATGTCAAAATGCTTTGCAATTTCAATTGGGGTTGGTTTTCTAAAATTATTTTTATTGAATTCATCAATATATTTTTTTATTTTTAAATTAAAGGTTTTTATAGTTCTAGAAACTTTTATTGCACCATCATCTCGCATAAATCTTTTTATTTCTCCAATTACCATGGGGACAACATATGTTGAGAATTTAACATTATATTTTTCATCAAAATTTTTTATTGCTTTAAGTAGTCCAATCGTTCCTATTTGGTATAGATCATCATATTCAACACCTTTGTGCAAAAATTTTTTAATTAAACTTTTAATAAGGGGAGAGTTCTCTTCAAAAATAATTGTTTTTGCATTTTCATCTCCATATTTAGCTTTTTTGATTAACTCCAAAGTTTTTTCTTGATCTAACACTATTCACCAACGGCAATATTATTTTGTTTTTTAAAAAACTTTTGCATTTTAACTATTAAACCTTTATTTGTGTTATTTTTTAATTCTAAATTATCCATAAAACTTTCCATAACGGCAAATCCCATACCACTTCGTTCTTCGTTTGGTTTAGATGTGTAAAATGGTTCTCTTGCTTTTTCAAAATCTTCAATTCCAATGCCGTTGTCTAAAATTTCTATATCAACACTATTTTCATATAGTTTAACTTTTATGCATATATTTCCTGGGATACTTGGATATGCGTGAACAACGCAGTTTGTAACAGCTTCTGACACAGCTGTTTTTATATCAGTTATTTCATCTAAACTTGGATTTGCTTGAACACAAAATGCCGCAACGCACGACCTTGCAAAACCTTCATTTATAGAAAGTGCTTTTATGTTTAACTCCATTTCATTTAATAATTTCATTTTTTTCTCCTTTAAGATATTTTAGGCATAATGTCATATAAGCCTGTCATTTTAAATATTCTTTCAGCATGAGTAGATGGATTGCATATAAAAATAGGGATTTGTTTGTCTTTCATTCTTTTATATCTGCCAATTAGAACTCCTATACCCGTGCTGTCCATAAAATCAAGTTCTGACAAATCAATAATAATTTGTTTAAATTTTGGCATATCAAAAATCTCATCAAGGCTAATTCTTGCGTGATACGCCGAATGTTCGTCTAGTTCTCCACTTAAAACAACATATAAAGTGTTTTCGTAAACTCTGTGTTTAATTTGCATCCTTTGTGCCTCCTTGAAAAAATTGTAACACTTATAAACATAAGAAAAATATATAAGAATGTAATATAAAGTCGATTATTAAATGCAACATAAAAACAAAAGAATAAAAAACCATTTGTTTTTGAGTACAAAAGAAAACAAAAAGAATATAATAAAATATGTGATATGTAAAAAAGCACACAAAAAATAAGCATTAAAAAATTTTTGCAAATTATGCAAAAAAAACTAAAAAAACACTTGACAACAATTTATATTTATAATAATATTGTTACTGTCGCAAGGTAACGGGGTGTAGCGCAGTTGGTAGCGCACGTGGTTTGGGACCATGGGGCCGGGAGTTCGAGTCTCTTCACCCCGACCATAAAAATAAGGGTCTTTAGCTCAGTTGGTTAGAGCAACCGGCTCATAACCGGTCGGTCCGGGGTTCGAGTCCCTGAAGACCCACCAAAACCTAGACAAAATATGGTTCGGTAGTTCAGTTGGTTAGAACGCTAGCCTGTCACGCTAGAGGTCGTGGGTTCGAACCCCATCCGGATCGCCAATTTGCCTCGGTAGCTCAGTCGGTAGAGCAAAGGACTGAAAATCCTTGTGTCGGTGGTTCGATTCCGCCCCGCGGCACCAAAGTGTGGGTAATGCCGACACTTAAAAAATCAACTTTATATTTCCCCCTTATATTTGGTAGTGCTAGGTTTTGTTGATTTTCCTAACATACAAACTACTAAATTATGCTAGTGTGGCTCAACGGTAGAGCAGCTGATTTGTAATCAGCAGGTTGTTGGTTCGATTCCAATCACTAGCTCCAAATTAAAAAGGTTGAAAGTTTTCAATCTTTTTTTATTGTAAAAATAACCACGTGTGTGGTTATTTTTATTAGACAAAATTGTTTTTTGTTTGTTATATTATTTATAGATTGACATTAGGAGAAAGAATGGAAGAAATTAAATTTAATTTAAACGAAATAGACAAAACATTTGCCAAATATAAGAAAAATGAAATTTTTGACGGTGTTGTTATATTAAAGCGGGAAGATGGTGCCGTGTTTAATATTGGAGGAAAATCGGATGCGTTTATAAATAAAAATGATTTTGCAGATTATAATCAAGTAAAAATTGGAGACAGATTTAAAGTTGCAATTTTAGGCTCAAAAACGGAAGATGGAATGATAGAAGTTTCTAAAAGAATTGCCGACAATATTATAATAGGTTCAACAACAGCAGAAAAATTAAAAATTGGTTCCGAGTTTTCGTTTTACGCAACAGGAATAAAAAATGGAGCATTGATTTCTAAGTTGGGCATATATGATGTTGTTGTACCACATGATGAAATTGATATACATTTAAAAAATTTAAGTCAATATATTAACAAACAGCAAACTGCAATAGTTACAGAAATAAACAAAGAACAAAAACTTGTTGTTTGCTCAATGAAATTGTTAAAAGAACAAATAAAAGAAAATCAAGAAAATTTATTTTGGAATAGCATATTTATAAATAAAATAGTAAAAGGCAAAGTAGAAAAAATAATGCCTTATGGCGCTATAATTAATGTGGATGGCGTATCGTGTTTTATTCATATTTCAGATTTATCATATGACAGAGTAAATAATATTGAAGAATACATTAAATTAAATGAAGCTTATAATTTTAGAGTTATAAAAATAGACAAGCAAAACAAAAAAGTGTCACTTGGCTTAAAACAATTAGGTGAAAACCCTAAAACTGCGATAATGAAAAAATTGGAAGTCGGTCAAATATATGAAGGAACAGTAATAAAAATATTGGCTTTCGGCGCTATAATAAAATTAGACAATTATAATGTTGAAGGTTTGCTTCATGTAAGTGATGCCACTGAACACAACGATAAAAGAATTTATCAAATTGTTAAATTAGGGCAAAAGGTAAAAGTTGAAATTAAAAATATTAATTCTCAAAGAGATAGAGTAAATTTTAAACTATAAAAAACTTGCAAAGCAAGTTTTTTATAGTTTTTCTATTTTAGGTGGTTTATTTGGTTTAACCACTTGAATTTTTTTTGTTATGCTATCAATTTTTTCATCTAATTTATTGGAGGTTTCAATTTCAGCGTGTTGTTGTTCATCTATATGTTTATCGCAACAAGATGGATAAATTTTTCTATGACAATATGGGCAACAAAAGCAATTTGAATTATCATTTTCGTTTAAGTCAAAATCATTTTCTTCATCGTTTTCATTTAAAGGTTTATAAGTGTCAATGTTTTTATAACTGCCAAAAGTGTCAACATTTGGCATGTATGGATTATAATTTGTGTATGGTGAATATGGAAACATTCCAAATCCATTTCCGCCAAAGCCTCTAAATCCACCATAGCCATAATAAGGATTTGTTGTTCCATAACCACCATGATTATAGTTTCTATAAGGATCAGTGTTTGAATATGTGTATGGATTTTTGTAATTATTATCATTATTGTTGTTAATAGCTTTTGTGTTATTTGTATTTGTTGTTTTGTTTTTCATATTATTAGATTTGTATGTGTCTATATTTGACCAAGTCTTTTTTGTTTCTTCATTATTATTTAACAATTTTTCTATAACATTTTCAAGTCCATCAATATCATAACAAATGTTATTGAGATAACTATTTCTAGTTTGAATGCAAGATGATAATAATGTGTATTCATTATAGCTTTCACTATCTTCATAAAGATTTACATTGTTTTTAATTTTTTGGTAAGAATTCTTAACATCATTTTTTGTAATTTCCAAGCGGTTAGTGTTTAATAAGAGTTTACTGCATAAATCTTTAGTTTTTTCGGTTGTTTCGCTGTTTATTGTGGATTTACTATTTTCTAGTTGGGTGCAAATAACTCTTATGTTATTTGATTTTAATGTTATATATTTTAACAAACTTTGGGTATTATCATTCAAATATGCTATTTCTTGCTGAATTTGAATATATTTATTAGGTTGATTAAATTTGCTTATGTTTAAACTAGTAAAAGTGGAACCGTTATATCCAGTTCCTTCTTCTTCAAAATTGTCAGAAGGTGTGTATGATACTATTTCGTGTTTAGATTTTGTTCCTTTTTCTGTTGCTTGATTTGCAACTACATTAACAAATTCACTAGTAGAAATTTGATAAACGTTTGTTGTTACTTTTTCTATTTTATCTATCGTATCATTTATTGTTTTTAGGGCAGATAAATTGTTGTCATTGCAACCTACAATCAAGAAACAAGTGAAAACTAAAACAATAAAAACAAATATTTTTTTCATTATTCCTCCTATATTTAGTTTCTGCTAAGATTTTATTTTTATGTAAATAGTTTAATAACATTAAAAAAGGGCATAAACAATATGGAGGAAAGATGCAAGATAAAGTAAGAAATGAAAGATATAATAACTACGTAGAAGCAAAGATTGCAAAAACTCATGCGTGGCCAAGTTTGTTTAATTCTTTTTGGGTGGGAGGGCTTATTTGTACAATAGGTCAATTGTTTAATGATGTTTTGCTTTTAAGTTTTCCAAATATGTCGACTCAAAGTGCATGGGCTTTTACGCTTATTTTTTTAATATTTATGGCTTCATTTTTAACGGGGTTGGGCATATTTGATAAAATAGGGGCATTTGCTGGGGCAGGAACAATTGTTCCAATAACTGGATTTTCAAACTCTATTACAAGTCCTGCGCTTGAATTTAAAAACGAAGGCATCATATTTGGAATGTGCGCAAAAATGTTTATAATAGCAGGTCCTGTTATTGTTAGTGGCACAGTTGCAAGCATGGTTGTTGGTCTTATATATTTGTTTATTTAGGAGTGATATGGAAAGGAAAAGAGGACAGCAGACTGTTTTTTTTAAAAACAAACCAATTATAATTGGTCATTATTCGCTTGTTGGTCCAAAAGAGGGAAAGGGACCGCTAAGAGATTATTTTAGTAAAATTGAAGAAGATGATTTATTTGGACAAAAAACATACGAAAAAGCCGAAAGAACCATGATTGAACAATCATTGCGTGGAGCAGTTGAAAATGCAGGTATTAAGTTTGGTGATGTAAGATTATTTTTGTCGGGCGACTTATTAAACCAAATAATAAGTTCTAGTTATGCAGCAAGATCTTTTGATATTCCATATGTAGGAGTATTTGGTGCTTGTTCAACAATGGCAGAGAGTTTGGCTCTTGGGGCATGCTTGGTTGACGGCGGGCATTTTGATACTGTTGCATGTGCAACGTCAAGTCATTTTTCAACGGCAGAAAGACAATTTAGATTTCCACTTGAACTTGGAAATCAGCGCCCTCCAACATCCCAATGGACAGTAACAGGTTCGGGTTCAACAATTTTATCTTGCAAAGGTCATGGGCCAAGAATAACTTGCGCAACTTTTGGAAAAGTTACCGATTATGGTATAAATGATGTAAACAACATGGGGGCGGCAATGGCTCCTGCGGCGATGAATACATTGATTGCGCATTTTAAGGACACAAAAACAAAACCCGAAGATTATGACCTTATTTTGTCTGGAGATTTGGGAAAATTAGGTAGTGAAATTTTAATTGATTTAATGGAAGATCACGGTTATAAGCTTGGATTAAATTATAAAGATTGTGGTCAAATGATTTTTAAAAGAAATCAAAATGTTTTAATGGGTGGAAGCGGTTGTGGTTGTAGTGCCACAGTTTTAAATTCAATTATATTAGATAAAATAATTAAAGGGGAATATAAGAAGGTTTTGTTCATGGCAACGGGTGCATTGCTTAGTACTACAAGTTCTCAGCAGGGAGAAAGTATTCCGGGGATTGCACATGCTATTGTAATTGAAGGAGAAGACAATGAGTGATTGGTATGTTTATTTAATTGTTTTTATAAGTGGAGGCTTTATATGTTTTATTGGACAAATTTTAATAATAAAAACAAAAATGACTTCCGCAAGAATTTTAGTAACATTTGAACTTTTAGGTGTATTTTTAGCTGCTATAGGTTTGTTTGATCCAATTAGTGCTTTTTGCAAAGCGGGGATAAATGTTCCTATAATAGGGTTTGGTGCATCTCTTGCAAATGGTGCAATTAATGCTGTTAAAGCAAAAGGTTTGCTTGGTGTGTTCACTGGTGGCTTAGAAGCTACTGCTGGGGGAATAGCTGCCGCTGTGTTTTTTGCCTTTATTTTTGGTATAATTTTTAGAGCAAAAACAAAAAAATTCTAGCAATTTTAAGTATTTTACTGCATATATAATAACAATGAATAGGTGTAAAAAAAAACAAAAATTATATATGCCTATAAAGTTTAAATTAGCATTGTTTTTATGTGTGTTTACATTGCTAGTTATTTTTATTCTTGTATATTTAAATAGGGTAGTTAATCCTGTTATCATTGAATCAAGTTCAGCAAAAACTCGCTCACTTTCACAAAAAGCCGTTGAGCAAGCCATTTATGATACAATTAACGGTAACGCAATTTATGATTCGCTTGTTATGATTTCTAGAGACGAAGCAGGAAATGTTGCCTACATTACAACAAATGCTTTACAAATAAACATTCTGGCCAGAGAACTTGCTAGGTCTGCACAAGAAAAACTAGAAGATTTGGGAGAAGAGGGAATAGATATACCTCTTGGAACATTCACTGGAATGCCAATTTTTGTGGGGCGAGGACCAAACATTAATATTAAACTTTTGCCAATTGGAAGTATTTCCTGTAAATTTAGTTCTGAGTTTAATGATGCCGGAATAAATCAAACAAATCATAAAATTTATCTAACTGTAACAACAAATGTTTCTGTTATTTTACCAACTGCAAACCAAACCGTACAAACAACAACACAAGTTTTAATTGCGGAAAGCATTATTGTTGGAGAAATACCAGATACATATTTAAATTCGGCAAGCATTGATGATATGTTGAATTTAATCCCTGATTAAATTTATAAAATCATTAGGGAATGGAACACATAATGATATTTCTTGCTTTGTAGATGGGTGGATAAAACTTAATTCTTTGCAAACAAGGGCAGTATGACTTATAAGTTGGCTTTTACAGCCATAAAGAGAGTCTCCTAATAATGCATGACCAATACTTGACATATGAATTCTTATTTGATGAGTTCTTCCATGCTCTAGTTTAATTTTTACCAAGCAATATCCATTATAATTTTTTATAACATTAACATGTGTTTTTGCGCTTTTGCCTTTAGATGTAATTGCACGTTTTTGACAATTAAAACCTTCTTTGTTTTTAAGTGTTTCAATTTTTTTATCTATAATTATGCTTTTATCAACTGGCAAATTGCCTTCGCATAATGCAAAATACGTTTTGCAAATATTATTTTCTTGGTTTAAAAAGTTGCTTGATAAACTGTTTTTTGCAACCAAAACAAGGCCACTTGCTTCTTTATCTAAACGATTAATAATTCTTACAACAAAATTGCAATCTTTTTTTTCCATATATCCAAGAACCGCTCCGCTCAAATTAAAAGCAAAGTGTGATTTTGAAGGCATAGTTGGCATACCACTAGGTTTGTCTACAACTAAAACATCATCATCCTCGTACACTATATTTAGTGGTATTATGCAAGAATAAATACTTGTTTTTGTGTTTGGGTTTACATTTATGGATATAATGTCATCATCTTTTACAATTGCATTAATAAAACAATTTTCTCCGTTTAGTTTAATGTATCCCAATTCTTTTCTTAAATTTTTTAAATAGTTTTCGCTATAATTATTCATTTTTAAATATGAATAAATTGTTTGTTTTTGTTTTGAGTTTTTCACCAAAACATCTTTATATTTAATTTCCATACAATATATTTTAATTAAAAATATATAATTTGCAAATCAATTGACAAATATTTTTTTATGTGATATCTTTTTTATGTTTTTGAAAAACGATGATGAAAGACTAGTAACTGTTCTAATATCAATTAGAGAGGAAAATTCGTGGCTGAAAGATTTTCTTTGGTAATTACAGTGAATTCACTTTCTAGTTGCCAACTGAACAAAATTTTTTTAAGTAGGATTGGTCGGGAAATCCCGTTATAGATTAAATGAGTGTGCTTTGCATAACTTAGGTGGTACCGTGGTTAATTCACCCTAAGGTTGCAAAGCTTTTTTATTTTAAAGGAGAAAGAATGAAAGAGCAAATTAACAGTTTTTTAAAAAAAGCACAAAAAGAACTAAATGAATGCAAATCGCTTAAAGATCTCAACGAATTAAAGGTTAAATTTCTTGGAAAACAAGGCGAACTAACATCTTTTTTAAAAGCAATGAAAGATGTTCCAAAAGAAGAAAAACCACAAATGGGACAACTGATTAACAATGCGCGAAACACCATTGAACAGCGCATCAATGATTTGCAAAATATTTTTGAAAAGCAAGAACTATTAAATAAATTGCAAAATGAAAAAATTGACATAACAGAACCAAGCAAAGGAATAGAAAAAGGAGAACTGCATCCACTTTATAAAGTTTTTGACAAACTTATAGATTGTTGTGTGGAAATGGGCTTTAAAGTTATAACAGGTCCAGAAGTGGAGTATGATTACTACAATTTTGAGGCTTTGAATGTGCCAAAAGATCATCCCGCAAGAGATATGCAAGACACATTTTTTGTAAATGATAATATTTTGCTTAGGTCGCAAACATCATCTGTGCAAGTTAGAGCAATGCAAAACTTAAAACCCCCTTTCAAGATTGTTAGTCCGGGAAGGACATACAGAGCGGATAGCGATGCAACACATAGCCCTGTTTTTCATCAATTTGAAGGTTTGGTTGTTGATGAAAACATTTCAATGATTGATCTTAAAAGTATGCTTACAAAACTTCTTTCAATGCTTTTTGGGGAAAACACAAAAATCAGATTTAGACCATCATACTTTCCTTTTACAGAACCAAGTGTTGAAGTTGATGCGACTTGTCCTTCATGCGGTGGAAAAGGTTGCAATCTTTGCAAGGGTACAGGTTTTATGGAACTTTTAGGAGCTGGAATGGTCAATCCCAAAGTGCTAGAAATGAGTGGAATAGATAGCAAAAAATACACTGGTTTTGCATTTGGCCCGGGTGTGGATAGACTTGCAATGGTTGTGAATAAAATACCAGATCTTAGAATGATGTTTGAAAATGACATTAAATTTTTGGAACAATTAAAGTAGGAGAGAAAAATGAAAGTAACATTAAATTGGCTTAAAGATTTTGTTGATATTGATATATCGCCAGAAGCCTTAGCAAAACTTTTAACAAATTCAGGAAATGAAGTTGAAGAAATTGTATACCAAGATAAATATTTAAAAAATGTTGTTGTTGGAAAAATATTAGAAATTACAAAGCATCCTAATGCTGAAAAATTAGACATATGTCAAGTTGATATTGGTTCAAAAATCACTCAAATTGTTACAGCAGCAAAAAATATTAAGGTAAATGACCTTGTGCCTGTTTCGCTTGCAGGTGCAAATCTTGCAAACGGTATTCATATTGAAAATTCAAAATTAAGAGGAGTTGATTCCTTTGGAATGTTTTGTTCAATAGAAGAACTTGGGGTTACAGATTATGACGGCGAAAAAGATGGAATAATGATTTTAGATAGTGATGCAAAAGTTGGACAAGACATAAGCGAAGCCCTTTGCATGAATGATGTTATATTTGATATCAATGTAACAGCCAACAGACCAGACTGTATGAGTATTATTGGCATTGCAAGAGAAATTAGTGCACTTTTAAATAAACCACTTAAACAACAATTGCTTAATTATGATACATGTGCAAATGATGATGTTTCTAATTATGTTAGTGTTGAAGTAAAAAATGATACACTTTGCCCTAGATATATGGCAACAGCAATTAAGGATGTAAAAATACAAAAATCCCCAAAATGGTTAAGGACTAGACTTGTTAGTGTTGGGATAAAACCTATTAATAATATTGTAGACATAACAAATTATGTATTAGTTGAATATGGTCAACCTATGCATGCTTTTGATCAAAAGTATCTTGATGGAGATAAAATTATAGTAAGAACAGGTAAAAAGGGCGAAAGCATTAAAGTTTTAAATCAAAATACTTATGATGTTGACGAGAATATGCTTTGCATATGTGATGAAAAGAAACCCGTTGTTATTGCAGGAATTATTGGTGGCTTGAATAGTTGCGTAAGTGATGATACAACAACTGCTGTTTTAGAATCAGCATGTTTTGAGCGTGCTTCAATAAGAAGAACAAGCAGAAAAATAGGCGTAAGAACAGATTCAACAGCAAGATTTGAAAAAGGTGTGGACATTGGTTCGCCAGAACTTGGAATGCAAAGAGCTTTAAATTTGGTTTACACTTTAAAAGCTGGAACAATTGTAAATGGCATTATAGATACAGTAAAAGAGAAACCTAAAAACAAACATCTTTGTTTTTCACTGTCAAGAATTTTTAAACTTCTTGGAATAACCGTTGAAAGCCAAAAAGTTTTGAGCATTTTAAACAATCTTGGTTTAGAAAGCAAAATAGACGGCGACATTTTAAAATGTGAAGTTCCTGTTTACAGAACAGACATTGAAAATGATGCTGACATTGCAGAAGAAATTATAAGAATGTATGGCTACGAAGTTTATGACAAATTTAACAACTTGCCTCTTTATAATGCAACGGTTACAGTCGGTGAGCACGATAGGGTTTTGTTGCTAGAAAGAAAATTAAAATATGCTTTGTGTGACTATGGTTTTTATGAAACAGTTAATTTTTCAATTTGCAGTGATGATGTTAAACAAAAATTGTTAATAGATGAACAATCTACACTTTATAACATGATAAAAATTGCAAATCCTATTAGTGAAGATTTGGGATATTTAAGAACCACAATGGCAAATGCAATTCTTTCTACGGCATCAAAAAATATTTCAAGAAAAAATAATAGTTTTAAATTGTTTGAAGCAGGCAGAGTATATTTACCAAAAGAATTACCACTTAAAGAGCTTCCAAATGAAGTTAATTATATGTCTTTTGTTTCGGTTAATGCAAATGATGATTTCTTTACTTTTAAAGGAATAATTGAAAATTTATTAAGACAATTTGATTTAAATTATGCATTAAATTATTCAAATTTATGTTATATGCATCCAGGAATTAGTGCTGATATAGTAAATTTACAAAACAATGAAGTTATTGGAACTTTTGGACAAATACATCCGCAAGTTGCAAAAAATTTTGACTTGCCAACAAAAACATATTACGCAGAAATAAACATAGATAAACTTGTAGTCCTAAAAGAAAAAGGGCATAGCGTTAAAATGCTCTCAAAATATCCTGCTGTTGATAGAGATTTGGCTATTATTTGCGATGAGAATATAACAATTGAGCAAATTCTTCAAAGCGTAAAAAAATCTTGTGGCAATTTATATTATGGGGCTAAGGTTTTTGATATTTATAGAAATATAAATATTGGTGAAAATAAAAAAAGCGTTGCATTTAGTTTTAAATTACAAAGTTATGAAAAAACTTTAACAGATGAAGAAATTAACCAAACTGTTAATAAAATACTTAAAGATTTAAAATATAAAATTGGGGCTCAGTTAAGATGATTTATCTAGATAATGCAGCAACAACACCAATTTCTTTAAATGCCTTAAAAACATATAATTTTTATGCAAGCGAACAATTTTTTAATCCATCAGGTATATACAATGTTGTAGTTAAGGTTAAAAACGATATTCAATCGGCAAAAGAAACAATTTTAAATTCATTAAAAACTCTTAAAGGAAATATAATTTTTACATCTTCTGCAACGGAAGCAAATAATTTGGCAATTTTTGGATCTCTAAAATCAAATTTTAAAAAAATTGTTCTTTCAATGGCTGATCATCCATCGGTCTATAATGTTGGACTTGAACTTGAAAATAAAGGCTATAACGTTGAATTTTGCCCGTTGCAAAAAAATGGTCAAATAGACTATGAAGCACTTGAACAAATATTAGATGAAACCACAAGTTTAATATCTATAATTCACGTATGCAATGAAACAGGTGCAATTAATGACCTAAAAAGAATAAACGATTTGCGAAATAAAAAATGTCCAAATGCAATTTTACATGCAGATGGTGTACAAGCATTTTCAAAAATAAAAATAAATTTAGATTATTATGGCGTTGACCTTTATACAATAAGTGGACACAAAATGTTTGCCCCAAAGGGTATAGCTTGTTTGTTTGTTAGAGATGGTTTACATTTGAAACCTATTTTATATGGGGGTGGACAAGAAAATAATCTTAGGTCAGGAACCGAAAATGTACCTGCCATAATGGCGTTAAAAACAGCAGTTTTGGAAATTGGAGATATTCAAAAAAATTATGACTATGTTAAAAAATTAAAAGATAAATTCATCTCAAATTTAAAAGATGTGGCATGCATCGTTAATTCAAATGAAACAAATTCACCTTATATTTTAAGTTTAACATTTAAAGGTGTGAATGGTGAAACATTGGTCCACATGCTTGAACAAAATGGCATATATGTCAGCACGGGAAGTGCATGTTCAAGCAAAAAAAAGGGCAATAGAATATTATCTTCTATGAGTATACGCCCAGAAGATGTTGTTGGAAGTATTCGTGTTAGTTTCTCTAAACATAATACATTTGAAGAAATTGAAACGGCATCGACTATTTTAAAAAATTGTTACAATGAACTTATAGAAAAGTTGAGGTAAAAATGAAAAGAGTTATTTTGCTAAGGTTTGGAGAGTTATATTTAAAAGGGAAAAACAGGGGGTTTTTTGAAAAGGTTTTAATTTCAAATATAAAACAAGCTTTAAAAGGTATTGAATGCAAGTTCTATAAAGTAACTGGAAGATATATTATAAGTGATTATGATGAAATGGATGAAACAATAATAATAAACAAATTAACCAAGATTTTTGGTCTTGTTTCTTTGTCTGTTGCCGTAGAAATGGAAACAAATATAGAATCAATTAAAGATTATATTTCAAATATAAGTATACCACAAAAATCTTTTAGAGTTTCAGTAACAAGAGCAGATAAAACATTTCCAATTAAATCTAATGATTTTGAAAAAGAATTAGGTGGTTTAATTTTAAAAAACAACCCAACTTTAAAAGTTAAATTAAAAGACTATAAAACCGAGATAATTGTAGATATTAGAGAAAATGGACTTACCTATGTATTACATGATAAAATTGAGTGCGAAGGTGGAATGCCGTTGGGCACTGCTGGCAAAGGACTACTTTTGTTGTCTGGTGGCATAGATAGCCCTGTTGCTGGTTATATGATAGCAAAAAGGGGAATGAGTATAGTTGGTTTACATTTTCACAGTTTTCCTTATACAAGTGAAATGGCAAAACAAAAAGTTATTTCACTTGCTAAACTAATTTCTCCATATTGTGGAAAAATTAAGTTGTATTTGTGCCCATTTACAAAAATACAAGAAGAGATACACAAAAATTGCGCACCGGAATTCATGATAACTATAATGCGTAGAATAATGATGAAAATAGCAGCAAAAATTGCAGTTAAGGCAGGTTGCAAAGCAATAATAACTGGTGAAAATTTGGGGCAAGTAGCAAGCCAAACTGTTGAAAGTTTAACTGTTACAAATTTTTCTCAAACACAAATTCCAATTTTTAGACCACTGATTGCTTTTGACAAAAAAGATATAATAAACATATCTAGAAAAATAGGAACATATGAAACATCTATTTTGCCATACGAAGATTGCTGTACTGTTTTTCTTCCAAAAAATCCTATAATAAAACCAAAACTTGAAAAAGTAATTAAAGAAGAGTTAAAATTAGATATTGAGACACTAGTTGATAATGCAATAAAAAATACAGAAATAATAGAATGTTAAAAAGTATTTGACAATTGTATACAAAGTAAATTAAAATTAAAAGGTAAATTAGATTTTACGATATATTAGTCGAATATATATAAACAAAAAAAGAGGTAATAAATGAGCAATGTAGTTAATGCACTTTGTGCAAGTAATGTAATTGCCTCTGTTTTTATCGGTATAGGAGCCCTTGTTGCAGGGTTAGTTGTTGGATACTTTGGAACATATTTTATAAACACAAAAAAAATGGCAAAAGGCAAGGCACATGCCGTTAAAATATTAGAAGAGGCATATGCTGAAGCAAAAACGGTAAAAAAAGAAGCAATTTTAGAAGCAAAAGAAGAAATTCATAAGTTAAGACAAGATTTTGATAAAGAAGTTAAAGATAGAAGAATTGAACTTCAAAAAACAGAAGATAGGCTTACTCAAAAAGAAGATTTTATTGATAAAAAAGACTTAAATCTCGATAAAAAACAAGAAGATTTAGATAATCAAAAGAAAATTGTTGATGAAAGATTTAATAAAGTTAATTTATTATTAGAAGAACAAGAACAAATTAAACAAAATATGATAGCCGAACTTGAAAAAGTTGCAACACTAAAAAAAGAAGATGCAAAGCAAATACTTATGAATTCAATGATTGAAGATGCAAGAAAAGAAGTTGCAAAAATTGTAAAAACCATTGAGGACAATGCAGTTGAAGATGCAAATAAAAAAGCACAAAATATAATTAGTTTGGCAATTCAAAAATGTGCAACAGACATGACCAGCGAAGCAACGGTAAGTGCTGTAACTATTCCAAATGATGAAATGAAAGGAAGAATTATAGGTCGTGAAGGTAGAAACATTCGAGCAATAGAAAATGTTACAGGAGTAGATTTGATTATAGATGATACACCTGAAACAATAACCATTTCATGTTTTGATCCAATAAGAAGAGAAGTTGCAAGATTAGCACTTGAAAAACTCATTCTTGATGGAAGAATACATCCAACAAGAATAGAAGAAATTGTTCAAAAAGTACAAAAAGATGTTGACCAATCAATCAAACAAGCAGGTGAACAAGCTGTTGATGAAGCGGGTGTCTATGGAATGCATCAAGAATTAGTTAAAACATTAGGAAGATTAAAATATAGAACAAGTTATGGACAAAATTGTTTAAAACATAGTTTAGAAACTTGTTATATAGCAGGACTTCTTGCAGCAGAAATAGGGGCTGATGTAAAAGTTGCAAAACGAGGAGGCTTGTTGCATGATATCGGCAAAGCGCTTGACCATGAAGTTGAAGGCACTCATGTAACAATAGGCGTTGATCTTGCAAAAAAATATAAAGAATCACCACAAGTAATTCACTGTATAGAAGCACACCACTTTAATGTTGAATTTCATAGCGTTGAAGCAATACTTGTTCAAGTTGCCGATGCAATATCCAGTTCAAGACCAGGTGCAAGAAGAGAAACCTTGGATGCATATGTAAAACGACTTGAAAAATTAGAGGAAATAGCAAATTCATTTAAAGGTGTTGAAAAATCTTATGCTGTACAAGCAGGTAGAGAAGTTAGAATTATTGTAAAACCAGACGAAATAAGCGATGCTGATGCAATGTTTTTAGCCAAAGATATTGCAAAGAGAGTTGAAGATGAAATGGAATATCCTGGTCAAATTAAAGTTAATGTTATAAGAGAAAGCAGATTTACTGAACTTGCAAAATAAATAAAAAACACGGGAACAACCCGCGTTTTTTTAATTGTTAAGTTCATTTTCAACTCTATCTATTTCATCTTGAATTTTTTTAATAGATAATTTTCTATTTAATTCATTTAATTTCTTTTTTAGCATCACTTCGTCATTAAAATTAGGAGTTTCAGAAGAACAGTCAATTGTGATTGTGTTATTTTTATACAATCTAGAAATTGTAAATCCTAAAAATAAATTAACTATAAAAATTATTTGTGTTAAAAATATTAAAACTAATGGCAAAAAATACGAAATATATAAATTAACATTAATTTGTGCTTTATAACAATAGACTCCTAATGTAATAAAAGCAATAAAACTAAGGACAAAATATATGTAATAGATAATACAAATTAAATACTTGTTGTGCAGTTTTTTTGTAAAAATTGCATCAACTAAAACAAATAGAAACATAATTACAGATGCACTTAATATTGTAATATCAAGCCATAATATATTGTTTTCTTTAACGACTAATTTATCAACACTAAAATATATTGCACAAGTTATTGCAAATAAACTAAAAAAACATATAGTTTTATAAACCAATATTAAAAGTTTTCTTCTTTGACCATTATCCATTAAAACCTCTCAATACATATAACATTATATAAATTCATCAAAATTTTGTCAAGAAATACTTAATTTTACTTGAACACTTTAAAACTTTATATTACTATATTTAAAGGAGAAAAAATGAAAACCATATTGATAACAGGTGCATCAAGAGGTATAGGCAGGGAAATAGCCAAACTTTTTGCAAAAAAAGGATATAATGTTGCTATAAATTATAATAAATCAATAGATAAAGCAAAATCTTTATATGAAGAAATCGTTTCATTAAATGCTAACGCTATTTTGTTAAAAGCAGATGTGCAAAATCCAAAAGAAGTAAAACATATGGTTGAAGAAACAATTGCTTGTTTTGGGCATATTGACATTTTAGTAAATAATGCTGGCATATGCCAAAATAATTTGCTTATAGACGAAAGTGATGAATTAACTGCACAAATCATAAATATAAATTTGTTGGGTTCTATTTACACATCTAAATATGTAATTCCGTTTATGCTTAAAAATGGAAAAGGGAAAATTATAAATATTTCTTCAATTTGGGGACAACATGGAGCAAGTTTAGAGAGCACATATTCTTCATCAAAAGCAGGTTTAATTGCTTTCACAAAATCTCTTGCGAAAGAATATGGTTACAATAACATACTTGTTAATTGCATCTGTCCAGGTTTAATAGATACTGATATGAATAAAAATTTGTCAAAAAGTGAAAGGGATGAAATAATAAAAAAAATACCAGTTCAAAGAATTGGTGAAACAAGCGATATAAGTAATTTAGTTTTATTTTTATGCGAAGAAACAGGAGATTATATAAACGGACAAGTAATAACGGTTGATGGTGGATTTACTTTATAAAAAAAAGAGAGAGATTAGTTGTTAATAAACTTTTTTCTCTCTTTTTTGGAGCTAATGGCGGGAATCGAACCCGCGACCTATTGATTACGAATCAATTGCTCTACCGACTGAGCCACATTAGCACATTTATACAACATATTTATATGTTGTTAATGTTTTCCATAAAACAATATCATATTTTTCTCATAATTCCAACTACTTTACCTAATATTTGTACATCATTTGTATAAATAGGTGAGTATAAATGATTGGCAGGTTGCAATCTTACAAAATTTGGTTCTTTATAAAAAGTTTTAACAGTTGCTTCTCCATCTATCATTGCAACAACAATTTCTCCATTTTCTGCCGTATTTTGAGAATTTGCCACAACATAATCTCCGTTGTTAATTCCAAGTTCTATCATGCTTTCTCCTTTAACTCTTAAAACAAAAAGGTTATGTTGAGATTTGTTTTTTACATTAAAAAAAGAATTTGAAATAGACACAAAATCTTCAATGTTTTGCTCCGCTAAAATTGGTTGTCCTGCTGCCACTTGACCAATTATCGGCATTTCTATAACTTCGGATTTATGTTTTCCAATAACTTCAATACATCTATTTTTTGTTGCTTGTTTTTTTATAAGTCCACGACTTTCTAAAATATCCAAATATACCTTTACAGAATTACTTGATTTTAAATTTACACCTTTACAAATTTCTCTGTAAGAAGGTGGAAACCCATTTTTATTTATATAACAATCTAGAAACGACAAAATATCCATTAATTTTTGTTCTGACTTTTTCATAAAATATCCTTTTTTTCATGATATTACAAAAAGAACAAAAAGTCAAACATTTGTTCTATTTTTATTCTCTCAATTTTACTTTATTTGCAGCGTTTCTTCTTATATCTTCACTAATTGCGGCATAATGCTTTTTTGTTGTATTTACATCTTTGTGGCCAAGTACTTCTGCTACAACATAAATATCTCCAGTTTCTCTATACAAATTTGTACCATAAGTACTTCGAAGTTTATGAGGGCTTATTTTTTTTAAAGGAGAAGCAATTAAACTGTATTTTTTAACAATATTTTCAACTGCACGAGTTGTAATTCTTTTTTTTTGTAAAGAAACAAAAAGGGCAGTTTCTTTTGAGTTTTGAAGTAAAATGTTTCTATCTTTTATCCATTCAATTAAAGAGTTTTTAACTTCATCAGAAAAATAAAGGATAACTTGATTTCCGCCTTTTCTTGTTATTTTAAAAGAATTATTCTCAAAGTCAACATCATTTATATTAATACCAACACACTCGCTAACTCTTATGCCTGTTCCTAAAAACAAACTCAAAATTGCAACATCTCTTGTTTTTGTATGCTTGTTAAATGCTTGTTGCATTTTTGTTAAATGTGTAGGTGTGTCCGCTTCGTTTAGCAATTTGCAAACCTCATCAATTTCTAAACGGGTTATTTCTTTTGTGTGAATCTTAGGAGTATCAACTTTTGAAGCAACATCTGTTTCTAAGTTGTCTTGTTTAAAGTTGTATTTAAAAAAACTTTTTACAGATGCCATTTTCCTTGCTTTGCCTTTTTCGCCATTGTGATATACCTTGTTGTTATATTCATAATAAGACAAATAACTCATATATTGTTCTATATCTCTTGATTTGAGATTGTTTAAATCTTCAAAAGAAATTTCTTTAACATTTTTAAAAAAAACATTTTTTGCAATATAATCAAAAAAAATCATAAGGTCACGACTGTAATTTAACCTTGTTAATGGAGATGTATAATTTTCTATTCCAAGAAAATAGTTTAAACAATAATCGGGCAGTTTTTTTAAATTTTCACTAACTTTGTCAATGCATTTTTTATTTCTTTCTAAAATGTAATTGCTCATACATTATATAATAACAACAACAACAAAATAAATCAAGTTTAAACGGCTCATCAAAGTTAAAACAATTTGATAATGTTTGTATTTTGTGATATATTAAAAATATGAAAAAACATTATTTTGAAATTGACAAAAACTATATAGAGCAAATGTCTCAGCCAATAAGCCCTTTGTATACTGAAATGATTTTTAACAATATTAGTGAAAAAATAGATTTAGCTTTAAAAGAAATAAGCAACAAAGCACCAATATTAAGCAGTTATGATCTCAAAATTGTAAATGAGTGTGCAACTCAAACGCAGACTCAAAGTTCGGCGTTGGATTTATTTTTATTGATAAAATCTCCAAAACTAGAAATGAGTGTTTTAAAACTAAATAGAAATTTTTTTAAAAAAGCATTAAACAAACTAAAAATTGCTTATTATGAAAGCAAAATAGAAAAACAACAAAAAAAAAGAAGAAAAAAAAATAAACAAACAGAAAACAACAATACTTTATTAAGCAAAACTGAGTATTCATACGAAAAATACAATATAAACGATTTTAAAAAAGATTTATTAAAAAATCTCGCAAAACATTTTTTAAATACAACAATTCTATATACAACTCAATATGGAGTAACATTAGAAAGCAAAGATGAACTTGGAATGGCAGTAAACATTTACATTGTTATGGAAAACGGAAAAAAATTTAGACTTTTTAATTCAAATAATTATAAATTAATAACAGTTGATTTTGGGCAAAGATTTGCTAATTTTGAAGTAAAAAATTACAACACAAATTATAATTATCAAATTGCCGTAAGACTTTTTAATTCATTGTTTATAAATTTAATGAATTATCCATTAAATCAAATATATATAGAAAGTTTGTTGTATAATTGTCCAAACAAACTCTTTGAGGGTTCAACATATGAGATGTTTTTAAAAATATATAATTATTTAATAATTGAATCAAATCAAAATTTTAAATCAATTACAAATGAAAATATAAACATAGCAAACGATAATTTGGCTAAAATAAATTTATACGATTTCAACAAATTTTTAAAGATTCTAGGAAATTTAATATAATTTTGATTCAAAATATGATAAACTATTCGCAAAAGTTGTCTTTTGCGAATAGTTTTTATAAAGTATTACGTCAAAATTTTACCCCCTGCTCTTAAAAAAGTTCCAAAACAAATGAATTTTCTTTTATTTTATTTTGTATTTCTTTATAATTTGGTAATATTTTTTTTACACTATCCCAAAAAGATTTAGAATGATTCATTTGTTTTGTATGACATAATTCATGAATACAAACATAATCAATACAATCTTTTTCAAGCATCATTAGTCTAAAATTTAATCTAATATTTTTTAAGTTGTCACAACTCCCCCATTTTTTTCTTGCAGAAATAATGGTAATAGATTTATAACTAAAATTGTATAAATTTGCCAAATACTCCAATCTTTCGCATAAATAATTTGAATGTTTAACAAGCCATTTTTTTAATGTGTTTTTTTTATTGTTTCCCCTTGCCTTAATTTGAGTTTCCCCTATTTGTATTAGGTTGTTTTTTTGTGTTATATCGTATGAATTACCTAAAAAGATAATTTTATTATATAAAAAATATGCTTCAAACTTTTTTTGCTTTTGTAATACCATATTTAAGGTTTTTGTTATCCATTGTTTTTTTTCTTCTAAAATTTTATTAACATTTTTTAGTGCAAACTTTTTTGGACACAAAAAAAACAAGTTGCCTTTTTCATCTATTTTAATTGCCACGCTTTTTCTGTTATTTCTTTTTATTGTAATATTCATAATATTATAATACAATATTTAAGGTACTATGCAAAGTATTTTTTAGTACTATGCTAAAACATAACACCTTTAAAATATTGACATCTGGCGTGTTTAGTATTATACTTTTTGTAATGTAACTTTAAGATAAAAGGAAGAAAAAATGCCAAAAGATGAAATTCCAAGGGGGCAATTACCTAACATTATTTTATCTACACTGCTTAACAATGACAAATACGGATATGAAATAATTGATACAATAAAACAAAAAACCGATGGCAATATTACAATAAAACAACCAAGCCTATATAGCAGTTTAAGAAGAATGGAAGAGCAAGGATTAATTTCTTCTTATTGGAGAGATAGTGAAATTGGTGGACGAAGGCATTATTATAGCATAACTGACTATGGTAAAAAATATGCTGAAAAATGGCAAACAGATTTAGGCGTGTTTTCTAATCTTAACAATGAAGCCAACGATACTCCAACAGAGAAAATAAACAACCAAAACAGCGAAGTAAAACAAACAATACTTCAACAACAAAATTTGTTTACAAACCAACCAACAACAAAAAAAGAAGAACAAAATGACTTAATTGCGGAAACTCATTCTTTTGTTCAATTTGATTTATTTACTCCCCCAACCTTAATATCTGAACCATCAAACGAAGTATTTGATTCTATCAAAAAACTAAGGGAATCTGCTGATAAAAATCAAAATGAAACAAGTTATAAAATAAAAACCTTATCAAATTTAAGAAACAATACAAGTGAAGAAATAAAAACTACTTATATATCTGATAATCATAACATTAAAGTTGAAAACAAATATAATGATATCAAGAAAAACTTTTTTGAACTTACAAAAAAACAAAAAAGTTTTGCAGAGGCATTAAAAGATAAAGAAATTAGTAATGATAATATAAATTGTATAACCCTGGATGAATCTAATTTAAATACCAACTTAATTTTTGACAGCAATGTATCAAATAATAATTATGAAGAATCTTCAATAAACATAGAAGAACTTATAAACAAAAAAGAAAAAAATATAACTTCAAATGATACCGAAAATGATTATAAATTTGAAATTAAAGGTCTTCAAGATAACAAAAATGAAATTGTAGAACAAAAACCAACAATTTTCCAAACAACAAAAGATATATTAGAACCGCAAGACGAATACAAATTGGAAATTGATAGTACTTCAAATGTTGAGTTTATTGATTTAAACGAAATTGATAATATAAATTATAAAAACGATACAAGTTCAATTTCATTGAAAGAAAAAGAAAATAACAATGATTTAACCAATAATAACAACACTGAAACTTTTGAAAATAGAACTTTAAATTTAAATAATAATACGATATCAAATAATGAAATGTTTGACAAAAATCAAACACCTCCCCCACCAGCTCCTGTTGAAAGCAAAGATGATGGAGTATTGATTACTGATAAAACAGATTTTTCTAATATTTTTAAAGTTAAGAAGATTGCTCCTGCCCGCTTTGAAAATTATGCTAAAAATTACAATGATAATATAAGTATGAAAATATCTTCACATCTTCAAAAAGAAAAAGATAATAATATTAGTCAGCAAGAAACAATAACAACAGATAACACCTTTGAAAACAAACAAGACCAAAATAATTTTAGCAATTTGGTTTCATTAAAAAAATATTACAGTGATTTTGAAATAAAATTTGATACATATAAAAAGCAAAATAGCATTCATAATTTAAACTATATTAAAGTAAACAAAATGAATTTCATTTCAATTTTTGTTATTTCAATAATAACTCTACTAGAAGCAATAATGTTGTTTTTTATGTTTAAATCATTTCAACCGAATTGGAATTGGTTGTATTTGGCATTTCCTATTATGGAATTAGGAATAACAGTATTTTTTTCTATTAAATTTGCCTTTAATAGAAATGCTGTTACAAACAAAAACAAGATTTTTAATTCAAATATTTTATATAAACTAGTTATTTTTGTTGTATCCGTTATGATTTTATTTTCAATCAACTTATTATGCGGAATGAGTTTTGATAATATTTTAAATTATGTTACTACTTTTTTATATCCTTGTATTATGTGTTTAAATTTTCCTTTGTTTTATTTAATCAATTATATTTTATTAAAATTAAAGGTTATATACATAAAATAAAAACATCCCCTAGCCATTTGGCTTAGGGGTTTTTTTATAATTAAATATTTTTGGATAAGTTTTTGGATAAGTTTTTTTAACATTTTGCACAACATTTTGCATATTTTAGTTAAAAATCAACTTTTTTATAACAAACAATAATAAAGCTGAACACCTTTGTTTGTAAGGCATTCAGCATATTTTTGCATGGTGGGCAGGGATGGATTCGAACCATCGAAGGCGAAGCCGACGGATTTACAGTCCGTTGCATTTGACCGCTCTGCAACCTACCCTTAATATTTCCAATGCTTATTTATGATAACAAACAGCGAGAAAATTGTCAATAAAATAATTAAAAAAATCTTAAAAATTTTAAGTTTTTTAAAGGTTTACAAACTCAATTAACTTTTGTTATAACAAGAAATACATATAGTCGCATCAAATGTATTGAATATTCTGGCAATCTTGAAAAGCTTTCAATTAATGAAAATATTAAAGTTTATTTATTGAATTACAAAAAAACTCATCAGTTTTACTGATAAATTTTTGTTGCATTTTCGCTTAATTCTAGCAATTTGTTTTTTAAGATTTCATCGCTATTTGAACTCTCTTCTTTTGTTATGTAAAAAGGCTTTCCAATTATAATTGTGTTAAAACAAAATAACCTTGGTTTCTTTTTGATCCAAACTGGGACAATGGGAGCATTGGATTTTATTGCAAAAATGCTTGCACCACCTTTTATTTCACCTAAGGCCTTATTGGTTTTGTTTCTTGTCCCCTCTGGAAATATTGTTAAAATCTTATTATTTTTTAAAACCGATAAGCATTGCTTTACAGTAGAAATCTCAACTTTTTGTCTATCAATTGGAATAGCGTTCATGCTTTTAAAAAACCCTCTTAGTAAGCAATTTTTAAACAATTCTTTTTTTGCAATGCAATATTGTTTTCTCCAAATCATGTTAACAAGAAGAAGAGGGTCTAAGTTGCTTCTATGATTTGCTATTATTACACATTTGCCTTTTGGCAAATTTTTTTTATTTTTTAATCTCGCTGGAAACATTATCCAAAAAGGAATAAAAGCGATTATTTTTATAAACCAAAAAAACATGGCTACCTCACCTTTATGCAATTTAAAATTTTTAATAAACTCTGTTGTGTTGTGTCATTTGAAGTATCTATAACAATTGCATCATTTGCCTGAATGAGTGGGCTAATTTTTCTATGCATATCGTTATAATCACGCTCTTTTAATTGTTCTTTAACATCTTTCAATGTTATTTTACTATTATCATTTTTTAGTGTAGCATATCTTCTTTTTGCCCGTTCTTCAATGCTTGCTGTTACAAAAAATTTATAATCTGCATTAGGAAAAACATGTGTTCCAATATCTCGCCCCTCAATAACAACATTATATTCTTTTGCAAATTCACGCTGAATATGGGTTACTTTGTTTCTAACAATTATATTTTGGGAGTATAAAGATGCCAAGTTTGCAATTTGGGGAAAAGATAGAAGATTTGACACATTTTCTCCATTTATATATACTTGTTGATTTTTATTTATATGTTTAATTTCAATTTTAGTTATATCTAATAAATTTTTTATACCAACTTCATTTTTAAAATCAATTTTATTTTTATCCAAAAAATATGCAATTGCTCTAAAAATCATTCCAGTATTTAAAAAATGAAAATTCAACGAATTTGCTGTCATTACAGCCAACGTGCTTTTCCCAGAACTTGCCGGGCCATCAATTGCGATAACCATATTTACAAAACTCCTTTTCCAACACTGTTTGCAGTTGATAAGGCAATTTGAATATTAAAGCCACCCGTTAATGCATCCACATCCAAGATTTCCCCTGCAAAAAATAGATTTTTTACAAGCTTACTTTCCATAGATTTTGGGTTTACTTCTTTAACATCTATCCCACCGCTTGTTATTATAGCATAATTTATATCATACAAACTATCAAAATCAAGTTTGAATTTTTTTAAATTGTTTACTATGTTTTTTCTTTGCTCAACAGTTATAGAATTTATTTTTTGCGTTTTGTCTATCTTGCAAGTATCCAGAAAAATATTAACTAAATTTTTAGGCAGTAAATTATTTATAATAGTTTTTATTTGGCTGTTTTTATTTGCATCAAATTCTCTTATTAGTCTATTTTCAAGTTTTTCATCTGTAAGAGCAGGTTTAAAGTCTAAGTATAATTTTATGTTGTTTTTTCTATTAATATAACTTGAAGTTGTTAAAACAATTGGCCCACTTATACCGTTAGATGTAAATATCATTTCTCCAAACTCTTTTATCACAAGTTTATCTTCTGTATACGCTGACAATTGCACATTCTTTAATGATAATCCTTCAACAGATTTTATCCATTTGTTTTTTAGTTTTATTGGACAAAGTGCTGGTTTTATATCAATTATAGTATGTCCAAATTTTCTTGCTAATTTGTATCCAAATCCATCACTGCCTGTAGATTGGTATGAGTTGCCCCCTGTGCATAAAACCAAAGCATCACAAATAAAATCTTGTGTTTTGGATTTTACACAAAATTTATCATTATTTTTATAAGCATCTACAACTTCTTGATTTAACATAATTGTAACGCCACTTTTTATACAAGCGTTGTAAAGTGCACGAATTATATCGCTAGATTTGTCACTTTCTGGAAAAACTCTGTTTCCCCTTTCAATTTTTGTTTTTACATTAAATTTCTCTAAAAAATCAATTGTGTCATTAGGGGTAAACGAATATATACTACCATATAAAAATTTAGGATTTGTTACAACATTTTTAAAAAATTCTTGTGGCTCACAAGCGTTGGTAACATTACACCTTCCTTTTCCTGTTATGTATAACTTTTTGCCAACCTTTTCATTTTTTTCCAACAAAACAACATTAAGTCCGTTAATTGCGCATTTGTAAGCGCTCATAAGGCCACTTGCTCCGCCTCCAATAACAATTACATCCATATTTCACCTTAAAAGTTCATAAAGTTCATATTCGTTTAAGGGTTTATACTCACCTCTTTGAAGACCACCCAATTTAATATTGCCTATTCTTATTCTTTTAAGCATTTTTATTGGTTTATTAATTGCTTCAAACATTCTTCTAATTTGTCTGTTTTGCCCCTCGTGAATTGTTACACTAAGCTTTGCATTATTATTAACCACTTCAATTAATTCAACTTTTGCTTTTGGCATTCTTACGCCATTTTCCACAACTCCTGCTCTTAAAACAGCAAGTTCACTTTCTAGTATTGTTCCCTCAATTTTTACAATGTATTCTTTTTCTGTTTCATGAGAAGGATGGCTGATTTTTTGTGCAACATCTCCATCATTAGTAAGAATTATAAGACCTTCGGTATCATAATCCAATCTACCAATAGAAAATAATCTTGCTTCTGTTTTAACAAGATCAAAAATAGTTTTTCTCCCTCTATCATCGCTTGCCGTGCACAAGTAACCTTTGGGTTTGTTTAATTTAAAATAAACATATTTAGAAGGCAAAGATAGTTCTTTGCCTTCTAAAAACACTTTGTCTTTTTTCAAATTTATGTCAGTTGCAAGACTGTTGATAATTTTACCATTAACAGATATTTTTCCCTCAAAAATAAATTGTTCACTTTTTCTGCGAGAAGCAACACCGCATAATGCCAAATATTTATTTATTCTCATTTGTTCACCATTTAGAAATAATTCTTTTAAAATTATTTAATACCGAATTTGATTTTACATCTTCCATTGTATATATTTTTTCGCTAAATAGCAATTGATTATCAAAATAAATTAAAAATTCTCCAACAATTTGTTCTTTTTCTATTGGAGCAGAAATGCTTGATGGTAATTTGATTTCTGTTTTAATTTTCTGCTCTTCATCATCTGTAAGCGGATACATAAATCCTTTTTGTGTATAAACTTTTACTTTTTTAGTATCGCTATTAGTTACATCAATAGTCCTAATGTAAGTATACGGTGGTAAAATTGTGGACATATGATATTTTGCAAAACAATCTTCCATGTGCATAGCGGTTACTTCAAACATAGGTCCACAAAAAAGGACAACACTTATTAAATGCATATTGTTTCTTTTTGCACTTGCAACCAAACATCTGCCTGCATCATTTGTAAATCCTGTTTTTCCACCATTACATCCTTCTAACGACCAAAGAAGCTTGTTTTTGTTTTGCAAATATCTATACCCGTTACCTGTGCTATCAGGAATTTTTGCATTTTTTGATGAAACAATTTCTTCAAATATTGGATATTTATAGCATTCTCTTGTTATTTGTGCAAGATCATATGCTGTTGTTCTATGCCCCTCTTCATCTAATCCATGTGGGTTTTTAAATGTAGTATTTAAAGCGCCACAATTTTTAGCCTCTTGTGTCATAAGATTTGCAAATTCCTCAATAGATGGTGAAATATGTAAAGCAAGTGCCGTTGCTGCATCATTCCCCGAAACAAGCATCATACCATATAGCAATTCTTTTACTGTTAAAACTTCTCCTTTTTTTAAATATATGGAAGTTCCTGGTATCCCAATTGCCCTGTCGTCGATTTTTACTTTTTCATTAAAATCATTACAATGTTTTAAAACTGTCAAAAAAGTTGCAATTTTTGTGGTGCTCGCATTTGCTCTAAGTGCATGTTCATTACTGCTCATTAAAATTCTATTAGAATTTGCCTCTATTACAACCATGGACTTTGCAGTGTTTTGTGCTAAAACAATATCATGTTTATTTCCATAAAACATTAAACAACTTGAAAAGACTGCAATGAATAATAAAACCAAATATTTAATCTTTTTCATAATTTTCTTCCTTATTTTTGTTGTTAATTTTTGAAATAAGAGTATTTGCCAAGTTTAATATTGTTTGATATGCCGTTTTGTTTTCGATGTCAATAAATTTTATTTCACTTTCTGTTTCCACAATAAAACCTACTGGCGAAACGCTGACACCGCCTCCACTTCCGCCTGCAAGTGGGTATGGTAACTTTTTAGCAACTGAATTATATTCTCCCGCTCCCACAACATATCCAACAGAAACTTTGCTAATTGGTATTATGATACTACCACTAGGGCTTAAAATAGGATTGCCAATAATTGTATTTGTTTCTGCCAATTGCCTAATTTGTGATATAGAAGAATTAACAAGATTTTCAAGATATTTTTGATTTTCTGGCATCTCTTTCATATTTTTTACTCCTTAAACTAAATAATGAAATAACAATACTATACAATAGGTCGAATAGTGTTATAGAAAAACTTGCATACAAACTAAACAGCATGATATCTTTATTGAAACATGGACTAATATTATTTTCCATAGAACAAGTTGGTTTTTTGTTTTTTATATAACAAAATATTATTTCAATAAATGTTATGAGTGTTGAACATGCCATTGCTGTTTTGTATGCATCAACTAAACCAACCTTTCCATATATGCAAATTTTTTTTATTTGCGTTTTACTTTTTAAATTGTTTGTTAATTGTTCAACAAAATAAATTTGTTTTATAGATAAGGAAAATTCTATTTCTTTTTTATGTTTTTTTGTTGTTACAATTATTGACTTATCCTTTGGAAAAATTTTAAAAAGAACAAGTTTAAGTTTCCACAAAAAAATTGAAACATAAACCATTTCATTTTGTGCGTTAAAACACAACTTTATTTTTATATTTAAAGGGATAACAAGTGCAACAATAAAAAATAGTGGCAATAGAAAATATAAACTTTCCATGTCACTATTGTTTGTTTATTTTTAATTTTTATGCAACTTTAAATGGCTGTTCCTTCATTTTGTTTTTGAGTAAAGTCCATTTTTTGAATGTTATTTTGTTTCAAAATCTCATCAATATGATCTAACATTTCTTTGTCATCTGCTTTAATTTGTTTTAAATCTTTTTCATCCTTTAAAAATTCAGGAATTTCTTCTTCTTGTGGAACTTCGTAATCTCTATATAGTCCATCACTTGCAAGTTGGTTATCGTAAGTTTCGCTTTTGATAACCTCAATTCTTTCAAGCAAACTTTCATAATCTGGCAATTCATCAATATTCTTCAAATTAAATCTTTTTAAAAACTCATCCGTTGTTCCAAAAAGATAAGGTTTGCCAACGGCATCTTTTCTTCCTACAACCTCAATTAATTTATTATCCAATAAAACCTGAATAGCATAATCTGCCGAATTTATTTTTCTTATTTCTTCTATTTCTAATTTTGTTATTGGCTGTTTATAGGCAATGATAGCAATTGTTTCAAGTGCAGCTTTTGTTAGAGCTTTTTCTCGTATTGGATTAAGGACAGTAGAAATTTGTTCTGCATATAAAGGATTTGAGCACAACTGAATTTTATTTTTATATTCAATAAGTTTTATTCCACTAAAATCATCATAATCTTTTTTAATCTCATCTATTGTTTTATTAAATGTTTTTTTGTCTATTTCAAGTTTTTCCATTATTGTATCAATTTCGACCCCATCACCTGAAATAAATAAAATTGCTTTAATAATCTCCTTCAAGTTGTTCATTAATCTCTATCTCCTTATCTATTCCTTCTTCATTTGAAATAATGTCTATTTCTCCAAAAATTGCACTTTGTTGTGCTTTTAAAATCTGCATTTTTAACAATTCTAAAAGCGCCAAAAATGTGTTAATAAGTTCACTTTTTGTTAAGTCATCATCAAATAAATCACTAAATTTAATCATTTTTTTGTCTTTAACTTCGTTTTTTATAGATATAATTTTTTCTGCAACGGTAAATCTATCTTTTACAATTTGTTTTGCTTCTTGCTCCACAATTTTTTTGGGTGCAGTTGCCATCATTATTGCAAAAGCGTTAAGCATGCTGTCTAATACCATATCCTTTAAAACTATCTTAACATTATTTGCCATTTTATCAGGTTTTTTATACAACTTGTCTAAATCTTCAATATTTGCCAATTTTTCACTTGCTTCTCTAAATAGTTTAAGCTCTTTTAATCTAGACAATAAATTTACTTCTGGATCATCGTCAATTTGTTCTTCTTCTACATCTGGTGGAAGAAGCGTTCTTGATTTAATTTCAATTAGTTGTGCTGCAATTTCAATAAATTCACTTGCATTTTCCATATCCAACTTTTCTATTCCAGAAATGTATTCTAAATATTGCTCTGTCAAGTCTGCAAGTTTTAAAGTTTCAATATCCATTTTATTATCTTTAATAATTTGCAACAATAAATCGAGTGGTCCCTCAAAGTTTTCAAGTTTTACTTTGTATATTTTTGTACTATCAACATTTTGTTCTTGATTTAAAACCTCTTCCATTAAACAAACAACCCCCAAAACCAAAAAAAGACATTAATAAGACCACTTGTTACATAAGAAAATACAATATCAAATATAGGAGTAATTAAGAATATTAACAAAATTATAGTTCCATATCTTTGCATAAATTGTATAAATCTATTGCCGGACGGAGTTATTGCTTTTATAAAATTAAAACCGTCAAGCGGAAAAATTGGAATAAGGTTAAAAACAAACAAAGATAAATTTAAAATTATCATGTAAAATAAAAAGTAATACAAAAATATTAAAAACAAGTTTGTGGATGACAAAAGAAATTGCCCAACAAAAAAATATATGCCACTAAAAATAAAAGCCAAAACCAAATTTGCAGTAACACCTGCTAATGAAACTAAAACTAATCCTTTTCTGTAATGCTTAAAATGCAGTGGATTTATTTCTACTGGTTTCGCCCAGCCAAATCCAAAAAAGAACAAACATAAAAAACCAAGTGGATCAATATGTTTAAAAGGATTTAAAGTTAATCTTCCAAGTGCTTTTGCAGTAGGATCACCCATTTTATATGCAACATATGCATGAGAAAATTCATGTGAGCAAAATGCCAACATGAGTGCTAATACATACGCAACAACCACTGCTAATATTTCAATAAAAGGTAAATTTGACCCAATTAAATCATAAATCATACCACTAATTATACATTATTAAACCTATTATTGCAAGAGATAATAAAAGATAAAAAAAGAAAGGTCGCCCTTTCTTTTTCAATTTCGCTTTTTCACCAATTTTCAGCAATTATTTTTATTGAATCGTAATATCCTATTTTTTGAATATCATCTTTTACAATTAAGTCAATTTCTTTAACAACATTTCCATCTTTTGTAATAGTCAAAGTCCCCACCTTTTCACCGCTAACAAGTGGTGCTTTTAACTTGTTGTTTATTGTGTAAGAAATATCGTAACCAGTATTCGAACCTTTTTTACAAAGTCCATAATAACTTTCCTTTGCATAAATGTTTGCAACTTTGCATTTTGATTGCAAAATTTCATAATTTTCTAATATTGGAACATTACAATCTAAAACATTTTTGTTCTCGTAATTTGCAAAGCCATAATTAAATAATTCTATAACACCATTAAATCTTTCTTGTCCCGTTTTTGAACCAACAACAACGGCAATAAGTCTAAAATTATTTTTTTCAGCAGATGCTGTTAAACAATATCCTGCCTCCGATGTTGAACCTGTTTTTCCGCTATCGCAACCCTTGTAATATCTAACAAGTTTGTTTGTGTTAACAAGTTCTGTTTCTCTTCCAGAAGGATGTGTTAATTTATCCATCCATACATAACTTACAGTATGGTAATGGTCATGCTTTAACAATTCTTTCAACAATATTGCACAATCGTAAGCACATGAATATTGTTCCGGGGCTGGAAGTCCTGTGCAATTTGCATATAAAGTATTATCCATCTTTAAAGACTTTGCCCTGTCGTTCATTTTTTGCACAAAAGCACTTTCACTGCCTGCAATATATTCGGCAAGTGCCACACTAGCATCATTTGCTGACATCATTATAACACTTTTAATTAAATCTTCGGCTTTATATTCAACATACGGATCAATAAAAACTTGCGACCCACCCATTTTTGAAGCATTTTCAGTTGTTGTTATCATTGTGTCAAGCGTTAAACTTCCGTTATCTATCGCTTCGTAAGTTAAAAGTAATGTCATAATTTTTACCATGCTAGCAACGGGCAATCTAGTTTTTGAATTGTTTTCATAAATTATTGTGTTTGTATTGTAATCCATCAAAAGTGATGATTTTGAATTTATTTCCAGTACATCACTCTCTGCATACAATATGGCATTTGTTTTCATAGCACCACCACATATTGGCAGTGCAACTAAACATAGCACACAAAATATTGCAAATATTTTTTTCATAATAAAAACTACTCCTTTTATAGAAGTAGTTTTTTCAAATTTATTTTTTTTATTCTTTTATTAAATTATAAAGTATAGTTTTAATTTTATTACATGCTTTTTTAGCATTTGTTAAAACTTCTTCATGTGTTAAATTTTCCTTTGCCCCATCAAAAACATTCACAACACTTGCAATTGCACAAACTTTAAATTTAAAATAGTTAGATATAATGCAATCAAAAACCGTACTCATCGAAACAGTATCCGCCCCAAAATTCCTTAGCATATCAACTTCTGCCATGGTTTCATAACTTGGTCCCAACAATTGAGTGTGAATTCCCTGTCTAACGCTTATATCATTTTTTTCAGCGATTTTTTTCATTTTGTTAAATAATTCTTCATCATAAGCGTTTGTCATAGAGATAAACTCTAATGGCTCAACTGCAACCAATGGATTTTGACCTGTAAAATTTATATGGTCTTTAATAAGCATAATATCACCAACATTAAAAGTTTTATTTATTCCACCACAAGAAGTTAAAAGTATTATATTTTTTGTTTTTAGCAAACTTAAAATTTTAAACGGCAAAATAACATTTTTCATATTGCCACTTTCGTAATAATGAAGTCTTGAAACAAGCACTACATTTTTGTTGTTTATTTTTCCAAAAACAAATTTACCGCTATGCCCCTTTACTTTTGATTTTGGCATTTTTAAATTTTTATACTCTACAATTTTGACATCTTCTAAGCTTGGTATAGCTTCCATAAGCCCACTTCCAACAACAATCGCATAATCAACATCGTTAATATTGTATTTGTTTTTTAATATTCTAACAATTTTATCTACATTAATCATAATTCACCCTAATCATTTTTACAATAACAGAATAATATTGTCAACTTATATAACCAATATAACATTACTTCTAAAAATAAATAACAAAAAGGTTTCAACGAGATTAATTAAAGTTAGTACAAGCGTTGCAATTAAAAAAGGATATAATATGTTTGAAAATTTTTTACATTTTAAATATTTGTTTATTCTAATTTGTTTACACATAAAAACAAAAAAGGCAATTAAAACAATTAGCATTAAAATTTGACATGGTAGAATTATTAACAATGATTTTATTATTCCATTAAAACTAAAAACCAAAATAATCATAATGCAATTTATAGATATTAAAAATGCTCTATAAGCAAGAAGACACCAGCCGAATAAATACATAATTGGATTTAGTGAAAAAACAAATAAAAGAACCAAAACAATTTCATAAGAAATTAATCTTCCAAAAAAATTTTGTGAAAATTTTTCTAAATCTTCAAGTTGATAAGTTAAATTAAAGTCTTCAAACACATCGCTATCGCCTAAATTGTATAATTTTATTGCCGTAAATATTCCCGTTAATAAACCAACTAAACAAAACAATAGGCAAATAATTAGTTTGTATCTATTTTGTGTAAAAAACTCAGTTGCTGTATATCTTAAAGAATATAAATTTTGTGTTATTCTTTTTGATTTCATATTATATAGTTATTCACAAAAAAATCAAATATTCGTCAAGAAACCTCATTTAGCATCCAATCACTATAAACCCCATAACCTTTTGTAGGATCATACAAGAAAACATGAGTAACTGCACCTATAAGTTTGCCATCTTGAACAATTGGAGAACCACTCATTCCCTGTACAATGCCACCAGTTAAATCCAATAATCTTTTGTCCTTTACTCTAAATATAAAACTTTTATCAGATGTTGAATGTTGATTATATGTTTTGATAATTTCTATATCATATTCTTCCCTAATGCCACTAACTGAACTAATTATTTTCGCATTTCCAACTCTAACCAAAAGTCTTGAAGCAATAGGACAAGATAGATTTTTATCTATTATGTTTTCATTGTTTGTAATTTCTCCAAACACACCACAATCTGTGTTTTTTTCAATGTTACCATTTGACATTGAACCCTGAACAAACAGACACCTAAGTTCACCAGCCTTGCCTTTTGTTCCTTTTGTAATGCCAAGCATGGTGCAAGGATAGATGTTGCCATCATTTACAGGTATCTCTACCCCAGTTTCAAAGTCTGTTATAGAATGTCCCAATGCTCCAAATTCATTGTCTTCGGTTACAAAAGTCAATGTTCCTATGCCTTGTGCATCATTTCTTATCCATATACCCAATTTATATTCATTTGTTTGTGAATCTAGTATTGGCGTTAAAGTTGTTGTTTGTTCTTTGTCATTCCTGATATAAGTAACATTAACATCATTACCGTTACTTTCTTTTAATTGCTTTTTTATATCATCTACATTAAAAATGTTTACCCCATTAATTTTTGTAACAATGTCTCCACTATTTAATTTTGTTTTGTTGTTTTGATTTGAAGTTGAAACAACGCTATTTGTTCCAACCACAATGACACCTTTTGTTGTAACACTAAACCCTAGCGGAACTCCGCCAAGGTAAACTGATTTATCATCACAAACAACAACTGTTGTTTTTTTGATTGGAATAAAACCAAATAGTTTTATAACTAGAGAAGTTTTCTTTTCCTTTACTCCTCCCGTTGTCCAAATATCCTCTGTGAGTTTTGTTTCAACAAAATCTCCAAGTAAATTGTTTTGGTTCAATTGTTCTAAATTTGAAAGAGTTATAGGCGTGTTTTCATTTAAAGAATATATTGTTTTAAAATCAACATTTTGCAAGGTAACAACAAAACAACTTGCAAATACAACACCCAATATTTTTAATATAACTTTTTTAAACATAAAAAAACCACCTTATTAAATCCATAAAGTAGTTTACTTTTTTTTTAGTTAATTATTCAAAGATTGTTTATAGTCATTTGACATATTTAGAAGTTCTTTTGAGTGCATAAGAGCAATTTCGCTTGATTTGCTTCCAAATAAAGTTGCCAAATATTTTAATAATTCGTTTTCATTTAAATATTTTGCAACACTCTTAGTTTGATTGTTTTCAACTGTTTTGCTTATATATATGTGTTTGTCTGCAAGTGCGGTAACTTGTGCAAGATGAGTTATACATATAATTTGATATCTTTTAGAAAGCATTGCTAATTTTTGACCAACTTTATATCCTATCTCTCCACTTACTCCTGCATCCACCTCATCAAAAACTAAAACTGATACATCGTTTGCATTAGCAAAAACATTTTTAATTGCAAGCATAAATCTGCTCATCTCTCCGCCGGAAATTGTTTTTGCCAAACTTTTTTGTTCTTCGCCAACATTGGCAGAAAACAAAAATTCCACTTCGTCAATTCCATTATTGGTAAAGTCACATTCATTTTCTTGTTTTAAGTTTTTAAAACTAATTTTAAATTGTGTGTTTTCCATGCCAAGAGAAAAAAGTTCATTTTTAACTTTTTGTTCTACTTCTTCACTTAACTCTAATCTTAAATTGTGAAGTTTTAGGCACTCGTTGTATAATTTATGTTTAATTTCATTTTGATTGGTTATTAGTTTTTTTAATATAGCTTCACTGTTTATGATGTCGTCATATTCTTTTTTTATTTTGTTCAAATAAATTTCAATATCTTCAAGAGAAGAGCCATATTTTTTCTTTAATGATTTAATTTGATCTTTCCTTTCACTTATACTGTCAAGTTCTGTTTCCGAGAAAGACATGTTAGATAAATACTCTTTTATCGATGCACATATATCTTCTATTTCAATTATACATCCGTTTAACCTTTCGTTATATTGAAACAGTTTGCCATCATATTCTTTTGCAATGTTTAAATTGGACAAAGCATTGTTTAACTCATTGTTTTTTAAAGAATTATAACATTGATTTAGGGATGTTGAAATTTTTTCGTAATTTGAAAGTGCTTTTATTTTTTCTTCCAAAACAACATCTTCATTTTTTTCTAATTTTGCATTTTCTATTTCTTTAATTTGATAAGAAAGCAAATCCAATGTTCTCTCTCTATCTTCACCATGCCCGCCTATTTTTTCAATTTCCTTGTTTATGTCTTTATATGATTGCAAAAGATTTGCTATGTTTTCTTTTGTTTTTTCAAGCAAGTTTGGTTTATACGAATCTAACAACTTGATATGATTTTTTACATTTAAAATGCTAACGCTTTCATTTTGTCCATAAAAATCTAAAATTAAAGCTCCTATTTGTTTTAACATAGAAACAGTAACAGGTTCTCCATTTAACAAGCAAAAAGACTTTCCCTCAATATTAAAACTTCTAGAAACAATCAGCATGTCTTCACATTCAATTTCAAATTCATTTAACTTTTCAATTACCTTTTCCCCAATATTTTCAAATATTGCTTTTACAACTAGTTCAGTTGCTCCGTGTCTTATATTGTCTTTTGACGGTTTATCTCCAAGAACAAAATTTAATGCATCTAATATAATACTTTTACCCGCTCCCGTTTCTCCAACCAAAACATTAAAGCCTAAGTGAAAACTTAGACTTGTATTTTCAATAATCGCAAAATTTTTTATGGTTAATGTTTTTAACATTTTTATTCCTTTATCTTATTAATTGCTCCAAAGTTTGAGAAGTTGCTTGTGCCCCTTGATTATTAGGCAAGATTACCATAACTGTATCATCGCCATAAACAGAACCTAAAACATTTTCTAAATTTAACTTATCTATCATACAGCATATTCCGCATGCTAACCCTTTAACTGTTTTAATAACGCATAAATTGTTTGCAGGTTTAACAGATATAACAGACTCTCTAAAAATAGAAATGTTTTTGTTTGATACTGTTTGTTCTCCATTGTCCATCAAAGCATACTTATATTTACCGTCGTTAGTTAAAATTTTAATAAGCCCAAGTTCTTTTATGTCCCTTGAAATAGTTGCTTGAGTTATATCAAAATTTGCTGCTTTTAAGCATGCAACCAATTCATCTTGTGATGAAATTTCATGTGTTGATATTAATTCGAGTATTTTTGATTGTCTTGATGACCTTGCCATTTTGCATTTCTCCTTAAAGGCTGGAACCCTTTGTTTATAAGGCTTTCAGCATGTTATGAATAAATATTCATGCATACTTATTCAACCGATTTGGAATTATTATACAATGTAATTTATAATTATGCAAGTGTTTTTTGTATAATTATTCATTGGTTTTTTTATGATTATTTATGTTTGTAAATTTTTATAAAAACATGTTTTATATTTATGCAATATAATAATAAAAAAAATAGACACTTGCCTATTTCTTTTATGTTTACACTTTTTTAAATTTTGTTTGATTACTTTTTACAATTACCACCCTGCTCTTTCAAACTCTCATCTTGACACTTTTCATTTTCAGTGCTTTCAACCTCTTTACCATCTTCTTTATTTTTTTTGATTTTTGATTTGTTTTGTGGAGTAAAAAAACTTAATACCTTACCAACAACCAAAACTATTTTACTTGAATTATCAATAGCATATTTTTTACATACAGACTTTCCAAATATGGTTAAACTTGCAACAATTGCACTAATTAAAGATGCAATAATTATATTTAATGCAGAATTGGATTCAATAGCAACTTTCACAGTTATACTAGCTCCCGCAGCCCCAGATAAAATTCCACACACATCACCAATAACATCACAGCAAATTGAAGAAACCCTATCAGCTTTTAGCAACAATTTAATTGATTCCTTTGCCCCCCTAACCTTTTTTGATGCCATTGCTCTAAATGGTTGTATGTTCGCCGCAGTTGTCGCAACCCCTATCGTGTCTGCCACAATTGAAATTGCAACAAACACTACTATAATTAAAATTGCAATAAATAGCCCCGTTCCACTTAAAACCATTTCACTTAAAATACCAAAACAAATAGATAATGCAAAAGATAAAACTAAAATTTTTATAGACCATACCATTTGCTTATGGTTATTATTTTTATTACTTTTTTGTTTGGGCTTGGATTTATAATCCACTTTGTTTCTCCTTTATTTAAAAAGGCACCAAGTGCCTCTTTTATACATATATTCAATAGATTTACTATATATTTAAAAAATATGAAGGCAACACTTTAAGTAAACCTTGTGGCATAGGTTCGGTAGGATTTCCCAAATTTTGCACCCACCGTCACCGCATGGGCAGTTTCCTTTTACGCAAAATTTTAACACCGAATCGCCACTTAGACCACACTATAATCCCCAAAGTGTTTGAATATTCAACAGTCTAGAAGTTTTCCTTAACGCCTTAAACTATTCTTAGCTTTTTTTGCAAGTTAAATTTCATGTATATAACCAAAATTCAAATTGGCCAATTTAAAATTTAGTTTTTGCATACAATCCCAATAAACTCACTCAAAGCAGGCTACTCTGCACACAGCCATGTTTTTAAACCGCAATGCAGGTTCTTACCCCAAGTAGTACAATTTAACAATGCACCATTTTGGGCCTCCACGATAATTGGGTCGGGTGCTATATGCCATTATAGCGCGCCCAAAAATCTTAACTTCCAGCACACACCCCAATTTGGGCAATCAAAGCATGCACAAGAAACTTCACAGTTGTGCCCTTCGTTGCTTATCTTTCAACTTCCAAATAATTTAAGACGACTAGAATACTGCGCCTTCATTAATATTATAACATACACACATTAATATTTCAAGTATTTACACTCAAATACAACAAATTTAAATTCAATATTTAGTATTACTTTTTTAAATAATACCTATTATATTGTGTATTATTTAAAATCTTTTTCTAATAAAACATCTAATTCGTTAGATATAATTGTTATCTTTCCTTTGTTTTCGTTCAACTGTTGACTGCATTTTTCTGCCAACAACTTACCCTCTTCAAATAATTTTGTAGCTTCATCAAAATCACACTCGCCACTTTCTAACTGATTAACAATTTCTTCAAGGCGTTTTAACATTTTTTCAAATTCCACTTTTTTCTCCTTTAATTTTTAAAACTTCAACAATGGCTTCCCCATCAATAAATGTCAATTGTAAATTGTCATTTGGTTTTATATTTTTTATAGACAAAATTTTTTCATTGCCTTTTTTTACACTTGCATATCCTAACTTCAAAACTTCTTTTGGGTTTAATTTTTTTAGCATCGAAGAAAGCATTTCAAATTTATGTTGTTTTGCCTCTGCAAATGTTTTTATTGCATGCATAAATTTTATTAATGTATTATTAAAGCGATTTTGATACCTTATATTTATATTTTTATAATTTTTATAAAAATCTTTACAAACATCAATAAAATTTTGTTGTTTATCTATATAAACACCCTTTATTGATTGTTTCAGCTTTGCTATGCATTGCTTAAAGTTTAAAATATAATCTTTAATGTTGCTAAAAACAAGTTCTGCACCCGCACTTGGCGTAGGAGCTCTCAAATCACTGCAAAAATCACAAATAGTAAAATCAGTTTCATGGCCAACGGCCGACACAATAAATTTTTGACAGTTATATACTGCGTCAGCAACAATCTCGGTATTAAATGGTTGCAGGTCTTCAAGCGAGCCTCCTCCCCTTGCGACAATAATAACATCAACATTATAATTATCAAAAAAACTAATTCCTTTTGCAATTTCATTCTCAGCGTTTACACCTTGAACTTTTACAGGATACAAAACTATGTCTATAAAAGGATTTCTTCGAGTCCCAACATTTATTATATCTTGAATTACTGCCCCTTCCTTACTAGTTACAACACCAATCCTTTTTATGTTTGATGGCAAAATTTTTTTTCTGCCTTTATCAAAATACCCTTTTTTTCCCAATTTATTTTTAAGTTCAAGAAATTTTTGATATAACTCTCCCATTCCATATTTTGCTATTTTAACAACATTAAAATTTAATTTTCCGCCTTTAACATAATACCTTGGAGTTCCTGTAACTATAACACTTTCACCATTAGAATACAAAAAATTAGATGTATCAAAACATACACAAGAAAGCGTTGCGTTTTCATCTTTTAGTGTAAAATACGCCACACCCCTAACAATACTCAACCCAGAAATTTCACCCAAAACTTTTATGTTATAAAGCATTTCTTCCGCATCAAATATTTGTTTTATATACATCGACAATTGAGAAACTGTAATAGGTTTTTCTTCCATTATTTATCCTCAATAACTTTTTTTAATAATCCATTTACAAAAGAATAACTTTTATCTGTGCCATATTTTTTTGCAAGTTCAACAGCCTCATTTATAACAACAGCAATAGGCGTTTTTTTATAATAATTCATTTCAATAATGGCAGTGCATAAAATTGCCCTGTCTATTTTAAATATTCTTTCAGGAGTATAATCAATTAACAAATTATTAATTGTTTGCTCAACCTCATTTTTGTTGGTTTCATAAAGATCAAAAAGGGTGTTTGAAAAATCCTTATCATCTTGTGATTTCAAACAAGAAAAATCAGGCAACACAAAATTTTGACTGTCGCCATCTTGAAACAAACTTACATATATTTTTTTAAAAACATATTCTCTTGCAAATTTTCTCATAATCTCTCCTATAATAACCAAAATCCCACAAAATAGTGGGATTTTATGTTAAAGTTGTTCTTCTGTTTTAAAATCAACACCAACAATATGAATGTTAATTTTGCTAATCCTCATATCCACCATAGAAACGATATTGTTTTTAATGTTCTCTTGAACTTTAAATGCAATTTCTGGAACAGTGTTTCCACTATAGATTCTTATAAACACATCTATAACCAATTGTCCATTGCTTGCGAATTTAAGTTTAACACCTTTTGAATCTGCTTTGGAAAAGAGTTTTTTTAATTTCATTGAAAAACTATCTTGCAATTTTGAAACACCGCTTATTTCTTTTGTGGCAAGTGAAATAATAGAAAGTAAAATGTTTCTATCACATGTAATTTTTCCTTTATCTTCTTGTAACTCATTAAAAAATTCAGCCACAATATTCCTCTCTTTAATTATATTATATAAACTATGAATAATGTTTATACTAATCTTTCGCATAATAATATAACATAATTAAAGTTATTTTGCAATTATTCTACTGGAATTATTTTTATATTCTCTAACGACTTTGAGGTTTGTTCTTTTACAATTTCAACAATTTGTGCAACTTGAGAACTTTCTAAACTAGCGCATTTAACAATAACATTAACATTTGTTGCAGAGTTTGTTACAATGGCATCTTCAAAACCTTTTGCTTTTATGAGTCCCTCCATAACAAGTTCGGCTTCCATTGTATTTATTATTTCCATCTTTTTTTCTTCTGCTGATTTTATTGCTTCTTCAGATGAATTATTTGCATTTATAATGGCATCGTAATATAAAAGTTCTTGGTCTCTTGTTGCTTGTCTATCCTCTCTATATGTATCAAAATAATTCATTTGTGTTACATTTCCCGATGTAGGGTTTGATACGCTATTATTTAAAGCAATATTCAAATATCCCGTAACACCCAAAAGCAAAACCATTGCAACTATAATAATAACTTTTGTTCTTTTCTTTAACATAATAAATCTCCTTTTATTTACCAACTAAAATTTCTATATCATTTTCATCTAATTCCAAAAGTGCCTCTACTGCTTTTTGCAGTTCTAATCTTACGCTTATGTTATTTGCCCCACTTGCAACAATTACAACTCCACTCACCTTTGGCAAATTTTCTTTTAGAATTATTGGAGATGCTTTGCCTGAAACAGAAACCAATATAATTTCTTCTGTTATTGTAGTTTGAGATGTTGTTGTTCCTGATACAGTTGATGATGTGGTTTCTTCTGTTTTGTTAGTTGCATACACATATTCAACTCCACATTCTAGCGTAACCATAACACTAACATTTCCAGCTCCGTTGATATGTGATAATACATTACTTAATTTATTCTCCAAATATGTTGCATATTCTTCTGTTGTTAAAGTTGTTGTGGTAACATTTTCACTTTTTTTTGTATTAAATGTCGAAGCATAAATTAGAAGCAAGATTGCACAAAATACAATAACAACTATAATTTCAAAATGCTTAATACTTTTTAATTTTTCAACAAACGAAAATTTACTGTCTTTTTTTTTGTTATCCACTAAAATTTATGTTCTCCTTTTTAATATCAATAAATGAAACAATTACCTCAATAACTTCATTCTCTATATTTATATGCGATGAGTTTTCTTGTATAACTAAATTACTTAAATCGACATAAACCGCATCAATTGTCATTTGCAATGTAAAAATATCTGCTGAAATGCTTATATCAATGTTGCTTAACCCATCCTCAGACAACTTGTTTTCAATTGACTTTTCCAGCATTGTAAGTTTATCGCGATTTAATTGATATATATAATCTTCTTGAATAACAATTTCATCTTTATTAAATATAATAGATGCACTAAAATCTTTTTTCAACAAATTAGGAAGTGGTGCAATTATAACTAAGATTATAACGAAGTTAAATAAAGTTTTAATATGAGATGAAGAATTTCCATCAGGCAAAAACAAATCTATTAAAACCGACAATATACAAATACCAGCAATAGACAATATCCAAGATGAAACCGTCATAAGACCTCCTATATAAAGTTTGCACTAAGCATTATCATGCCAGAAACTAATACATACATAAAGGCACAACCCACTATAATTACAATCAAAAGTGAGATACTTTTAGCAAGCATTGAAATAAAATTAGAAATCCTAGAATCAGTAATAGGTTCAAGTATTGCAGATGCAAGTTTTAAAGAAAACATAAAAACCACAAGTTTGACTATTGGAACAATTATTGTTGAAAATAAAAGCAATAATCCACATGCACCCACAGCATTTTTTATTAACACGCTACTAGCAACAATCAAGTTTAGCCCATCAGAAATATAAGATCCCAAAAGTGGAATAGTATTTTTTATTGCGTATTTTGCCGTTCTAAAAGATATCCCATCAACACTTCCTGCAATTATGCCTTGAATAGCTATAAAGGCTGAAAAAATTGTAAACACTGAACCAATTATCCATTTAAATGCACTAGAAAAAAACGAGGCAAATTTTTCCAGTTTAACATTATTTGATAAATTTGAAATTATTGAAAAAACCAATCTAAATATAAATATTGGCATTAATACTGTGGTAAAAATGTTTGTTATAGTTCCACTTAAAACTGCAACAGCGGGTTGATAAACACTCACTGACACAACTCCGCCGATTGCTGTCATAACAGTAAGCAAAATAGGAAAAGCAATATCCATTTGAGACTTTATAGACTGTATTGTTGATGATGTTAAATTAATCATTGAAATTGTGCATGTAACCAAAATTACAATAATAGTACCATAACAAACAAAATGAATTACATCACCAAGTGATTTTGTTTTTCCATTTGGCTTTGATGATGATACCAAACTAAAAGTTACACTAATTGCTATTACCATTGCAATTAAAGGCAAAAAAGATAACACATCATCAAAAAATAAGTTAATAATTGCATTCCAAACAGATTCTTGATTTTCGCTAAATTCCCCAGATATAACTTTTTTTATTTTATCCAAAAACGATGCCGAACCAAAAATTTGTTTTTCATCGTCGCCTAGTTCATTTAAAATTTCCTCAAAATCTGAAAAATCTAAATCGCCAAGTTGAGAACTTATGCTGTCTTCTATAATTTCTTGTATTTCATCTGCAGTCATTTCATCATCACAATATACAGCACCATTTTTATGCTCCGATGTTAAAAAAGGGACTCCCACAAAAAACAATAAACATATAAATATTACAAAAATTTTTTTCATGGCAACAACTCCATGATAATTTCTAGTATTCTTGTTACTATTGGAAGTGCAATAAACAAAATTATAATTTTCCCAGCAAACAATATTTTGTCAGCAATGCTAGAACTTCCAGCATCGTTGCAAACATTTGCAGAAAATTCTGTTAAGTATCCAACTCCAATAATTTTTAGTACTATCTTTAACAATTCAAAATCTAGCCCACTTTTTTCAACTAAACTTGTAAAAGAGTTTATTATATCTAAGATATAATTTATAGTTTGAGACAAAATTAAAATTCCACCACACAAACCAATTATTATACTTATTTCCGGTTTTAATGGTTTCACAATCATTGAAGCCACTACTGTTATAAGACCTATACCAATTATTCTTATTATGTCCATAGAAACCTCACAAGCCAAAAAGATTTCTAACTGTATCAAAAAGCGTATTAATTAAATCTAAAACCATTAAAAGAACAATAATAAGCCCTGCAAGTGTTGAAAAAGTAGCAATTTCATCTTTGCCACTTTGTTTTAAAATTTGCCCTACAACTGTCGTCAATATTCCAACAGCAGCAATTTTGAATATTACTTCAACCCCCATATTCTCTCCTTAAATAATTAATAAGCACACAAGTATTCCAAAAATAATTCCAAGCTTTATAAATAGACTGGCATATTTTTTACATTCATCATTTGCAACATCATACAACTCGTCAATTTTATTTTGATACATTTTTATTTCTTTGCTTTGAGATGAAGCATCAAATCTACCAAGTGAACTAAAAAATGAAAATATAATATCCTTTTCTTCTTTTTTTAAAATTTTAATTTCATTAAAAATTTCATAATCAATTTTTTGCTTTTTATCTAGCAAACCAAAAACATTTTCACATAAAACATTCAATTCTTTACTAGACACATTTTCACTATTTTTTTTAATAAGATTTTTCAATTTGTCTTGTGAAAACGAAACATCCAACTCCAAATTAGACATAAGCACTTGCATTGAAGAAAAAAATTTTTTTCTATTTATGTAAAAAGTTGATAATTTATATCCAATTAGCCCAAAACAAAATATAATAATAATAACTAAAATAATTGTCATAGATCACCATTTGACTATTTTTGCAAATTTTTCATTATATGTCCCTTCGTATGTTCCCGGTCCTTCCCTATTTGAAAAAAGCACATATCTTTCAAAATAATAAGGAGGTAGTTTTTCAAAAAATTTTTTATGTTTAAGCTCTTCAATGCTTGATGCGTGAATTGTTGCCATAACTTTAACACCGCAATTCATTGCATCTATCAAGCATTGACAGTCTTCTTCTGTACCTATTTCATCCGTTACAATAAGCGATGGATTCATTGACCTTATGCTAAGAGAAAACCCCTGTTTCTTTGTGCTATAACTTATTACATCACAAAAATTACCCAAATTTATTCCGCTGTTATCCCCACCTGCAATTTCACCTCTTTCATCTATAACACAAACATTTAAACAATAATTGCTTTCACTTAGTTGATAAATAAAATCTCTTAAAAAGGTGGTTTTACCCGCACCCGGCGGAGATATAATTAAAGTATTTTTAATTCCAAATTCGCTTACAATATCATCAAACGCACAAAGTGATATGTTTTTTATTTGATGCGGAATTCTTATATTTAAACTTGTCCAATTTTTCATTGTTTTTGTTTGATTATTCTCAGTTACAACACTTCCGCAAAGACCAATCCTCACTCCATTTTCAAGCATAATAAAACCTTGTTTTATTTGCTCATTTACAGAATAAATAGAGAAATCGCTTGCCTTATAAACAATATCTTCAATCATTTCTTTACTAGCGAAAATTGCATTGTTTATATTGCAAGTCAATCCCTTTTCATTTATGTAATAAGGTTGTCCTTTTATAAAAACAACAATAGGCTTGTTTTTTCTTATTCTTATTTCTGTTAATTGACTAAACGCAATTTTATAATTGATAATATTTGATAATTCTTCCGACAAAACTTCTTGTAACATCTGCTTTCTCCCTAAGATAATATATTTTTAAACTTTGTGGAAGATAACAGAAAATAAAAAAAAATATGTAATACTAAAAAGTACTACATATTTCGACATATATTTAAATTATTTAACTCTTTCCATATATGATCCATCTCTTGTATCTACACGAATCTTTTCGCCGTTATTAACAAAAAGTGGAACATTTATTGTGTAACCTGTTTCTAACTTTGCTGGTTTATAACTTGATTTTGCTGTATCTCCTTGAATTCCAGGTTCGCAATCAACAATAGTCAATTCAACAAATGTTGGCGGTTCAACAGAGAATGCTGTGCCTTTATAAAATTGAATTGTGGCTGTCATATTTTCAGTCATAAAATTCATTGCATCTTCAACTTGTGATTTATTTAATGGAATTTGATCATATGTTTCCATGTCCATAAAATAATATAAACCACCTTCGTTATAAAGGTATTGCATTTCTTTTCTTTCTATAACTGCAACTTGAAATTTGTCTGTTGGGTTAAATGTTCTTTCTAAAACTTGACCAGTAACAACATTTTTAATTTTTGTTCTTACAAATGGAGAACCTTTTCCTGGTTTAACATGAAGGAAATCAACAACAACATATACATTTCCTTCCATTTCAAAAGTTACACCTTTTCTAAAATCACCTGCTGTAATCATGTATATTTACTCCTTAATTAAAATCTAGTTTAGTATATCACACATAAATTTAATAATCAACCTTTTTTTTAATGACCAAAAAATAAATTATAGTTGCCATTTAAATATGGTTTCAGTTTATTTATACTATTAATAAGCTCTTGAGCTGACCCATCATAAAAATCAGTTCTTCCAACACCATTTTTAAAAATTGTATCACCTAAAAAAACATTATTTTTGTAAACTAACACAACGCTTCCCTTACTGTGTCCGGGTGTGTGAATAACATTAAAAATAAAGTTTCCTATTATAATTTTTCCCTCATCAAATTTAAAATCTGCATCTAAATTTTGAAAAGTTTTACCAAACAAATGAGAAAGGTTTTTGTTGGTTGATAATTTATCTGCATCTAGTTTATGAACATAAACTTTAACACCTAAATCTTGAAATTGTTTGCATGATGCACAATGATCAAAATGTGCATGTGTTAATATTATACCCTTTATGTTTAAGTTTTTTTTGTTAACAAAATTAATAATTTTTTCAAATTCTTCACCAGCATCAATTATAACACATTCATTTTTTTCGTTTGCTACAACATAACAATTTTCTTGAAAATCGCCTAAACACAACTTATATATCATAAATTACACACTTTCATAGATATTTTTTAATATTAAACTATCCGACATCATTCTATCTTTAGATTCACATATTATGGTTGGAGTAAGATTTAAATCTTTTATAACTTTTGCAAGTGGTTTAAAGTCGGGACCATATATTGTATCATCATAATTTAAATGTCTAATTTCACCTTTATTTCCAAATTCAATTTTAGAAAAATGTATATGACAAGATTTTGCTCTATCCCCCAATTTTTCAAGCGCCATATCAAATATCTTTTTATAATCATCGTATGTCTTTAAACATCCGCCACCGAGTGCATTTATATGTCCAAAGTCAAAAGTAGGAACCAAACACTCATCAATTGTACACAAATTGATTATCTCTTCGTATGTTCCAATTTGCTGAGGTTTCCCCATTGTTTCCAAACATAATTTTTTGCCGTTTATTAAGCCATTTTCTTTTACAATTTTTATTATTCTTTTTAGGTTTGTTTTTACAAGATCCATTGCAACATTTCTTTCAAGTTTACCACATGAACCAACATGAACAACATAATCTTTGCCACCGAAACAATTTAATAAATATAAACCTTTTTCAATGTATGCAAAAGATTTTTGTATCATTTCTTCATTTGGATTTGCCAAATTAATATAATAAGGTGCATGGGCAGAAACCAATATATCATTATCTTTTGCATTTTTCCCAATTATTTTTGCGGTTTCCTCACTAACATTGATTCCTCTTCCAAATGAAAATTCATAAGCACTTAGCCCCTTTTCTTTTAACCACTTTGGTGCTTGCGATGAACTTTTATTTCCCTCATCATAAAAACTTTGTTCGTTTCCAGATGGACCAAATCTTATTCTATCCATATACTTCTCCATTAAATTTCATAAAATTTAAAATTGTTTTGTTTTATATCTTCAATAGTACAACTTTGATCAATCGAAAATTTACCACATGTTGTACGAATAATGGCAAGCATAGTACCATATGTTGACAATTTGTATGCGATATCTCTGCAAATACTTCTTATGTATGTTCCACTTGAACATTTTATTTCAAACATAAATGTATTTTTTGCAATTTCGTTTAAAACTTTACAACTGTAAATAGTAATGTGCCTGGTTTTTAATTCTATCTCTTTCCCTTGCCTAGCAAGTTCATATGCTTTTTTCCCATTTATTTTTTTTGCTGAATAATTTGGGGGCAATTGATCAAATTCACCTTCAAATTCTTTTGATATTTTTTCAACTTGCTCTAAAGAAATACTAACATCATTTGATTTTATTACATTTCCTTCGCTATCAAGTGTATCAGTTTCTTTTCCAAAATAAAATATTGCTTTATAGGTTTTATCTTTTTTTAAATATTCATCAAACAGTTTAGTCGCCTTATTAACTGCAATAAGCAAAATTCCAGTACCCAGTGGGTCCAAAGTCCCTAAATGCCCTATTTTATTTGGCTTTAATGTTCTTTTTATAATTTGCACCGCCAAACTAGATGACATACCAGTAGGCTTATTTAAAACAATTAGTCCATTTTTTTCAAACATTAGAATCTCCTAATTTTATTGCTTTTAAACATTCTGCTACAACCAGTTTTTCACATTCTTCAAGTTTTCCTTTTATTTCGCCACCTGATGCTTGCTTATGTCCACCACCTTTAAATATTTTTGCAACTTTTGAAACATCATAATTTATTAAACTTCTAAAACTTATAGAAAAAACAGATTTTTGTTTTTCGGTCATTACAAAAGCAATTTTTGTGTGCTCCAAATTAACAAGTTTGTTTACATAATCACCTATATCGTGTTTTGTACAATTGTTTTTTTTCATAAAATCAGCTGTAATAATTATATATTTAATACCTTCAATTGTTTTTATTTCACTGTTTAATTTGTTAGTAATATCAAATGTTTTTTGTGTTGTTAATTTAAAAATATTGTAATTAACAAGTTTGTAATTTGCACATAATTTAAACAATTCACTTGCTATCAAGTGAGAATAATATTCGGTGTTATCGTGCACAAAGCATCCTGTATCATCTGCAATCCCCAAATACAAAAGTGTAGCCAAATTTGAATCTATTTTAAGTTTGCTTTTCTTTATAACATTGTAAACAATTTCGCAATTTGAAGCTTTTGTACAATCTATAAAATTTATTTTTCCAAATAAATCTCTATTTAAATGATGATCAATGACAATTGTATTTGAATGTTTAACAAAATCATTTCCATATTTCCCTAACAATTTTAAACTCGCCACATCAACGCTTATTAACAAATCATATTTGTTTAATTCTACATCATCATTTTTCAAAAAGTCAAAATTTAAAAAGTTATACTTTTGTGGTATTAAGTCATCAATAAAAACATCAACATTTTTATTAAAATTTTTACATAAAAAATATATGGCAGATATACTGCCCAAACAATCACCATCCGGCGACTGATGACCAAAAACTGCCACATTTTTACTTTGTTTAATTTTTTTCAACAGAAGTTTAATCTTCATTAATATCTTCACTCTCTTTTGGTATATTTAAAGTGCTTAAAATAGCATTTATATCTTCACTGTGCTTTGCACCCTCATCAAGTATAAAAGTAAGTTCTGGTGTGTATGGAAGTTTAACCTCTTTTACAAGTTCTCTTTTAATGAACCCTTCACTTTTCCTTAATTGTTTCATTATTATATTTTTTTCACCTGTAAAAATGCTTACTCCAACTTTACAATGCCTAAAATCTACAGACAAATTAACATAAGTAATAGTTATAAATTCATTTAACCTAGGATCATTTACTTTATTTCGCAAAATATTGCTTAACGCTTTTAAAGTTTCTGCATTTGCCCTTTCAATTCTAAGATTTTGCATATTACCCTCTTTTTACTTCAACTTTTTGATATACTTCAAATATGTCACCAACAACAATGCCGGTTGAATCTTTTAGTTTTATACCGCATTCATAACCATAATTTACTTCAGCCTTGTCATCTTTTTGTATTCTTAATGCTTCAACAGATGTTTCTAAAATTTTTTCATTGTTTCTGTAAACATTAACAAATGAATTTCTTGTAACCTTTCCATCTTTCACATAACAACCGCAAACAATACCGCTAGTAGACAATTTAAACATTGCTCTTACTTCTGCATGTCCTATAATTTGTTCTTCATATTTTACAGAAAGCATTCCGTTAACTGCATTGGTTATTTCATCAACAACCTCATAAATTACCTTATAAGATTTTACTTGAACACCCATAGATTCTGCTAATTGCTCTATTTTTGAAGATAATTTTAAATTAAAATTAATAACAATTGCACTTGAAGCTTGTGCAAGCAACAAATCGGATTCAGTAACACCACCTGCTGCACTGTGGATACAAACAACTTTAACTTCCTCATTTTTAATCGCAGTAAGTGACTGTTTTAACGCTTCAACAGAGCCTTGAACATCTGCTTTTATGATAATGTTGAGTGCTTTAAGTTTTCCTTCATTAACCCTATCCATAAAGTCTTCAAGAGACACTCCACTTGTTGAATTTGCACGGTTTTCTTTTGCTTTTGCAATTCTTTCTTGTATAACTTGTTTTGATAATTTTTCATCAACAGCAAATACTTTTTCACCAGAATTAGGCACAGAATCTAGTCCTAAAACAGCGACAGGAGTGCTTGGTGTGGCAAATTTAACAGCTTTACCGTTTTCATCAAACATTGCTCTAACCTTTCCATAAGACACACCAGTCATAATAGAATCTCCAACTCTAAGCGTTCCCGATTGAACAAGTATAGTTGCAACAGGCCCTCTATTTTTGTCAAGTTCTGCTTCAATTATCGTTCCAACGGCACTTTGATTTGGATTGGCTTTTAATTCTTGCAATTCAGCAACTAAAAGAATCATTTTCAACAGTTCTTCAATTCCCAAACCTTTTTTTGCAGAAACAGGAACAAGTATTGCATCGCCACCCCAATCTTCTGGAAGAACTCCGTTTTCTGCAAGTTGTTGTTTAACTCTATCAATGTTTGCTTCTGGTTTATCCATTTTATTTATAGCTACAATCATTGGCACATTGGCAACTTTAATATGATTAATAGCTTCCACTGTTTGTGGCATAATTCCATCATCTGCCGCAACAACTAAAACTGCTATATCGGTTACTTTTGCACCACGAGCGCGCATAGAAGTAAAAGCAGCATGACCAGGGGTATCAATAAATGTTATTTTCTCATCATTTATTGTTACTTGATATGCGCCTATTTTTTGAGTAATACCACCAGCTTCTCCGCTAACAACATTGGTTTTTCTTATTGCATCAAGTAAAGATGTTTTGCCATGGTCAACATGTCCCATAACAGTTACAACAGGTGGGCGTTTCTCTAAACCCTCTTCGCTTTGTTGATGTTCTTTAACATCTTCCAACATCTGCTCTTCAAATGTTTTTTCAAATTTTTGTTCAAGTTTTACACCCAATTCTCCTGCAACAAGTTCTGCTGTAACAAAATCAATGCTACTATTTATATTTGCCATTACACCCAACATCATTAATTGCTTTATTATTTCAGCAACAGGTCTCCCTGTTTTTTCTGACAATGTTTTTACGGTTACATTAGGCGTTGTAATAACAGCACTTTCAATTTTTGGAGCAACAAAAACTTTTTGTTCTTTTTTCTTTTTTGCAAGTTTTCTATTGCCCATTCTTTCGCCATCAAAGTCTTCTAAGTCTATATCGTCAACAATTATATTTTTTCTTAAAAGAGTTTTTTTGCTAACTTGTTTCTTTTCTTCTATTTGTCTATTGGATTTGTTTTTGTTTCCATAATTTCTTTCAGGTTGAGACAAAACAGAACTGCTTTCTGTTGGTTGAAAAACTTTAAAAGAATTTGCTTTCGAAGTTGCGAAATTATTATTTCTTTGAACAAATGGTTTGTTTTGGCCATTTTTGTTCCAAGTTTTTTGTGTTCCATTGTTTACAAAGCGTGTTCCATTTGAATTTTGAGGCTTTGGCCCCCATGGTTTTTGAAAATTGTTGTTTCTTTCCCTGTTAAATGGTTTATTGTAATTGTTTTTTTCTTTATTAAAATTGTTGTTATTAAATTTATTTTGAGATGATTTATTGTTGAGAGATTCAAATTTTGTTTTAGTGTTAACATCAACACTGTTACTTGCAATTGCCACTGTTGCGTCATTTTTTTTCTCTGCTTGTTGTGAAATTTGATTTGTTACTTCAATTTTTGGAGTTTCTTGTTTCAAAGTAGCATTGACTTTTTTCTGTTCTTGCATTTTTTTTATAACATCATCCAATTGATTTTTTGATGCCCTTAAATCACGAAGAAAAACTTGAATCGCTCCGCTTGTTTGAATTTTGTATATGGATTTTAGATTGTTTAATCCATTAGAATTTTGTTTTTCTGCTTTGTTAGTCAATATAATCACCTCTCAAATATTTAATAATTTCTTCCGATATTCCTTTGTTCTTTATTCCTAAAACTTTACAATTTGGAACACTTACCATTTCTTTAAAACTTTCTGTATCTATTTTACAAGAAACACAATTTGTGTGTAATTGGGTTTTATTTACAATTTTTTCGGTGTTTTTTCCTATATCCGAACTATATATCATCAAATATAATTTTTTATTATAACCCTTTAAGGCGTCAGCTCCTATAATAAGATATCCCGCCTTGTTTGCTATATTTATTAATCCTTTTATTTTAATTATGTTTTGTTTCAATTAGTTCCTCACCGATTTTTTTATAAACTTCACTGTTAAAATTATATTTAAAAACTTTGTTTAAAATTTTTTTGTTTAAAAGCATTGTTATGCAATCAAAATTTTTACAGACATATGTTGCTTTCCCACCAAATTGTTTTTTTTCATCTATTACAATTTTTTCATTTTGTTTTGAAATTCTATGCAAATCATTTTTTTTGTGTTTTGTTCTGCAAGCACAACAAGTTCTTAAAACTTCTTTCATTACTCACCATCTTCAGTTATATCTTCTAGATCTTCCAAAGTTGCAAATGAATCGTCTTCATCTCCTAAATCAGTTAGTTCATATTCAACTTCTTTAACTTCATTTGCATTTAATGAACTTTCAGGTTTTACATCTATCTTCCAACCAGTAAGTCTTGCTGCAAGCCTTACATTTTGCCCCATTTTCCCAATTGCCAATGACAATTTATCATCTGGAACAATAACCCTTGATGATTTTAAACTTTCATTAATTTCTACACTTAACACTTTTGCAGGACTTAGAGCATTTGCAATGTACTCCAATGGATCATCTGAGTATGGAACCAAATCTATTTTTTCGCCATTTATCTCATTCATAATTGTGTTAATTCTAACGCCTCTATTTCCTACACAAGCACCAAGTGCATCTATATGGGATTTTGTAGCCATAATGGCAACTTTACTTCTATTCCCTGGATCTCTTGCTATGTTTTTTATAACAACTTCACCATTTTCTATTTCTGGAACCTCAATTTCAAAAAGTTTTCTTAAAAATCCAACATTGCTTCTTGAAACTTGAATTTGAACTCCTTTAAAAGAATCTTTAATTTTTTTAACATATACCTTTATTCTATCATTAACATGGAATTTTTCACCTGGTATTTGATCTTGTTCAAGCATAACACCTTCTGTGTGAGAACCAGCAATTTGAACATAAACAACATTTTGTTCAATTCTTTTTACTATTGTTGTAAGAAGTTCATCTTCCTTTTCGCTTAATTCATCAACAGCAATTTGTCTTTCCATTTCTTTTAATTTTTGCATAACAACTTGTTTAGCCGTTTGTGCTGCAATTCTTCCAAAATCTTTTGTGTTTTCTTCTTGCATAATTTCATCGCCAATTTTGTAAGAAGATTTTATTTTTTGAGCATCTTGCAAAGAAATTTCTTTGTCTGGATTTTTAACTTCTTCTACAACAGTTTTGTAACTATATATTTTAATTGCGTTTTTTTCTGGGACAAGTTTTACTTGTGCGCTTTTTGCTTCTCCATACATTTTTTATAAGCAGAAGTAAGTGCCGATTCTAATGTTTCTATAAGTTGTTGTGCATTTATTTTTTTAGTAGACTCTATCTCTTCTAATGCTTGAAAAAAATCTTTATTTACCATTTTTTACTCCTTAAAATTCTATTACAGGGCTTACTTGCGCCACATTCTTTTTTTCGAACTGTATCATGATGTTATTGTCTTCGATTTCTACAAATTCATCATCAAATTTTTTTAATAGTCCTTTATACTTCTTTTTTCCATTTTGCGAACTATATAAGGTGATTTCAACAAGTTTATCTTTGTTCCTTAAAAAATCTCTTTGAGATTTAATAGGTCTGTCTAAACCGGGTGAACTCACATTTAAAATGTAGGTCGCATCATTTGTTGGATTAATTTCATCTAAAAGCGGTTCTATAATATCATTAACCTTTTCACAATCTTCAATGGTTATTCCATTGTCGTTGTCTATATAAAAAGTTAAATTCATTCCATCAACTTTTTTAACATATTCAACTTCTACAACTTCATAACCCATTTTTTCTATTATTGGATTAATTTTTTCTTCGCATATTTGTGCAACTTTTCCAGCCATACAACCCCCATTCTACAATTAAGAGTGGGTTCATCACCCACTCTCAATCTAGCATACCAAAGTATATCATAAATATAAATACAAATCAATAATTTTTATAATATTTTTTAAATTTCGTTTAATTTTAAAAAAACTTCCGCTGTAGCCGTTGCATCGGCAAGTGCTCTATGAGCATTATTTAATGTTAAATTTAGTGCTTCAACAACATTTATTAGTCTATATCTTGGCAAATACAATTTGTTTTTTGCAATCACCATGGCATCATATGTTTGATTATTAAAAAACAAACCAGCTTTTTGCGCACTGTTATTAATAAAAGCAAAGTCAAAAGCAACATTATAACCAACTAAAATGCAGTTTTCACAAAACTTAAAGAAATCGGCTATTGCATCGTTATTGTTAGGTGCATTTTTTACCATATCGTTTGTGATTGTTGTCAAATTTGTTATTTCTTCTGGAATTTCGTTTTCAGGGCAAATTAAAGTTTGAAATTGCTCTTTAATTTTTCCATCCACAATTTTAACAGCACCAATTTCTATCACTTCATTTACAATCGGATCAAGCCCCGTTGTTTCAACATCAAACACAACAAAATTGTTATTATTGATAAAGTCATTATAAATTGGTTTTTTATCAAAAATATTTTCCTGTTTAAGTGGCATATATATTGTAGGCTTAACAACTTTATAATTTTCAAAATGAATGTTTTGCGTTGGTTTCTGCACTTCTACTTTTGATTCTAATTTTTTTTCTTGTTTAATAATTTCACAAATAGAAATACTTTTTAAACTTAAAGTCTTTTCCCTTTGACCTTTTTTTATATCTCCAATAACCAAAATTTTATCGCCATCTTTTAAGGTTTTAGCTTTCTTGTATGTAGTTTTATTAGAAAAATAAATTGCAGATATACTTGCTGTTTCATCTGTAAGAGTAAAAGTATAATAATAACTTTCTTCGCTACCACCTTTCTTTTTGGTTCTCCTAGATATATAAGTTTTTTCCGCCAAATTGCTTATTTGCCCTGCCAAAATAACAGACTGTTTTTCTTCTGGCTGATCTTTTATATATTCAGGCATTGGCGTTATGTCCACGCCAATAATTTTTTCAGGTTCATAAACCTCGTAACGAACAACTTTTTTGGGTTTTGGTAAATTTTTAATAAGTTCCTCTTCACGCTTTAATAAAATTTTATCATCCATTATTTCTTGTTTATTTTCTAAAATATCAACACTAAAATTTGCAATAAAATTTTTATTTAATTCTTTTAATATATCATCTTTTAAATTATTGTAAATAAAATAATCATATATTTCTTTTATTAAATTAAACTTAACAACAATATTAAATTCATTTCTAATTACATTAATATTTTCATCTTTATAATATGCAAATAATGAAGAATTAACATTTTTTAAATATTTTATTAAATGTTTTTTTATTAAATTTTCATCTAAATAACTTTTTTTAAATTTAATTTTAATTTCACATAATAAATTTAATTCTTTTTTAATAAATTCTATTATTTCTTTTTTTTCATCATCTTCTAAATCTTTAATATTTTCCGGATACAAAAACCAAATTTCCGCACATGATAAAAGAGTGTTATATTCAACTTTTAACACTCTTAAAAAATCATATTTAAAATTAAACTCTTTGTTTATATTATCTAATATTTCCATTTATAATCCCACAACAGCAATATGCACAATATCAACCACAATTACAAATAACAATAAAACCAAAAGCCCATAAAAATGAATATAGTTTTCAACTTTTCTGCTTACAACAGGTTTGCCAAAAATCCATTCTAGCAGTGTAAATACAGCATGCGAACCATCTAGTGCCGGAATAGGAAGAAAGTTAAACACAGCAAGATTTGCGGAAAGTAATGGTAACAAAATTAAGAAATTCATAAAACCACTTTGAGTTATAGTTGAAATCATACCAATTGTTGATATTGGTCCTCCAAGTTGACTAAATGCAATTTGTCCTGTTATAATTTGCCAAAATCCTTTAAGAACAACCCACGCAAACCCAATTGAAACTTCAAAACTTCTGCCAAGCGCTTCAAAAAATGAGTGTTTATATGGTTGCATAGAATAAAGATTTGAATATTCACTTATTCCTTCTTCTTGGTTGTACACTTTATATTGAACAACTATTTCTTTTTCTTGGTTGTTACTTTTTACAGTGATTGTAAAATCTGTGTTAGGTTCGATACTTGACAAATGCTGTGACAAAGTTCCCGTTAATATACTAACTCTTTGTCCGTTCACTTTTACAATAACATCATCTTCATTTAATTGTGTGCTATAAATTAAAATAGTGTTGTTTTGCAAGCATTGCAAATCACCTGCCGAAAGTAATTTTGCCTGAGGGATATCATAACCGTATGAAACAAGCAAAATAAACGAAAACACAATAGCACTTAAAAAGTTAAAAAACACACCAGCGCCATAAACAAGCAATCTTTTCCATGCTTTTTGATTATTAAATGCATCCTTGTTGTAAGGTTTTTTTTCTTTAATTTTGTCTATATCATTTGTTGTTATTTCATTAATTTCACTTAAAATTTGTGTTGTTTCTTTTTTATCAACATTTAAATTTTTTGTTTCACTTTTTTTATATTCTTTCTTTTTACCATTTTTATCAAGTTTTTCAGTTTTTATATCATCATCCTCGTCGTCGTCGCCTTCTCCTTCAAAAGCACAATATCCACCAAGTGGAAAAATACGAAGTGAAATCTTTTCACCTCTTTTGTTAATTTTTGTAAATATTGCTTTACCAAATCCTATTGAAAATTCGGTTATTTTAAAACCTAGCATTCTTCCAACAACATAATGCCCTACTTCATGAATTAGCACCATTAAAAGCAAAATGCAAATTGCCAAGAAAACATATAAAACCGTACTAAATAACCCGGCACATAAAAAACTCATGATATCTCCTTATAATAATATAATTAAAAAAACAAATACAACAGGCGCACAGAATATATGGCTGTCCACTCTATCTAAAATTCCGCCATGTCCTGGCAAAATATCACCCGCATCTTTAACATTTGCTTTTCTTTTTAAATAACTTTCAAACAAATCTCCAAGCATGCAAGTTATAGATGCTAAAAATCCTAAAATTATAAATTGCCAAAATGCAAAACCAACATTTGCAAACGCTTCATTATATTCAGGAATTGAGTTAAATATTAAAAATATTGCAACCGAACCAATTATTCCCCAAAAAACACCACCAATAGCACCAGATATAGTTTTATTTGGACTTATTTTAGGACAAAGTTTTGGTCCTTTAAAAAGTATTCCTGTTAAATAGGCAAAAGTATCTGTAAAAATTGGAATTGTGAAAGTTAAAATTAAAGCAAAAACTGAAATATAAGTTAAATACATAACAGGAACATCAAATAAATATCCCATGTTTTGTATGTTATTTATTGCCACAAAAAACAAAATTAAAAGCGAAGGATAAAAATAAGCAAACATTGTATGAATTGTTTTATACATTGAAAATCTTTCAACTCTAATTTTTAGATTTCTTGTTGCAATTTCATTTTTGGTTTTCTTTGAGAAAATAATTCCCAAAAATGCCAAAACGCCAAAATAAGCAACAATCAACAAAAGTTCAATTAAAATAATCATATACCATTTCATTGATATGTTTATACCAAGAATAAACAAACCATATGCAAAAAATGGATAACTTAACGCAAAATATTTATTATTGTACAAATTCATTTTTGCAAGCAAATTTGTCATTTCATAGGTTGCAATAAAACTAAGTAGCAAAATAAATGCATCAAAAATGTATGTTGTTAATTGCCTTGCAAGCAAAACCAAAATTATTGTTGCAACAATAATTGCTCCGGTAATTGTTCTTTGTTTCATTTGTTTTTCTCCTGTTTAATTTTGCCAAATCTTCTATCTCGTGATTGGTAGTTTTTAATTGCTTTTACAAGATGTTTTTTAGTAAAATCTGGCCAATATGTTTTTGTAAAATACAATTCAGCATATGCTGACTGAAACAACATAAAGTTACTTAAACGCTGTTCTCCACTAGTCCTAATTATTAAATCAGGATCTTTCATTGATGCTGTATACAATTCACTTGCAAAATCTTGCAAAGTAATGTTCTTTTTGCCTTTTTCAATAAGTTTGTTACATGCTCTAACAACCTCTGCTCGAGATCCATAATTTAAAGCAATATTCACCACAAATTCAGTGTTGTGTTTTGTTTTTTCAGTGATATCAATTAATAATCTATAAAGTTTTTGAGGCAGTTTTGAAATATCTCCCATTGTGGTAATTGTGACTTTTTCTTCTATAAACTTTTCAAAGTTTTCTTCAAGATGCTTTTCAATCAAATCAAAAATACCATCTACCTCTTCTTTATCTCTTTGCCAATTTTCTGTTGAAAAAGCAAAAAATGATAATTCCTTTATACCCAATTCTCTTGCAGCACTGGTAACTCTTTTTAATGCTTCCACGCCAGCCTTGTGTCCGGCAAGTCTTGGAAGAAGTCTTTTTTGAGCCCATCTTCCATTTCCATCCATAATAAATCCCACATGATACGGAATTTTGTTTTTATTTATTTTAAACATTGCATTAGTCCTTTAAATTAAATATAAAACTGCCAATGGTAAGCACCATTGTTTTATCCTCAAGTTGTGTAACATTGGTAACAAGATAAATATCCCCATCAACATTATGATTATTGTTCACAACTATATAAGCGATACCTTTTTTATTTAATTCTTCTTTTGCATCTTCAATGTTTAAACCTATTAAATGGTTCATTAAATTTCCATAACCTCTTTTTCTTTGTCTAAACTTTCTTTGTCACATAGAGATATATATTTATCTTGTAATTTTTGAACCTCTGTTTCTAGTGTTGCGAATTCATCTTCGCTTAGTTCATTGTCTTTTTTCATTTGTTTGTACATGTCCAAACAATCTCTTCTTGCATTGCGCATAACAACTTTTGTTTCTTCACACAATTTTTTAACTTGTTTTACAATTTCTTTTCTTCTCTCTTCTGTAAGTGCAGGAAAAACAAGCCTTATAACCCTGCCATCATCGCTAGGTGTAACTCCTATGTCAGATGCCATAATTGCTTTTGAAATTTCCTTTACTTGACTTTGATCCCAAACACTTATTAAAATCATTCTCGCTTCGGGTACAGAAATGTTTGCCATTTGATTTATTGGGGTTGACACTCCATAATATTCTACGAAAACTTTGTCTAAAATATGTGGATTTGCTCTTCCAGCACGAATAACTTGATATTCGCCTATTAGATGATCTAGTGCCTTTTTTAAATCTTGCTCATAACCATCTTTAACTTCCTTCACCATTTCGCTATCTTGCATAATTTCTCCTTAAAATATAATATATATATGTTACTATATATCAAGATTTATTGCAAATGTTTTAAATTAAATTAGTTTTATACAAATAAAAATATCCACTTATTAGTGGATACTTTTATTATATTTTAGACATTTTTGCAACTTCTTCTGCTAAATTGTCAACTCTTTTTGTAAGACCTTCACCCATTTCATAACGAACAAATCTTCTTACATTTATTTTTTCACCAATTGAAAGAACTGCCTCATTGATGATTTCTTTTACTGTTTTTGAAGAATCTTTAACAAAATCTTGTTCTAACAAACAAATTTCTTTATAAAATTTGTGAATTCTACCTTCAACCATTTTTTCAACTACATTTGCTGGTTTTCCTTCGTTTAATGATTGAGCAGTTAAAACTTCTTTTTCTTTATCAACTTCTTCACTTGGAACTTCATCAATTGTAACATATTTTGGGTTTGCAGCAGCAATTTGCATTGCAATATCTTTCAACAAGTTTTGGAATTGTGCACTTCTTGCAACGAAATCGGTTTCACAATTGATTTCAACAAGAACTCCAATTTTTCCACCCATATGAATATAAGAACCAACAGCACCTTCGGCTGCAATTCTATCGGCTTTTTTAGCAGCAGCAGCAATCCCTTTTTCTCTAAGCCAAATAACTGCCTTATCAAAATCACCATCGCTTTCTGTTAACGCTTTTTTACAATCCATCATACCAGCACCTGTGCTAGCACGAAGTTTTACAACATCTTGTGCAGTAAACATATTATTATTCTCCTTTTGGTTCTTCTTTTTCAGTTGATTTTACTTGTTTTTTTGACCTTGTTTTTTTGGCAGGTTTTTCTTCTTCTGTTGCTTCCTCAGCGCTTACTTCTGTTGTTGTTTCCTTGCTTTCTTCAACCTTAACTGCTTTTTTTGCTCTTGTTTTTTTAACATGTTTAACTTCATCTTCTTCTTTTGTTTCTGTTGGTTTAACATCTGCTAGCACTGCGTTCATATCAACAATTTCTTCATCTTCATCTGTGTTTTTATTTAAAGAAACACCTTCTCTTGCTTCAATAACTGCATCAGCAATTGCACTTGCAATTAGTTTAACTGAACGAATTGCATCATCGTTTCCTGGAATAACATAATCAATTCCTGTTGGATCACAGTTTGTATCAATAAGTCCAACTAGTGGAATATTTAATGCTTTTGCTTCTTTAACACAAATGTGTTCTTTTGAAGAGTCAACTACAAATATAACCCCTGGCATTTCTCTCATATCTTTAATTCCACCAAGGTTTGCTTCTAATTTTTCTCTTTCATGTTTTAAAAGAGCAACTTCTTTTTTTGGTAACAAGTTGAATTCTCCAACTTTTTCCATTTGATTAAGTTTGTTTAATCTTTCAATTCTTAATCTTATTGTTTTAAAGTTTGTTAAGCAACCACCAAGCCAACGATTGTTAACATAAAACATTCCACAACGTTCTGCTTCTTCTTTTACAGCTTCTTGTGCTTGTTTTTTTGTTCCTACAAAAAGAACTGATTTTCCTGATGCTACTACATCTCTAACAAAAGCATATGCTTTGTCAACTAGCACCGATGTTTCTTCTAGGTTGATGATATGAATATCATTTCTTGCAGTAAAAATATATTTTGCCATTTTTGGATTCCATTTTCTTGTTTGGTGACCAAAATGTACGCCTGCTTCTAGAAGTTGTTTCATTGAAATAACTGACATAAATTTTTATCCTCCTTGTTTTTAGTCTTCCCCAGCATTTTAAATCTCCCTTCACAACCTGCAAACTGCATAGGCAACCGTGTTGGAATCTACACTAGGTGTTAATTTGTCAATGACGACTTTATACAAATATCATATATACAAAAATAAATCAAGTGTTTTATATAAAAAAGCCAAAACTTTAGTTTTGACTTTATAATTTTATTGCTCTTCATCTATGTTTATATCAACATTTTTATTTTCATCTTCAATGTCTTTTTTCTCGCCTTTGATGTTTTTTTTATGGCGATTGAGTTTATCACTTTCTTCCTTTGTTTTCTTTATAGTATTTACAGCAAAAATGTACATTTTAATAGAAACCCAAGCAATTATAGACACAAGAATAGCCCCCACTCCAACTGTTACATATAAAAGCCAAGGTGGATTTGTTTGATTTTGTGCCAATGCAAATTTTAAACTTAAATCACTAATTTCAAAAACAATCATATTATCTACAATTTGATAACCAACTTCTTTAATTTCGTTTTTATCATTGTATAAATAAATATTTAAATTTTCATTACTGTTTACATTTAATCTAACAACAACTTTTGTGTTTTTTGGGACATTACCTTCCACAGTAAACGAATATGAAACCAAAACTTTTTTTGAAGTTAACATATTGTTTATCTTTGATAATGTTTTACTTGATGTATCTTCGCACAACTCAACTTGCACATCGTTTAAAACCAAGTCTCCATATTTATCAAAAACTTCATTCCCATTTTGATTTATAAATGTTGGTGCCTTTATTATTTTTAAAACACCCGTAATAGAGCCTTTGTAGTTTTGTTCGTTTACAATAATTTCAAAATCGTAATCACCTATTTCTATCGCATTTAACACATTCATTTTTACAACAGCCAAGCAATCTTTACTTAAACTAAATTTAGGCAATTTACTTTGGCCATCATAAACAAAAGTATCTTCTTCAACTGTTATAAAAACAGATTGTTTTTCTATTGTTAAAGTTGCCTCGTTTGAAATAGAACTATTATAATTTTCATTACCGTCAAAATATGCAACAACTTTGTAAATTCCTGCATTTATAGGGGTTTCCACTGATATGCCATTTTGAGTATAAACATAATTTAACTTTAAATTTTCTATTTCGTCAACGCTGTGAACTTTTCCATCATAAACAACATTTTTATCATTTAATGTTATATTTACATTTGCCTTTTGTATTTCAAAAAAACATTCGTTATAATTTGTTATTATATAATTTTGCAGTTCACAATTTTGCACCAATAATTTATAACTGCCTACATTCTCTCCTTCTTCTCTATACACTAATAAGTCAAAAGGAATTTCATCACAACTTACATTGAATTGAATTTCTGGGTCATTTTGTCCATATAGTTTATTTTGATTTGGCAAAAATTCAAGTGTTATTTGTTTTTTGGTAATTACAAAATCATTTCCATGAAAAATTATGCTATAATTTTGCAAATTGTTCTCATCAAGTAAAATGTTATATACACCAACATTTTCGCCTTGTTGTCTAGTTAAATTTATTATAACAGAATCGTTATATTTTAATCCTTCTAAAACATAAGTAAGCGCGCAATCATCATCACCATATTGTTTTTCTTTTCTGTCAGCAAAAACATTTAAATCGGCTTTTTCAATGATGTATTTTGCCTCAACAAATTCAATGTCATAGTTAGGATTATTTAAAGAGCCAATTGTGATATCATAAACACCAACATTTGTGCCATTTACTCTTGACAAAGTGCCAACAAAACTATCACCTTCCAAAATGTTAGAAGAATATGTTAATTGTTTATCTTCGTCTCCGTAAACCGAAGTTACATTATCTGCAACAACATTTACTTTGCGTTTTAATATTTCTAACACTCCTTGCATGTAAACAATTTCATAATTAGTATTTGATGATTTTATATCAATTAAATACGAACCAACATTTTCTCCATTTTCTCTTACATACTCATAAATTAGTTGGTCATCATTTACAATGTCACCATAAATAACATCAAAAGTAAACATTGGGTCATTATCTCTATAAACCTTAGATAATGAATTTATTTTTATAACAATCTTTCTTTTGTTGATTTTATAAGAAAAAGTTACCAAGTCAATTTTATAATTATCATTATTAACACTAACATCGTTTATTGCATAAGTTCCAACATCTTCCCCTTGTTGTCTTTGAATAGAAAACTCTAAAATATCACCATCTACAACATCTTCAATATTGTAAGTATATTTTATTGGCTGATCTTCTTCTCCATAAGTTTTTTGGTTATCGTTAGAAATGTAAACATGAATTGTTTTTTGTTCAATTGTAAGATTTCCATTTACATAGCTAATTACATAATTTTTATACTCTTTTGGTGTTATACAAATTTCATATTGTCCAACATTATTACTAGCGTTTTTAATATAAGCATTAAACACCAAATTATCTTCCTCTATTGCATTAGTTACAACACAAGAAATGTCATTTATAATTTCGCCATATGTAATTGTTTTGTTGACTGCTGTAACGGTTATTTCTCTTGGTAAAATTGTGTATGAGAACTGGCTTTTAGCAAAATAATTTTCTTCATTAATAGTTACAACAATTTCATATGTTCCTGCATTTATTGGACTAACTTGCTCATTATTTTTGTAAACTGCAAAAGTATAAGGTAGTTTGTTTTCTACTGTTATGACAGGGAATTTTTCTTGCTTATCATAAACAAAACTTTCACCATTAAAATCAATGCTTACACTTGCCCTTTTTATTTCAAATTGCCCTGCTGTTTCACCGAAATAATTTTCATCTTGAATGCTAACAGTGTATTCATAAACACCAGCATTTATTGGATTTGCTACAAGCCCATTTTGAAAATATTGAATGGACATATGTTTATTTAATGAGTTGTTCGCAACAATATTTTTTTCTGTTCCATCGTATGCAAAATCAATGTCGTTAACAACTATTTCTAATTGTTTTTTGACAATTGTAAAACCTAAAACTCCGCTTCCTTCAAATTCGGTTGAACTTACACTATATTTTACAATATATTCTCCCACGCTAAATGGCGTAATTTCATTTTCCAAATCTTGTTTTTTATAGTAATTAAAAGAAATTAAACTATCATCAACATTAGATGTAAAATCTAAAAGAAAACCACTTTCATCAAAAATATATTCAGTTTTGTTTAGCTCCACAATTGCAATTTGTTTTTGAGAAATTGAAGCAAACAATTCTCCACTACCAACATAATTTTCTGTATCAATGCTGTATACAATTTTATATTCCCCTGGATTTATAAAATCTACCATTAAATCATTTTGATAATAAACAAGTTTTAAATCTGTTAAATCATCAATATTGGCTGATAAATTTAATTCAACTTTATTTCCAGTATATGAGTACACATTTGTTAAAAGGCTAACATTAACTATTTTTCTAAATTGCACATAAACATTGTAATTTTCTTTTATAGTTAAATTGAAACTATTTCCAACAACATCAACTATTTCTTCATTTACTTTTACATAATAAAACTCGTAACCATCTTGTGCATTAAATGTTACTAATTGCTCTTGACCATATCGTAAATTATTATTTGAGCCAAAAACTTCTCCACCAGCAGAACATGAGACATTAACATTATAAAAATTATCATCAACATAAAAAGTAAACTCTTGAATTTCATTGCTATTTAATGCTTCATCAAAAGAAGTAACTTTTAATGTATACATGCCATTTTCTGCCACCTCAATTGTATTTGTGCCATTAAAAAGTCTTTCACTGCTTTGTGTTGGCGTAGTACCATCTATTGTATATACAAAATATTCAGTTGCACAATTTGTTGTATTTTCATTAAAAGAAGCTTCAAAAGTAACTGTTTTTGTGTAATAAATTTCTTTCAATGAACTAACAAAAATTATTTCAGGCTTTTGAGTGTCAATTTTTTCTTCAACATAGTTAGAAGTATATGCATTTCCTACATTGTCTACTGCCAAAATTTCATAATTGCCGTTTTGTGATATCTCATATGTATAAGTTGCTGTTTTTGTATCTTCACTAATTTCAAAATTTAACAATTTGGCATTTCCAAAAGAAAATGTATTTATGCCTGACTCTGTATCTTGCACATTAATTGTTACAATTCTTTTTTGTTCATAATTTTGCGAATTTAAATTTAAACTTACAGTTGGCGATGTCGTGTCTGTTGTGTTAAAAGTTAAAGTTGGCTCTTTAACTCTCATAATTTCATAAACTTCTTTTTTATATAACTCTTCAAATTTTAGTTGTAAATATGTTGCATTTTGTGGTTCAATTTCCAAAACATCAGGGCTATCTTTATAATCGTAAGATGTATAATCAACATAATTGGATGATAAAACTTGATTATTTGAATCAAATGAACTAAAACTCATTCTAAGTTCGTCTTTGCCATCATCAACAAACCAAATTTTGCCACCATATTCGGATGCAAAATAAGCACTTGCACTAACAGTTAGATATCCATTTCTGCTTGCCATTTGTAAATTATTTGCCAAATTTATTGTTGAAATAAATTTGGCTGTGGTTGATGCAAATTGAGTGTTGCTTTTGTGGTAGTGATAAAGTTCATTTTCTCTTTGTTGCCACATGTTTTTATCAGCAATATATTCAAAATAATCACAAATACTACTTACCCCATTATTATTTGGATATAAATAATAGGTTCCTATTTTATCTATTGTTAAAATTTGCGATTGACCAACATTGGTTTCCGCAAAAACTTCACTGTTGCCTTTATTAAAAGAAAAAGCAATAGAAAAAACACAACAAATGATAAGTAATGAAATTGTTGATTTATATAATTTATTCATTGTCTTCTCCTTTTAATTTATTTGGCAAACAGTAGAGTGTTTGCTGTTGATTTTTTATTTCAAACTTCAACGAAATTTTTATATCATTTATATCAATATCCGTTAATGTTGTATCTTTGTCATAAACCATGTAAGTTTCTGTTATTTCGCTGGTACCAGTAACTGTAACAACTACATTTATTTCGTATTGTTCGCTTATTTGAAGTGTTCTTATAAAACCATTTTCATCAATTGTATAGGTTAAATTGCAATAGTTAAATTTTGATGGCGTTTGACCACTGAGTGCTGACATTTGTTTTATATAGTTTGATACCGCAGTACTTGGATTTAAAACAAAAGTAAATATTGTGTTTGTTCCATTTTTTGCTAGTCCATTAATGCTTTTAATTGTTGATTTGTTAATTGTGTAAGCAAAATGATCGTATGGATACAAACCATAAATTGATTTATAATTTTCAGGTGTTGTATCGGTAAAGTTTCCATATGTTGCTTCATAATTTGAATTAACATCTTTAACCTGTTGATACTTAGTTTCTCCTGTATTGTTATTGTAATATGTTAAAAGTGATACTCTTGGATCAACTCCTGCCACCTTTTCACCATAATTTAATTTTTCAGTTAAAGTTATTCCGTTTGAATCTGTTTTCCTTATTCCTCTAACCTGCTGAGTTCCTCCCATAGTCAAGTTTACAGTTCCCACAATATTAACATATGAACTATTTGCTTCTCTTAAAAGTTGATATCCTTTTTGGAAAACAAAATATGTATAATCTACTGATGGAATAACAAAATTATGTAAAGTTTCATCTACAACCTGAACACTAGAAGTTTCAAGCGATTCACAATTTAAGTACGATAATGTACCTTTAATAATGTTTGTGCCAACTAAACCACTTAAAACAAAATCTCCGTTTGAATTTGTATAAACATAATTATTTCCTGCCGTTATCTTCATACCGATAACAGGAACATTGCTTCCTTCAACTGTAACTCTACCACTTATTTTATACGATTTTTGAATTGCAATGGAAATTGCACTTGGAGATTTTACTCCAATTATTTGTGGATTAAATACAAATCCATCTTTTTCAAAAGAAAGATAAACTTGTCCACTAACATTTTTCAAAATATAATTTGATGATGATATTGTGTGAATTTGATTTTCAATTCCATTTTGCTGTACTGTAAGAATTATATTTGAATACTCTGTTATTCCACTGAAATTTATTGAAATATTGTAAGTTAAATTAATATTTTCATTTTCGGCAAAATCACTGTAAGTTTTTGATACAGAATTATAACCTGACTTTATAAATTCCACTTGACTGTTTGCATCCAAATTATTAAGTTCAAAATATCCACTTTCATTTGTGATTGTTTCATTATCGCCACATCTAACAATAACATCACCAAGTGCAATTTCGTTTGAATTTACATAACCACAAATTGTAAACATTGCTTCAAAATCTATTTGCTTGCTTATGTTGTAATTCAATCCCCCCCTAAATGAATATCCTCTTTTTTCTATAAGCAAAGTTCCCGAGCCAACTAAATTATCAAAAGAGTAAAATCCATTTTCATCCGTTAAAATGCTTTGACTTTGAGTTGAAACCATAACCCCTTGCATTTTAACGCCATTAAACGAAACATAACCGTATATCCTATATGAAGCATTTACATCATAATTTTGTGGAGCTATAACATTATAAGAAGAAAATTTATAACCGTCTTTTTCAAACGACAACGACTTTTCACCTTCAATATTACTTATTTGAAACTGACCTAAATTATTTGTAAAATATTCTTCTTCACCTAAAATTATTTTTACATTATCAAGTAATACATCGTTTGATTTAATCGTCCCACTAATAGTATAACTTGCACTTATTATTTGATTTTCAAAACTATTTATATCAAAATTTTTTAAATCAAAAGCATAACCTTCTTTTGAACATAAAATATTCGCCTCATCATTATATAACACAAAAGAAAATTCACCTTGACTGTTAGTTAAATATTCTTCATCACCTACACAAACTAAAACATTACTTACAAATAAACTTCCACTTTTTATAGTCCCTTGAATGATTTTTCCAGCATTAATAGTTAAATTATCATAACCACTAATAAGTGTGGCATCTTCAAATTGAAATCCTGTTTTATTTAAATATAAAAAATTTTCGCCACTAAGATTATTAATTTTAAAATATCCATTTTCATTTGTTTGGGTTATTATTTCACCAACTCTTATGTCTACATTGTTTAATTTTGTGTTTCCCCAAGTTACATAACCCTCCACAAAGTAAGATGCTTCAAAATTTATATCTTTTCTTTCATTATCATCACTCGTAACAAAAATGCTTGCTGGCAAAAATGTATATCCTTGCTTAAATGCTAACAATTCACAATCATTTTTTAGTAAATTAAAATAGTAATACCCCTTTTCATTTGTTGTAACCGTTTGTTCGCCCGCTGTAATTGTAACGCCACTAACAGGATTACCGTTTGACATAACAAAGCCACCAAGTTCAAAACCATTTAACACAAAATCATATTGCCCACCAAATGTAACATCGTATGATGTTGGTCTTAGTTTCAACCCATCTTCATTTTCATAAAATAGTATATTTTTACCTTCAATATCAATAAATTCAAAATATCCTAAATTGTTAGTAAGTATTTGTTGTGATATATTTGTTTGATAGTTTGTAACAAAAATTTTTGTGTTTGCTAATGGAGTTTCTTCACTAATTGCGTACCCAAAAACTTTATATTTGACATTTATTACAACATTTTGTGTATTCTCATTAACAACAACACTGCTTGTTGTGGTGATACAATCATGATTGCAAGACAAAGTATTTGTTCCTTGAAGATTGAAAATTTCAAAGAAACCTTGACTATTTGTAAATGTACTATTTTCATTATAGGAAACTTCAACATTTGGCATAACGATGTTTTGACTATACACATAACCTGAAACATTATAAGTCAAATTAATTTGTTGATTATTGTTATTATAATTTGCTTCAATATTTAAAGGATTGTAACCTTCACACAAAATGCTAAAAATTTGCGTTCCGTGCAAATTATTTATTGCTATTATTCCATCTTGATTAGTTGTGAATTGTTTGTCATTTATTGTAATATTTTTGTTTTTTAAAATTATTTCTCCTGTTTTTATAACTGCACTAAATGAATAAACTTTTTCCATTTTTACGGTGTAAATTAGTTGACTTTCATTTAATGTAATAGAATTACAATAATAACCATTCAAAATAAACTCACAACAATAATCATCAAACAAATTTATTAGTTTAATTTGTCCGAGATCATCGGTAACATAACTATTTGAGTTTACAAAAATTTCAGTGTTTTTTAGCAATTCGCCATCATCATCAATAAATTTTATAGTAGCATCATAAAATTTGTAAGCATCAACAATAAAGTTTTGATTTGGTTCACTTACAATAACTTTATCGGGCATAAACTTATAACCTTCAAGACTAAATGCTATTGTTTCACCTAATATAATTTTGTTTAAGTTAAATTCACCATCAGCACTTGATATTACATTATTTTTTCCATAAGATACCAAAACATTTTCTAGTGGTTTGTTTTTTGTTAAAATGTTTCCACAAACTTCTGTATAGCCAATTATGTTTAATTTTGTGTTATTTTCATCGCAACTTATTTTGTCAAAATAAAAGTCTGTGTGTGATATTTCTATTTCATTATCACCATATAGATTATCCAGTGCAAATTCCCCATTTTCATTTGTTAGAGTTTCTTTGTCTAAAACTTTAATAGTTGCATTTTGTATTGGATAATCACCACTTTTTACACAACCATCTATTGAATAAATTTTATAAGCCCTAACTAAAAGATTTTCATTTTCTTTTTCTATGGTAAACTCACCAGGGATAAATTTTAAATTATTATTTATTAGTTTAATTTTTGAACCCAGTTTTAAATTTTTTAAAACAGCGTTTGTTTGACCAAAACTTTCTGCATTCCCATCGATTTCAATTTGAGTTTCATTAATAAAATCGTTTGAAAGTCCAACATAATCAATATTTAAATTAGCACTGGTAGTTGCATTAATTTCTATATTGTTGCAATTAGTATAATCACAGTTTACATCAAAAAACAAAAAGCCGTTTTTTTCAGCTGTTAATGTTGCTGGACCAGCAACATTATATATAACAAATTCTCCATTTTCATTTGTAACAGTGTATCCACCTTTTATTGCTGATGCATATACCATTACACTATTGACACCCACATCTTCACTTTTTACTTTTCCAGAAATTGTATAATATCTATATGCTGTAAAATTTGCATTTTCAGTTGCCGAAAAAAATGTTTGCGTTGAATTTTCAAACACATATCCATCTTTATTTGCTTCAATAGTTATTCCTGTTGAAATTTGATTAAAGCAAAAATAACCATTTTCATCTGTTGTGACATTTCCCGCTTCGGATGAAAGTAAAACACCTTCAACCCCTTTTCCATCTTCTAAAACATATCCTGATATGTTAAATGTAGCAGGAGGAGTTTCTCCGCACGCACAAAACAAACAAAATCCGCATAATAAAACACTTAGTACTGCGATAATCTTATGTAAATTTTTCATATATCTATATCTCTAACAGCATTTGCTGTGTAACTTTTATTTAAATTTAATTTATTTTATATATATATAAAATAATTGTAAAGCATATGAACATATATTAGCACAAATTTATGATTTTGTAAACATAAAAAAATAATCTCTTGCGAGATTATTTTATTCCATTGATATAATATAGTAATAAACAGGTTGTCCACCATCAATCACGGTTATTTCACAATCTGGATATTTTTGAGAAAGCACTTCTTTTAATTTTTCTGCCTCTTCTTGTTTAACGTCTTCACCATAAAAAAGAGTAATGCTAACCATGCTTTCATCAATCATTTTTGCAATCAAATCCTCTGTTGTAGGATTAACCAAATTGCCTTTTGCAAGAATTGCTTTATCGTCAAGCCCAATAACTTCTCCAACAGAAAGGTCAAACCCATCCACATGTGTCGCCCTAACTGCATAAGTTACTGATGCACTTTTAACATTTGTATACGCACCACTCATGTTTGCTGAATTTTCTTCAACAGTTGCTTCTGGATTAAATGCTAGCGATGCAGAAATACCCTCTGGAATGCTTCTTGTAGGAATAACAATAAGATTTTTTGTTGTTAAACCTTTGGCTTGCTCTGCTGCAAGTATAATATTTTTGTTATTAGGAAAAACAAAAACTGTTTTTGCAGGAACCTTATCAACTGCTTGAGCAATGTCAGCAGCACTAGGGTTCATTGTTTGTCCACCTTGAATTATTTCATCTATCATAAGATCTTTCATAAGTTCTGCAATTCCTTTGCCAGGTGCGACAGAAACCATACCCATTTCTTTTAGTTCTTCTTGTTTTTGACCTGCTTTCTTTTTGAGTTCGCGGTTTTGTTCTCTCATGTTCTCAATTTTTAAATTGTACAATTCTCCAAGTTCCAAAGCATAACCTAAAGCTAAGTTTGGTTGATTTGTATGAACATGAACCTTTACTAAAAGCAAATCGCCTATACACAACACAGAATCACCAATTTGCATAAGTTTTTCTTTAAGTTTTTCAATGTCAGCTTCGGTTGTCTTTTTGTGCATATTAATAATCATATACTCTGTACAATATCCAAATTCAATGTCTGCAAGATTATTAATGTCAGCTATAACATCATCAGCTGTTTGAATAGGTTGTCCATCTTCAAAAACTGTATTAAAATCTTCTTCTCCAATAAGTGCTTTATAAAAGCCAGTAAAAATTACAATAATGCCCCTTCCACCAGCATCAACAACTCCTGCCTTTTTAAGAACAGGCAACATTTCTGGGGTTTGTTGTAAAATTTCTTCACCTTTGTCTATCACTTGTTTTAAAAAATCTTCTAAATCGGATGTTCTTTTTGCAATTTCAACAGCTTGCTCACCCATGGTACGAATAATTGTAAGAATTGTTCCCTCTTTTGGTTTGGTAACAGCCTTATATGCAACTTTACTACCTTCCACAATTGCTTTTGCAAAAATTTTTGTTGTTATGTTTTCAACACCAGAAAGAACCGATGTCATACCCTTTACAATTTGTGAAGTTATAACACCCGAATTTCCTCTTGCACCTCTTAGTGCACCCTTTGCAAATGCTTCGCACAAATTTTGAAGAGAATTGTCTGGACAATTATTAACTTCATTTCCAGCTGATTTCATAGTTAAAAACATGTTTGTACCCGTATCGCCATCAGGAACAGGAAAAACATTTAAAGAATCTACTAGTTGTTTATTTTGATCAAGAAGCGCAACTCCCCCAAGCACCATTTTTCTAAAAGTTGCACCATTTATTGCCTTTTGCATTATTTACTCCTAAACTCTTACACCGACAACATGAATGTTTACAGTATCAACTATCATACCTGTAAATTTTTCTACGCTAAACTTTATTGTCTTTTTTAAACTTTCTGCAACAGCGCTGACTGAAATACCGTATTTTAAAATACAGTAAATGTCGATGAATATTCTATTTTCTACATTATTTATCTTTATTCCACGGGAATAAGGTTGTTTTACTAAAAGTTCACGAATTCCATCTTTAAGGTTTTTTGACACCAAATCTACAACCCCATACGAATCAAGAGTAGCAAAACCAGCAACAGTAGCAATTGCTTCGTCCGATATTGTAATCTTGCCATAGAAATTGTTTGTTTCGACAGACATCTTCCCTCCATATAACAAATTCGCAAAATAAATATACAATAAAAAAAACTTTTCTTCAAGTATTTTTAACATTTTTTTAAAAAATCACATAAAACTCTTGATTTGTTTTTAAAAAAATGCTAGTATGTGTGTTGTAAAAATTAAAAATATTCTAACGGAGGATACAATGAGCAGAGTATGTGAAATATGTGGAAAAGGCAAAATGGCAGGACACAATGTAAGCCACAGCAATCGTAAATCAAACCGTACTTATGAAGTTAATTTACAAAAAACAACAATGGTTGTAGACGGAAAAGAACAAAAAGTTAAGGCTTGCACAAAATGTATTAAAACAGCAAAAAAAGTTTAAAACAAATATAAATATAATTACTCACCTGTTGGTGAGTTTTTTAATTTATTAAACATTGACTTTTATATACTCAATATGTAACATTTTGTTATGTTATTTTATAATTATTCTTCTGCAAATGAGTTTTAAAATCCCAGATAAAAACTTTGGTGCTTTGACACATATTATTTTCATATTTTTTCTCCTTGTATAATAGTATGCCATTTACATTTTAAAAGTGATTATCTTAAACTACTTATTGCCACTTGTCTATTTTCGCTTGAAAAAACATAACTCCCACTAACGATAACGTTGGCGCCTAGCATTTTAAGTCTATGACTTATTTCCGGATTTATCCCTCCATCAACTTCAATTTTTAATCTAATGCCATAATCTATTTTTATTTTATTAATTTCACTAACCTTTCCATAAGTTTTCTCAATAAATTTTTGTCCACTTTTACCCGGCTCAACACTCATTATTAAAACAAAATCACAATATCCAATTATTGACACAACCTCGCCAATTTCTGTGTTTGGTTTTATACTAAGTCCACTTAATGCCCCCAATTTTCTTATTAATTTTAAATCCCTTATTAATCTATTTTTTGATTTGTATGCTTCATAATGTACTGTTATTATGTTTGCACCACTTTGTGCAAATTTTTTTATTAGTTTTGTTGGTTTTTCAATCATCAAGTGCACATCAAGTGGCAAAAGAGTTTTTTCTTTTAAAATTCCTAAAACATCATAAGAAAAAGTTTTATTTTCAACAAACTTTCCATCCATAATATCGCAATGCAATAAATCGGCATCGTTTTTTATTTCATCAGCATATTTAATTAGATCTTCAACCGTTTTAACAGGGTCAGTTGAAGGTGCAATCAATAATTTATCCATGCGTTTTCACCCACTTTTCTTCTAAAATTTTATATATTTTTCTATATCTTTCATATCTAGATTTATCCAATTTATTATCATTTACAAGTTGTTTAATTTTACAATCAACCATAGGTTCGTTATAATGCATACAACTTGAATATTTACATTCGCTTTTAAATTGGTTATAGTCAGGATAATAATATGGCAATTCATAATATGCAATAGGCAACAATTTTTCGTCTAGTGATGTGAAACCAGAGGTATCTGCAATCATAATATTTTCATGAAAATATATTTCACTATGTCTTGTTGTGTTTTTACCTCTGTTAATTTTTGTGCTCAGTTCCCCTTCAAGCGCTGTTTCTTTTTTTAGCAACATATTTATTAATGCAGATTTTCCAACTGCCGACTGCCCCGCAAATGCAGACACTTTGTTGGTTAAAATTTCTTTAAGTTCACCTATGTTTTTCTTTGTTTTTGCAGAAACAAAAATTATTTTAACAAATTTCTCATAAGAAAAACTTACATACTTATTTTCACTTTCACTTAAATCTTGCTTATTTACAACTATGATTGGTGTTATACCATATGAATATGCAAATAATATAAGTTTATCAACAATCATATAATCAGGTTTTGGAACGCTTGAAATAACAATTATAAGTTGGTCCAAATTTGCAATTGGTGGTCTAATTAGAATATTTGTTCTTTCATGAACTTTTTCTATCACATACAAATTATTTTGTAGTGATATATCAACAATATCACCAACATAAATTCCACTAGATTTTAATGAACCCCTTGGTTTACACTTAATTGTGTTATTATTTACATAAACCCAAAAATCGTCGGCAAGTTTTTTTACAACTCTTCCTTTTAATTCCATATTTCTCCTATTATAATTCACGCATAGCGTTACATGTTGCGTATTTTATTTTTGCATAATACTATATATTGTTGTTTATATATTTTGCTCTTAATTGACCACATGCACCATCTATATCTTCACCCATTGTTCTTCTTACAGTTGCTGATATATTATTAGATAAAAGTCTATCCATAAATGCATACGCTCTTTTCTTTGTTGTCCCCTTTAAACTTCTTTCTTTTACATCGTTTAAAGGAATCAAATTTACATGACAACTCAATCCCCTCAATAGTTTACCAAGTTCATCTGCACAGTCAAAACAATCATTTACATTTTCAATTAAAGCATACTCAAAAACTATTCTTCTTTTAGTTTTATTAAAATATCTTTTTGTTGCTTCAATCAACTCTTTAATTTTATATTTATTAGCAATAGGCATTGTTTGTTTTCTTATCTCATCGTTTGACGCGTGAAGAGAAATTGTGAGTGTTATTTGTAAATTTTCATCTTTCAACATATCAATTTTTTCAACAAGTCCACATGTTGAAAGTGATATATTTCTTTGACTTATATTAATACCCTTATCACACGAAACCATTTTTATAAATTTTACAACATTATCATAATTATCTAATGGTTCTCCACTTCCCATAAGAACTATATTGGTAATTTTTCTATCTTGATATGTTCCTTTAAGTTCTTTATTAACGCAAAGCACTTGTGCCAATATTTCTCCACTAGTCAAATTTCTCACAAGCCCATTAAGTGTTGAAGCACAAAATTTGCACCCCATTCTACAACCAACCTGCGTTGATACACAAAGTGTATTTCCGTATTTGTAAGACATTAAAACACCTTCAATAATATTACCATCATAAAGTTTATACAAAAACTTTATTGTACCATCTTTTCCTGTTTGCTTTTTTATTATAGTTAATGGACAAAAGATATATTTTTCACTTAAATTGGCAACAAAGGTTTTTGGCAAATTTGTGATTTCATTTGCATTTTTATAATTTTGCAATGCACTATAAAGTTGATTTGTTCTATATTTTGGCTGATTAAATGACAAAACGATATCATTTAATTCTTCAAAAGTATAATCTAATAAATTATCCATTCACAACTATTCCCACTTCAATTTTCTTTCCATTTAAATAACTTTTAGCCGTCATCCTTTTTGATGAAGGAGCTTGAAATTCCACAACTTCCACAGCACCATCAAAACATTTAATAATTAAGCCTTGTTTACTGTTTGCAACTAAAACTTCACCATTTTTAGCATTGTCATTTACTATGTTTGATTTTTTTAAAGAGAAAACCTTAAAGGTGTTTTCAAACAAATTAAATTTTGCTATTGGACTTGGATTAAATGCCCTAACTTTGTTAATCAAATTTTCCATAGTATCGTTAAAATCAAGTTGTTCATCTTCTTTTTTTATGAGTTTTGTATATGTTGCATCTTCATTGTTTTGCGGAGTTTTTGTTATTGTTTTATTTTCAATTTTATCTAGTGCTTCAACAACCAAATCTCCACCAACTTTTGCAAGTTTCTCGGCAAGGGTTCCATATGTGTCATCATCTTTTATATCTACTTTTTTCGTTAATAAAATATCTCCCGTATCCATGCCAAGTTCTGTTTCCATTATGGTTATCCCGGTCTCTGTTTCGCCATTTAAAATTGCATATTGAATAGGAGATGCCCCACGATACTTTGGTAAAAGTGAGCCATGAACATTTATTATTTTATTTGGACATATATCAATTATTTCTTGGCTTAATAGTTGTCCATACGCAGCAGTTACCATTATATCAGCGTTTAAACTTTTAAGAATTTCAACGCCTTCCTTTTTTATTTTATCAAATTGATAACAAGGTATATTTAACTCGTTTGCCAAAACTTTTACTGGCGAAAACACAAGTTTGTTACCTCTACCAGAAATTTTATCAGGTTGACATACAACAGCAACCACACTGTGTTTGGATTGCTCAATAGCCTTTAAACATGTTGCACCAAATTGTGGTGTACCCAAAAAAATTACTTTCATAATACTCCTTATTTTATAGTCTTATCAATAAATAACACACCATTTAAGTGATCAATTTCGTGACAAAGACATCTTGCTAAATATTTTTCTCCTGTAATGGTAAACTCATAACCGTACCTATCTTGCGCTTTTACAGTTACTTTCATAGGACGCTTTACTTTACCTCTAATTTTTCCACAACTCAAACAGCCTTCCTCTTCTATGTCAACGCCTTCACTTTTTAAAATAACAGGATTTACAAGTTCTAGTCTCATATTATTTACATCCATAACAACAATTCGCTTTAATATTCCAACTTGTGGCCCAGCAAGTCCCATACCATTAAATGCATACATGGTTTCCCACATATCATCTATTATATCTTCAAGTTTTTCATCAAAAACCTTAACCTCTTTTGATGTTTTTCTAAGCAAGTCATCTCCAACTTGCAACACTTCTCTAACTGCCATATCTTATTCCTTTTAACTTAAATTTTGAGGGTTAATTTCAACAAATACACTAACCTTTCCATTTTTATATTTGTCGCATATATCGTATATTTTTTCTATGATATCGTCTTTGTTTTCATTTTTTATTCTTGCTAAAATTTGATATCTAATTTTGTTTTTTATTTTGCCTATTGGACTTTTCATAACATCCAAATAAACAAAATCGTTTAATCTATCATCTCTTAACTTTCTTATGTCATTATAACACATTTTAGTGATTTCTCTAACAGTTTCGTCAACTTGTGATGTAAAAAGTAATCTTAAAATAGTGGTAAATGGTGGAAAATATGTTGTTTTTCTTAAATTTAGTTCCTTTGTAAAAAAACTTTTATAATCATAATTTGCTATAAACCTATAAGCATAATGCCTTGGTGCATATGTTTGAAGTATTACAAACCCCTCATCATTTGCTCTACCTGCACGCCCACTCATTTGTGTGATAAGTTCAAAAGTCTTTTCTGTGCTTTTGTAGTCTGAATGGTATAAACTTTGGTCTGCATCAATAATTCCAACAAGCGTTACATCTTTAAAGTCGTGTCCTTTTGCAATCATTTGAGTTCCAACCAATATACCTGGTTTAGAATTTCCAAATTCTGTTAATATTTTTTGATAAGCATTTTTTGTTCGCGTTGTATCATTGTCCATTCTAAGTATATTAACATTAGGATATAGTTCTTTAAGTTTAGCTACAACTTGTTCTGTTCCTATTGCACCGTTTCTAATGCTTTCACTTCCACACTCTGGACATTTTGTCAATGCCTTGTACCTTTTTCCGCAATAATGACATTTCAATTTGTTTTCACTTTTGTGATAAACCAGCGAAACATCACAATCTGTGCATTTTGCAATATACCCGCAATTGATGCACCTCATAAACGAACTATAACCTCGCCTGTTGATAAAAAACATTGCTTGATGCTTTTGCTTTATGCACTTATCAAGTTCGTTTAAAAGAACACTTGAAAACATTCCACTATTGCCATTTCTAAGTTCTGTAAGCATATCAACAATTTGAATTTTGGGCATTTTATTTCCATTTACCCTTTCCGGCAATTCAATGAGTTTATACTCGCCACAATTAGCCTTATTGAAAGATTCTATACTTGGAGTTGCACTTGCCAATACCAACGAGCAATTATTAAATTCTCTTCTAAATTTTGCAATATCAAAAGTGTTGTATCTTGGATTGCTTTCACTTATATAACTTGTTTCATGCTCTTCGTCAATTATTATTGTTCCTATGTTTTCAAGTGGAGCAAAAATTGCCGATCTTGCACCTACTACAATTTTTGCTTTATTAAATAAAATCCTTTGCCATTCATCAAAGCGTTCGCCAGCACTAAGCCCACTGTGAAGAATTGCAACTTCATTTCCAAATCTTGCCTTAAAATTTGAAAGGACTTGTGGAGTTAAAGAAATTTCAGGAACAAGCATTATTGCTGTTTTGCCATTTTTAATTACATCTTCAATAACACTCATATAAACTTCGGTTTTTCCGCTCCCTGTTACACCAAACAATAAAAATGTATCGTTTGAAGAGAGTATTGTGTTTATTGCTCTGTTTTGAAGTGGTGTGTGAACAACACTTGTTTTTTCTATCTTATTAAAATCTGGTTGCCTGTAATTTGTTTCTTTATATTCTATTAAAACATTATCATCAATTAATTTTTTTACTGTTTGTCTGGAAAATTGTTCAATTAATTTAGATTTTAAATAAACCTTGTCATCTTTAACAAAATCACACAGTGCTTGTTGATTTTTTGCATTTGCCCTAATAGAATTTTTATATTCACAAAAATCAATTTTGTTGTTTATTTTTACATAATTAACAAAAAGTGGTTTAACGCTTTCGCTACGCATTTCACTAGGAATGAATAATCTAAGGCAATCGGCATACCTTAAATGATATTTTTTTACCATAAAACACATTAGTTTGATAAGCTCTTCTTTAATCACAACATAATCATCAACAAAACTTATAACTTTTTTCAATTTTGATTTTTCAACAGTTGTATTATCTTTTATATTTATTATAAATCCTTGAATAACACGGCTTCCAAAAGGGACAAGAACTCTCATTCCAACCTTGCCCATTTCATCTATTTCATAATCAAAAATTTTGTCCACCTGACTGTTTGTTATATCAACAATAACTTCTGCTATTCTCATAAAACAAAACAATTCTACCACAAAATGGTAGAATTGAAAAGTTAAAAAGATACATAAATTTATTGATTTACACTATCGCTAGAAATAATTTCGCCATTATAAATTTCGTCAGCAGCAAGGCTTATTGCCTTTTTGTCACTTTTTTCAATTTCTGCTGGAATTCTTTTTTCAAGTTCTTTGGCTCTTTTTGCCATTACGCAACATAGTTTATATTTGTTTCCGCCTATTTTTTTTACCAATTCATCAATTGGTGGTTCAATCATCATAATAATACACCTCTTTTACAATATCGCTAAATAGTATAACACATATATTTTATTTTGTGAATAAAATTTTTACATTTTAATCATTTTTTTAAATTCTTGTTCGTTTATAACTTTAACACCTAAATTTTGTGCTTTTGTAAGTTTACTGCCTGCATCTTTACCTGCAAGAACATAACTTGTATTTTTAGAAACCGAAGAAGATGTCTGTCCACCGTTATCCTCTATTAATTTTGTGGCTTCATTTCTTGTCATCGTTTCTAATGTTCCTGTTAAAACGAATGTTAACCCGTCTAGAAGTTTACTTACAGCAGTTGAAGAGTTTTCAATAACTACACCTCTATTTAAAAGTTTGTCAATTAACATCAAATTGTCTGCATCATTAAAATAATCTACAATACTTTGTGCAACAATTTCACCAACATCTCTAATTTTAGATAATTCTTCTATAGATAACGATTTAAAATCTAAAATATTATTATAAAATTTTGTTAAATCTTTTGCTGTTTTTTTGCCAACATTTGAAATACTTAAAGCATAAATAAAGTTTGATAAATTGCAATGTTTACTTTTTTCAATTGCATCAATCAAATTTTGTGCTTTTTTCTCTTTAAATGAAGGTAAATTTACAAGTTGTTCATATGTTAAATTATACAAATCAGCAACATCTCTAACATTTAAGTTTTCATATAGAAGTTGTGCTGTTGCCTCACTAAAACCTTCAATATTCATTGCATCTCTGCTTGCAAAATGAGTTATTCTGTCAACAATTTGCTCTTTGCATTCTTTTTTGTTTGGACAAAACAATAGTGCCCCAACTTCTATTAATTTTGCATTACAACATGGACAAAACTGTGGTTTGTTTATTTTTTTTGAGTTTTCAAGTTTTTCCGCAAGCCCCATTATCTCTGGAATAACTTCATTGCTTCTTCTAACAAAAACCCTAGAACCTATTTCAACTTTTTTTCTAACTATATCACCATAATTATTTAATGTTGCCCTATTAACCGTTGCCCCTGCAAGTTCCACCGGTTCAATTTCTGCAATTGGTGTTATTTTCCCAGTTCTGCCAACTTGCCATACAACATTTTTAAGTATTGTGCTTAACTCTTGTGCTTCAAATTTATATGCCATTGCCCACTTTGGGAATTTAGATGTATAACCAAAATCATCCCTTAATGCTATTTGGTTTAGTTTAACCACCATTCCGTCTATTAAAATGTCTAAATTAGATTTTGTTTTATCAACACTATCTAATTCATTTAAAATATCTTCAACCTTATCAAAAACCTTAAATTGTGATGTTTTAAAATTGTTTTGTTTTAAAAATTCAAACATCTCAACTTGCGTATTAAACTTTTTGTTTTCAGCATAGAGAACATTATAGCAAAACCAATCTAAATTTCTTTTTGCAGTTTGTTTTGCATCTAAATTTCTTATTGCTCCACTTACTGCATTTCTGGCATTTTTTAATGCTTCATCCGGATATTTTTGATTGAATTTTTTTAAATTTTCAAGCGTTATCATGCCTTCGCCCTGAACAATAAGTTCCCCTTTAAAGTTAATTTTTAAAGGAACGCTTTGTATTGTTTTTACTTGAGCAGTTACATCTTCTCCAACAGTCCCGTTCCCACGAGTGGCAGCAGAAACAAAATATCCATTTTGATATGTGCATACAATTGTAAGACCATCAAACTTATATTCCAGTGTAAAATCAACATTTTTTTCTTTATTTTTTATATCATTTATCCAATTTGATAAATCTAATTTTGATTGGCATTTGTCCAAACTATATAAAGGAATTTTATGAGTAACCTTTTTAAAATTTTTTAAAATAGTGTCACCTACTCTATGCGTTGGTGAATTGGGTAAAACAACTCCTGTTTCTTTCTCCAAAAGCACTAGTTTGTCGTATAATCTATCATACTCCACATCGGAAATAAGTGGCTTGTCTAAAACATAATATGCATAAGCATATTTGTTCAACTCATCAACAAGTTTTTGCATTTCTTCCATATAAACTCCTATAATATTTCAAGCGGTGCTATTTCTAGTATTAATGTTTTTTTACCAAACTTTTCAAAATCTATATCAGCACACACACCATCATCAACAATGTCTATTATTGTTCCCTTTCCAAATTTTGGATGATTAACCATTTGACCTTTTTTATAAACGCTAGTATCTTTTTTGGGTTTGTCTTCTTTGTTGATATTGTTTGCCATTGTGTAACCATTATGAGTTGTTGTAGATGCCGTTTGTTGTTTTATATTATTATAATCATAACTACTTTTATAATTATTTCCAAAATTATTATAACTATATTGACTTTCAAAATATTTTTTAGGTTTGGTTGGCAAATTGACACCTGTTTCTTCTATAAATCTACTTGATGTTGTAAAAGACCTTTTACCGTGCAAAAATCTTGTATTTACATATGACAAAAACAATCTTTCTTGCGCCCTTGTCATTGCGACATACATAAGTCGCCTTTCTTCTTCAATTTGTTTATCGCTGTCAAATGCCCTTGAAATTGGAAATAGGCCCTCTTCAAGTCCAACAACAAAAACAACTTTAAATTCTAGCCCCTTAACCGAATGAATTGTAGATATTGTAACAGTGTCATCCGTACCCATAAAATCCAAATCAGTTTCAAGTGTTATACTTTCTAAAAATTCGTTTAGAGTTGCACCATCGTTATTAGATACAAATTGATCAACAGAATTAACAAATGTATCCAAATTCATAAGTTTGTCTGTGTTTTCATCGCTTTTTTCCATGTAGGCATTTTTTATTTTAAACTCTTCAATAACGATTTCACAAAAATCATTTAGTTTTGTATTCTTGTAAAGTTCTTTTAATTTAATATATGAAGAAACAAAATCTTTTATTTTTGCATACAGTGCATTATTATCTTGGCTGTTATTATATAAATGCACCATACCCATAAGCATTGATAAATTTTTTGAATTTGAATATTCCCTTAACTTGTTTATTGCCACATCCCCTATCGAGCGTTTTGGGAAATTGATAATCCTTAACAGTGCAGTATCGTCATTAGGATTGGTAAACAATCTAAGATAAGATATAAGATTTTTTATTTCTTGCCTTTCATAAAACTTAAACCCTCCATAAATTCTATAAGGGATGTTATAGTTTAACAATTTTTGTTCAAACGGCAAAGAAAGTGCATTTAACCTCATAAGAATTGCCATGTCGCTATATTTATAACCATAAATGTCAATAAGTTTTACAATTTTTGTTGCAACGCTTTCTGCTTCTTGCTGTTCGTCATAATAATCATTACATTCAACATTTTTGCCATCTTCGTTGTTTGTCCACAACACTTTGTCATATCTTTCTTCATTGTTTTTTATTAGTTTGTTTGCTTTGTCTACAATATTTTTTGTACTCCTATAATTTTGTTCAAGTTTAAACATTTTTACAGGAGCAAAATCGGTTTTAAAATCAAAAATATTTTTAAATTGAGCACCACGCCAACTATAAATACACTGATCTTCATCCCCAACTACAAATATATTTTTATGTGTTTTTGAAAGAAGTTTAACAATTTCGTACTGTATTTTGTTTGTGTCTTGAAATTCATCTACAAAAATATATTCAAAAAGGTTTGAATAATATTGTAAAACATCTTTATGAGTAACAAACAATTCATACGTTTTTGTAAGCAAATTGTCAAAGTCTAACGCATTGTTTTTTTCTAATGTTTTTTGATATGTTTCATAAACATTAATCAAGTCTTCTTGCTCAATGAGATAATTTTTTGCATAAGAATATATGTCAATATTTTGGTTTTGGCATTCACTTAAAACATGCGCATAGTGTTTATAATTTTCCATATCAAGTGACAAATCTTTTATAACTTGTTTTAATGTTTTTTCGCTATCACTTTCGCTATAAATGGAAAAATCACTTGTGTAACCACCAAGTTTTGAAATGTGTTTTCTTAGAATTTTTAAACACATAGAGTGAAATGTTGAAACCCAAACACGATTAGGCGTTCCCAAGAGTTTAGAAACTCTTTCTTTCATTTCTTTTGCTGCTTTATTTGTAAAAGTTATTGCAAGTATGTTTTGCTCGCAAACATTTTCATGTTGTATTAAATATGCTATTCTATGCGTTAAAAGTTTTGTTTTTCCACTTCCTGCTCCTGCAGTTACCAAAACAGCACCCTTTGTACATAAGAGTGCTTGTTTTTGTGCTTCATTTAAACTATTTAAAATTTCCATAAAATTAGTATATCACAGTAAACTAACCATTGCAATTAATAAACTTCTTTTATTTTTTCATTTTCGTAAATTTGTTTTAGTTGTCTATATTTATCTGCCATTTTAAAAAAGTATCTTTCTTTTTGTTCATTTGAAAGTGTTTTATAATAATTAAAATCTATAAGTTCGCTAAGCGGATTTATTGAATCACTATTTATACTGTCTTTTACTTTTGCATACATATCCTTGTCTATATTGTTAGATATAGTAATTGTTTTTATATAATTTTCTCCGTTTCTCAAACAAGTAACATTTCCTTTTGTTATTAAACTAACATGTTTTCCTTGCAATCTGTCCTTTGCTTGTTTTGCCATTTGTTTTAATAATTCTCTACCGTTCATATTTTTCTCCTTTTGTTACACAAAAAATTGTATAACTTTTTAATAAAAATAGTAAAATAAAAAATTTGCCTAATATTAACTTTAAAAGTCGAATATTTGAATGTTATGGTTTTAAATGCAAAATAATCTCACATTACTGTGAGATTATTTATCACTTTCTTAATATATCACCTTTTTTTAGGTTTAAATTTGTGTAAATATATAACTTTTGCTGAACATTTTTAGCATCTAAAACTTCTGCACCAACTTCATCTGTCATTTTATTTAATTTTATTTTTTTATTAAATGTATCGTTTGGCGATAATATCTCTAATTCGTCGCCTATTTTAAATCTATTTCTTTGTTCTATTAAAACCTTTTCACCATCTGCATCATCAATAACAACCGCCATAAATTCACTTGTTTGAACAGGCATTGAACTTGATAAACATTCTTTGTTATTTTCTCCCAAATAAAAACCCGTTGTGTATTGCCTATGACTTGTTTTATAAAGTTCATTTTTTAAAGATTCCATTTCTTCATTCGAAATGTTATCTTTTAAATTTAATGCTCGTCTATAAGCATTTACAACATTTGCAACATAATATGGAGATTTCATTCTCCCCTCAATTTTAAAACTCATTACCCCAGCACTTTCCAGTTCTTTTAAATGTTCTATCATGTTAAGGTCTTTTGAATTTAGAATATATGTGCCTCTATCATCTTCTTGAATTTCGTATTTGTCACCATTTCTTGATTTTTCAGTTATTGTATACTCCCATCTGCAACATTGTGCGCACGCCCCACGGTTTGAATCTCTGCCTGTTAAATAGTTTGAAAGCAAACATCTTCCACTATAAGAAATACACATCGCGCCATGAACAAAACATTCTAATTCAATTTCGCTTGGTATGTTTGCTCTTATTTTTTTTATTTCTTCCAAATTAAGTTCCCTAGCAAGTACAATTCTTTTAACGCCCAGCTTTGCCATAAATTTTATTGCATAACTGTTTAAAATATTAGCCTGGGTGCTAACATGAATTGTAAGCGATGGTGCAAACTCCTTTATAAAATTTATAATTCCCAAATCAGAAACAATAACGGCATCAACCTTTGCCATTTCAAGGTTCTTTAAGTATTCTTGCAAGCCATCAAAATCATCTTCATGAGCCAATATGTTTAATGTAACATAAACTTTCTTGCCCAAATTATGTGCATATTGTGTTGCTTTTAAAATTTCCTCATCGGTAAAATTGCCGGCAAAAGCTCTAAGCCCAAATTTTTTTCCAGCAAAATACACGGCATCTGCACCAAAATAAAAAGCAGTTTGCATTTTCTCAAAAGTTCCAGCAGGTGCAAGTAATTCCATTGTGATATAATCCTCCTAAACCATTGTAGTATATCACAACCAAAAAACAAAAACAATTATTTAATTTTAATTACTTTTTGATTTAAACCAATTCCCACAACTTGATATATTCCAGCAAATGTATCAAAATATCGTCTTGATAAAATTTGCTGTACATTTTTTATATACATACTAGAAAACTTAACTGAAATGCCACATGATACATTTACAATTCTTGGAGTGTTGATTATTTGGCAAGGAATTTTGTACGATTGCAACAAATTAGCAAAATTTATTGTGTGCGACCTGGCCCTAAACACAATAATCATATAGTCCATAATCTTCTCCTTTGTAGTCAATTATTGATATTTTTTCATATCATATTATATTACTAAATAAAGAGAGAAAAAGTTAATATGATATATCTTGATAACAGTGCAAGCACATATATAAAACCTAAGGAAGTAATTAACGCTACTATGTTAGGATTAACAAAATATTCAGCAAACCCCGGTAGAAGTGGCCATAAATTAAGTATGGACAGCGCTATTATGGTTGAAAAAGTTAGAGAAAAAGTTTGCAAGTTTGTAAATGCACCGCAGGCAGTTTTCACAGAAAATTGTACAGATGCTTTGAATCTTGCAATATTAGGAACATTTAAAGAAGACGGACATGTGATATGCACTATAAATGACCACAACGCAAGCGTAAGACCTCTTTTTGAATTACAAAAAAAATATGGACTTGAAATAAGCATTGCAAGTCCAAAAACTCCTGGGACAATTACCCTAGAAGACATAAAACAACATATAAAGCAAAACACATATTTAATTTGTGTAAATCACATGTCTAATGTTGATGGCGAAATAACAGATATAGAATCAATTGGCAACTATTGTAAAGAGCACAATATCATTTTTTTGGTTGATTGTGCTCAAAGTGCAGGACATATAAAAATAGACATGGAAAAAATGGGAATAAATTTTTTGGCACTTGCACCACACAAGGCTCTTTACAGTCCGCAAGGCGTTGGAGTTTTAGCATACAAAGAAAATTTCAAATTAAATCCCATAAGATTTGGCGGAACAGGAACAGAGAGCGAAAATGTTTATCAACCCTTAGGAACGGTTGAAACTTACGAAAGCGGAACACTTCCAACCCCTAATATTTTAGGACTAGGAGCCGGAATTGACTTTGTAGAAAAAAATTTTAGCATTATAAACGAAAAAATTGATGACCTTTCAACATACTTAAACTTTGAGCTTAGCAGTATTAATGGAGTTAAGGTTTACACTCACCCAAACAACTCTTTTGGTGTAATTGGTTTTAATATACACGACTTTGGTTCTACAGATGTAAGCCAAATTCTTAGTGATAAATACGGCATTTGCACTCGTGGTGGCTTGCATTGCGCAGGACTTAAACATAAATTTTTAGGAACGCTAAATCAAGGAATTGTAAGAGCGTCCTTATCATTTTTCAATAATTTTAGCGATTGTCAAAAACTTGTTAAAGCAGTTAAACACATCGCCAAGTCGGGCTACTAAAACAATGTTCTAATAAAAATATATTTATATTTTTTAGTTTATTCAAATTAAATTAAACATCAAAAGGTTTAATGTGACATAATTCTTTTTAAATATTCTTCTTTGCTTTGTTCTTTAACTGCCACACTAAAACCTAAATTTTTTGCTTTTGAAACCGTTTCATCACCATTAAAATGCATACAATAAATTTGTTTTCTTAACTTTTCATCATAAATTTCGGCAAGTTTTTCCAAATTTATATGAAGTTCATTAATTTCATCACAGCAATCAGTATAAATCAAGTCATTTACACCTAGTTTTTTTGCAAGTGATTTATGATATTTCTCATCATTGTTATCACCTAAATAATATATTTTACCATTGTCAAAAGTCATCTCAATTGCATAAGATTTTAAATTTTGACTGTGTTTAACTGACCTAAAATTAATTTTTAAAAGTGTTTCATTTAAAATCAAGTCAACATCGTTTACTAACTCATATATGTCCTGAGTTACCCCTTGCAAAAACAAGAAATTTATTATATCTTGTTTTTGTTCTTCATCTTCACTTGGAACAACAATTTTAGGAATTATATTTTTTTCTAAATTTAAATAAGAAATTAAACTTGCTAGCCCACCTATATGGTCTGGATGCATATGCGTGATTGCAATATAAGCAGTGTCTACATCTTCAAATAAATTTAGTTCAAGCATTCTTTTAAAAGACATAACTCCACAGTCTATAATAAAAAGTTTGTTTTCTTGTTTTATGTACGCACTTGTATTTAATAACTCCTCATTTGCTAAATTACCAATTCCAATAAATTTTAACATTTTTATCTCCTTTTTATCTAAATTTTTTTCTTATTAAATTCTTTTCTTTTCCATTACTGCTTGGCACATAATAAATTTTATCTTTTAATTTATCTGGCAAATATTGTTGCTTTACATATCCACCATAATCATGCGGATACTTATATTGTGTTTTGGGGCCATTTATTGAAGGATGATTTTTTAAATGATTTGGTATGTTATCATCTTTTACATTTTCCGCATCATCTTTTGCTGCGTTTAATGCAACTACAACAGAATTGGATTTTTCTGCTTCACATGCATAAATTATAGCATGACTAAGTGGCAACAAACATTCAGGAAGTCCTAAATTTTGCACAGCAAACATGGCACTTGTTGCCAAAAGCAATGCATTACTATCTGCCATACCAATATCTTCGCTAGCATGAGCGATTAGCCTTCTTGCAATGATAAGTGGATCACAACCTGCACTAATTAACCGTTGTGAATAATATAGTGCCGCATCAGTATCACTGCCTCGTATACTTTTACAAAAACAACTAAGCATGTCATAAAATTGAGTTTCATCTATAGATAATGCTTTTTTTTGAATACTTTGCTCCGCTACTGTTTTGTCAACTACAATTATTTTATCTTTATTAAGCGGGGTTGTTCTAACTGCAAGTTCCAGTGCGTTAAGTGCCATTCTCAAATCTCCCGAACTTGCCCAAGCCAAATGTTTTAGAGCATCATCACTTATTTCTATATTTAAATTACCCAACCCGTTTGTTTTATCTACAATTGCCTTTTTCATTGCATCAATCAAATCTTGATTAGATAATGATTTAAATTCAAACACACGACACCTTGAAACAATTGCTCTTGTCATTGATGTAAAAGGATTTTCAGTTGTAGAGCCAATAAAAATTATACTACCATCTTCAATTGCCGACAAAACACAATCACTTTGTGCTTTGTTCCATCTATGACATTCATCAAGGAGCAAATATGTTTGTTTGCCATATAAAGTTTTATTTCTTCTTGCTTCTTCAATTACTTGTTTTGCATCACTTACTCCGCTAGAAACAGCATTTAATTTTCTAAAATTTCCATTTAAAGTATTTGAAATTATGTTTGCAAGTGTTGTTTTTCCCGTTCCTGGCGGTCCATAAAAAATACAACTGCCAATCTCCCCCATCATTATAGCACGGTTAAGTAGCATATTCTTTCCAACTATATGTTTTTGACCAACAAAATCATCAAGAGTTTTAGGTCTCATCCTTTCAGCAAGTGGTATTTTTTCCATTCTATCTCCTGTGTTATTCTAGCACAAAACATGCTAAACTACAAGCATTAATTTATCAATTGCATCAAGATTTTGCTTTGATATAAGATTGCAATTATGAAATTTAACACCATTTATAAGCATATATTTTTGTGATTTCATATTTTTAAAAACTATTTCTTTTGTTTTATTGTTAAATGTGTAATAAATTACAAAATCCTCTTCAAGTTTTGTATTGAATTTTAAAAAATTTTCATTTTCAATTAAACCCACATAAAAATGCTTTAACCACAAATAAAAACTTAAACTTGAAAGTTTTTTTTGCTTAAATAAAAAATAACACTCTTCAAAATTATCAGCATTTGCATTGTCTAATTCATTTAAATCTTCAAGTATAATTCTATTTGGCAAATAATAATTAATCAAATACTCTAATGTTTTATTTCTACATTTTATTTTAAAATTAACAATATCATCAATCTTTCTTTTGTATAAAATTAAACTTTCATAAAGATCATTTTTAGTTATTTGCCTATTGCCAATATATAAAACAAATTGTTCTTCGCTGTTTGGTTTTAAACTAAAACATTTATATAGTTTTAAAAAAGGAAGAGTTATTTCTTTTATCATATTATTTGGATATAAATATTTAATGTTTGCACTATTACAAAAAAACAATAATTGATTTTGTAAAATTTCTCTAACCCTTAAACCGTTTGGAATTTTATGATATTCATAATATTTACCTAGCAATTTATAATTATAATTAACCTCAACTCTTTGCATTATGTTTGATTTGTTTAAAATTTTAAAATATAAAAATTCGCCATTGTTTAAGCATTTTTTTACTTCTACATAAACATTATTGTTATTGTATATCTCGCAAAGAAAATTATTTTCTATTTTTGTATTTGGAACTAATATGTCTTTATTATTTTTAATTTCAAAATTATAAAAATTATCTTCTTTTTTTACTTTAAATTTGTTTTCTGTATTTATATTAAGCGCCATTATATTATTTAATAATTTTATACTGGCAAACTTAGTGTTTAATATAAAATATTTAATCTTATTTAATTTTTTGAATTTTATAAAATTATCTTCATTAAAAATTAAATTAAATTTAACGTAATTTTTTGCATAAATTAAATTTTTTACATATTTTTTGTTGTACTCTTTAACAAAAAAAACAGGCAAATTTATATCAATACCAAAATTTTTAAGAATTATGTTATCTATGTGTAAATTGTATGTTATTGGAGTTTTATATAATACACAAGATATTATATGGTCAACATCCTTTAATGTTTTTAAGGATTTAAATGTTTTATAATTGTTAGTTTTAAAATAATTTAACATTAAACAAACATCTGTAAATGTTTTAGATTTTGGCTTTGCTAAAAAAAATTTTTTTTTACACTTTAAAAATTTTTTTTGGTATTTTTGTTTTAAAATTTTAAGCGTAACAAATGTTAACATAAATAAACAAACACAAATGAATATAGTCATAATTAATTATTGACACAAAAAAAGTATGTAATCTAAATTACACACTTTTTTTGGTAGTTAGTCTATAAGCCGAGTTCTGTTTTAGATGGTCATCTATCTAGTTATATTGTTCCCAATATAATCAAGCGGTATTTTTAAGAAACAATGCGAACAACATATGCGTTTCTTTTAACCGTGCTTCGAGTGGGGTTTACAATGCCCCGTTTGTTACCAAACAGGCGGTGGTCTCTTACACCTCCATTTCAACCTTACCTAAATTTAGGCGGTATATTTTCTGTTGCACTTTCCTTAGAGTCGCCTCCACCAGCAGTTAACTGGCACCCTGTTCTATGAAGCTCGGACTTTCCTCATTATAGCCATAACAGCCATACTGCGACCATCTGGCTAACTACATTACTATAATATCACAAAACTCTTCAATAGTCAATATTAACCCACAGTAAATATTGGTCTAACTTTATTATTTTTTCTATCTTTTATAAAACCTTGCATAATTCCATCAGCAGAAATTTTTATTGCAACACCATACTTGGCAAGAGTTTTTGTTGCAGCAAGCCTTCCACCACCAGAAGAACCGGCTTCAATTTGAACAATTGCCCCAACCGCTATTATCGTTCCGTCATTATCAATAATTGTAGCACCATCAACACTTGCAATTTCTTGTCTTAATTTTCTGCTAAGTTCATGAAACTTTCTTCCATGAATACACTCTCTTAAACATGCTGATTTTACCAAGTTGTTTTGCAAAATATACTCATTAAACGATATATTTTCTTCAAAAGGCAACGGCTTGCCAAGGTTATATAGTTTTCTAGATTCATCTATAATTTGTTGCTTTTTTATGGCAAAATAATTTTCATCCATAATGTCATTTATGTCTATATGTGTAAGAGCAGTTTCAAGATCATCTTTGTTTAAATAAACCAAGCAACCACCGCTTCCTGCAAAAGAGCAATCAAGAGCAGTAAAATATATTGCTTTTCTTATTTCTTTTATTGTGTGTGTTGTTCTGTTAGACAAAAGTTGAATAATTTCGTCATGGAAGTAACTTCCCCATACTCCTCTTCTTTTACAAAACATAAGTTCGTGATTTTTAAAAAGTAAAATTTCTCCACTTTCAAGAAGAATTATACCAATCCTTTTTTCACCACAATATTTAGCAACATTTATATAGTCGTAAGGAGAAATTGTTGGTGCAAATCTAAGTTTTTCAAAAAGCACATGTCCTAGAACATACCCTTCTTTGTCTATTTCTATACAACTTTGAACACCATTTGACATTACTGCAAAAAAATCTTTTCTAAAAAGATTTTGATAAGATAAGTTGGCAGTTTTATTTGGACACACATTATATTCATTTATTATTATTCCAAACTTAATTCTATGCCCCTCATATGTTTTTCTTGCACAACTATCCAATTCTGCAATTACGCCCAACAAAGTATTGTTTGATACTTCTGTTAGTGATTTACAAATAGCCTTTTCCATTGCCAAGGCATGCAATCTTTGTTTATATGCTTCATCGCTTATATGATACTCATTAATGTTGTCAAGTTCATAAATAATAGCTTGCATAAGTTGTATGTCAGCACTTTTAAATGGTTGACTTCTTTTTATTATTAAACGGTATTCATCTTCTTTATGTGGCTTTACAAGCATACTCCCGTTTGCACCTTGTGCAACCTCATTATCTCTTGCACTAGAAACATCTTCACCTGCAATATGGGAGCCTGTAAAAAGAGGCAAAACCATTTCTTGTACATATTTAATAAAAATTTCTTTTGTCATTTACAATCCTTATATTTTTAATATATAATATTTTATTTTTATTTTCAATATTTTTTTTATAATTATTTTTAATATTACAAAAAATCCTCATCATTCATATTATTTCGTATAATTTGCAATGCTTTTGTTTCTATTCTTGAAATGTATGATCTTGAAATGCCAAGTTTTTGGGCAACTTCTCTTTGTGTAAGGGCTGGGGTTCCGTTTATTCCATATCTTAATTTTATTATAGTTGCTTCTCTTTCTGTTAGATGTTTACTAATTATGTCCAAAATTTTCTCTGTTATGATGTTATTTTCAACAACGTTAAATACTTCTTCTTCACAAGATGGAATAATGTCAGCAAGTTCAATATCATTACCATCCTTATCTTGACCCAAACTTTCTTCAAGTGAGTATACTTTTTTATGTTTTTTATTTAATCTAAGTAACATTAAAATTTCGTTTTCTATACATCTTGCAGCATATGTGGAAAGTTGTGTTCCTTTACCGTATTCAAACGAATTTATTGCCTTAATAAGTCCAATTGAACCAACAGAAATTAGGTCATCAGCTTCGCCACTTCCTGAATATTTTTTAACAATGTGTGCAACAAGTCTTAAATTGTGGTTAATTAGTTTATCCCTTGCTGATAAATCACCTGCTTTAAATTTTTGAAAACATTCTTTTTCTTCTTCGCTTGTAAGTGGTTTTGGAAAGCCTTGTGCGTTATTTATATAAGATGAAAACATAAGAATTTTGTTCATAAATAACACAAAATTTTCAAATATCATACAATCTCCTTTGAGATTATATATATGTTGAAAAAAGTCGAATTTTGCTTGTACAAAAAAATAACATAAAAAATAATTTATTAAAATAAAAATTTAAAAAATAGGACATGCGTCCCATTTTTCTAAAATAAATTATCAATAAATTCTTTTGCGTCAAACTTTTCTAAATCATCAATTTGTTCTCCTGTTCCAACAAACACAACAGGAAGGTGTAAATCTTTGGCAATGCTAAAAACCACACCACCCTTTGCCGTTCCATCTAGCTTTGTAAGTATTATTCCAGAAAGATTTACATATTCGTTAAAATGATTTATTTGGCTTAGCGCGTTTTGACCCGTTGTTGCATCAAGTACAATAAATGTATATTTATTAGCCTCAGGATATTCTTTACTTATAACTCTGTCGATTTTTCTTAATTCTTCCATAAGATTTGTTTTTGTTTGCAATCTTCCCGCTGTATCAACAATTAAAACATCAGTATTTTTGGCCTTTGCACTAGACAAACCATCAAACACTACCGCCGCAGCATCAGCACCTTCATTATGTTTAACAATTCTAACCTTATTTCTGTTTGCCCATTCTGTTAATTGATCGCTTGCAGCCGCTCTAAAAGTATCGCCAGCAACAAGTGTAACATCTTTTTTTTGTGATTTAAAATAAGATGCAAGTTTCCCTATTGATGTAGTTTTACCAACACCGTTTACCCCTACAATAGTTATAACTGCCGGATAATTTATATCTACCTGTGATGTTTCTTGCATTATTTCATTTAAAATAATTTTTAACGCTTGTTTAACTTCTTCTGCTTTTCTTATTTTGTTTTTTCTTGCATAAACTCTAAGTCTGTCAACAATTTCTTCACTGCAAGAATAGCCCACATCACTTGAAACTAAAATATCGGTTAATTCTTCAAAAAAATCATCATCAAGCTCGCCCCCAGAAAGCAAACTATCTAACTTTCTAGAAAAAGCTTCTTTTGTTCTTTTTAGTGCTTGTGCAATTTTTTTAAATATACCCATTATTTATTTTCCTCCGCTACATTTTTTAATGCGTCACTAAGTTGAACGCTAACCATTTTTGATACACCTTTTTCTTCCATTGTAACACCATATAAGCAATCAGCAAGTTCCATTGTTGGTTTCCTGTGAGTGATTACAATAAATTGCGTTACTTTGCTAAATCTTCTTAAATATTCAGCAAATCTTCCAACATTTGAGTCATCTAATGCCGCTTCAATTTCATCTAGCAAGCAAAATGGCATTGGTCTTAATTTTAAAATTGCAAATAAAATTGCAATGGCTGTAAGTGCCTTTTCTCCACCAGATAAAAGAGTTATGTTTTGTAATTTTTTGCCAGGTGGTTCTGCAACAATATCAACTCCAGATTCCAATAGATTTGTTGGGTCTGTAAGTTCTAGTCTTGCATTTCCACCACCAAACAACTCTCTAAATGTTGTTTTAAAGTTTTCATTTATCTTATTAAATTCCGTTTCAAACCTAGTTTTCATTTCACCCGACAATTCTTCTATAACCTTTGTTAAATTATCTTCGGCCTTTGTCAAGTCGTCGGTTTGTTCTTTAAGTCCGTTATACCTTTCCATTAAAAGTTTAACATCTTCAATTGCGTGAACATTTACATAACCAAGTTTGCTTATTTCTTTCTTTAAATTGCTAATCTCTGGCATCGCTTCATCAATATTAAAATCTTGTCTAACAAATTCCTGACATGAACTGTATGTAAGTGAATATTCTTCGTATATTCTTTCTTGCATTTGTTCAATTTCAATATCTACTTTTTCTAATTGATGCTCGCATGCATTTTTCTTGTCGTTAAGTTTTGTAATTTGATTCATTATTAGCATTTTTTTATCGTTTAGCATTTTAATATTTTCTTGCAATTCTTGTTTTTGATTTTCAAAACCTTGCATTTTTTCACGAAGCGCAATTAATTTGTCTTTTGACTCTTTATTTGCCTGAGTTTCTATTTGCTGTCTTATGATATTTTCTGCTTCGTATATTGTTTTTTCAATTTTACTTAATTCTTGTTCATTTGAATTTTTAAGCAAAATATTAACTTTAATTTCTTCGTTTAAGCGATCAAAATCCTGTTCAAAAGATGCTTTTTGGGCTTCCAGAGATGCTATTTCCACCTTTATTTTTGTAAGAGATTCATTTATTTGGTCTCTTTTTTCTTTTAACTGAGCAAACTTTGCTTGTCTCTCAGCAATAAATTTATTTGCTGATGTTCTGTTTTGCATTGCTGTGTTTTCAAGTTCATCTATGCTTGCAAGTTCCTTTGTTAAGACATCAATTCTAATTAAAGTGTTTTTTAGTTGTTGCTCTATTTGATTTTTATCATCTATAATTTCATTTAAACTTATTTCAAACGAATTTAATTTTTCATTTTCTTTTGCAAAACTAATTTCTGTACTGTTATTAACATCAAAAAGTTTATTCATGTTAAATTTTAAAGAATCGAGTTCTTTTTGCAAATTGTTTATTAAATTTGTTTTACTTGTAAAATCTGTTTTTAATTTTGCAACTTCACTTGTAAGAGTTTTAATTTCTCTATCCCTGCTAATTAAATTAGCAACCTCATTCTTTTTAGAACCACCGGTCATTGACCCTTGTGGGTTTATTACATCCCCATCAAGTGTTACAATTTTGTATGATAATTTTGTTTTATTAGAAATGTTTATTGCATTGTCAAGATTATCAACAATTATTGTTGCCCCTAAAAGATTTGAAACAATATCTTTAATATTATTGTCATAAGATATTAAATTGCTAGCAAGCCCAAAACAACCTTCGCTGTTTAATGCCCTAGCATCTTCTTGTGCTATTGACTTTGGTTTAATTTTAGAAATAGGCAAAAATGTTGCTCTTCCAAACTGATTTGTTTTAAGAAAATAAATTAAATCCTTTGCATTTTGTTCGTCAAAAGTAACAATGTTTTGTACTGCATTTCCAAGAGCAATTTCTATTGCTGTTTCATATTTTTCTGGCACTTGAATTAACGAAGCTAGTACACCAAGCATTTTGCTTTTTATTTGTTGATTTCTTTCACTTTCTTTAAGCAATTTTTTAACTGCATATTGAAAGCCATCATATTCTTTTTGCATTTCTTCAAGCATACTTTTTCTGTTTTCGTAAACTTGAATTTTTGAGTTTGTTCTATACCTATCTTCTTGAGTTTCTTTTATTTGATTTGTAAGTGATTCTTGTCTTTGTTTTGCATTTGCTAAATTTTCTTGTGCTAAAACTTTTTCTTGTTCTAATTTGTTTACAAGAATTTGTAATTCATTTTTTGTTCTTCGCTTATCTTCTATTGAAATGTTCAAATTTTTTAGTTTTTGTTCTAGTTCACTTGCACTATTTAAAAGCATTTGTTTTTCTGCTTGATATTTACTAAAATTTGCTTTTATATCAGTAAGTTTATCAAGTGCATCAAACATTTTTTGTTGAGAGTCTTGAGTCTGGTCTTCATGCAAACTAAGTTCATCAACAATTTTTAAATATTCATTTGAAATTTCATCGTATGATAAATTTAATTTTTGCAAAGTTTCAACAACACCATCATATTTTTCTTTTTTAAAGTGAAGCTCTGCATTGTCTTTTTCTATTGTGTTTTTATTATTTAAAATGTCTACATTAATTTTTGATTTAGTTTCGTTCATGTTTGCAATTCTTTCACGAATTACATTTGCCTGACCAGATTGCTTTTCAAGTTCAACTGTTAAGTGTAATATCGACTCATGAGATTGTGCAATTTCGTTATCTAAATTACTTACTTTTTGTGTGCAAATATCATAACTATTAGATGCATCAGTTAATTCATTTTCTCTGTTTTGCAACTCTTCGCTTATTGCGTTTAATTTTGTGTTTATTTGTTGTTTTTCTGTATTTGCGTTGTTGTATCTATAAACATAAGCATTTACTTCTAAGTCTTGCAATCTATCTCTGTATCCAAGCCACAACTTAGCGTTTTCTGCTTGTTTTTTTAGTGGTCCCATTTGTCTTTCAAGTTCGCTTAAAATATCGTTTGCTCTTTGCAAATTATCTCTTGTGCGTTCAAGTTTTCGTTCGGCATCAACCTTTCTTGATTTAAATTTTGCAATTCCTGCCGCATCTTCGAAAATTGTTCTTCTATTCTCTGGTTTTGAAGATATAATTTCTTCAACTTTACCTTGACCAATAATTGAATATCCATCTTTTCCAATACCAGAATCATATAAAAGATTTACAATGTCTTTTAATCTAACAGGTGTCCTATTTATTAAATAGGCGCTTTCGCCACTTCTGTATAATTTTCTTGTTATTGCAATTTCATCATTGTCATAATTGAAGTACCTATCTGTATTATTAAAAATTAATGTAACTTCACAATAAGACAAACTTTTTCTTTTTTCTGTTCCATTAAAAATAACATCTTGCATGCTAGAACCACGCAATAATTTGCTACTTTGCTCACCCAAAACCCATCTAATTGCATCAGAAACATTACTTTTTCCACAACCATTTGGACCAACAATTGCTGTTATTCCCGAGTCGAACTTTATTTCTGTTCTATCTGCAAACGATTTGAATCCAGAAAGTTCAATTTGCTTAAAATTCATTAGTTTTTCTCCTTGCTTATTATATCAAGTATTTCTTTTGCCGCCAACTGCTCTGCAATTTGCTTGCTACCACTTTCGGCTATTGCGCTAATCCCGCCCACGCTTGCCTTAACAACAAATGTTGGTTTATGAGATAAGCCTTTTTGCTCTAATAATGTATATTCCACAACTTGCTTGTTTCTTTGAGCTATTTCTTGTAATTTTGATTTACTGTCCAAAAGTTCCACACTTGTATAATCTTCTAAAAATATATTATTAATTATAAAGTTTTCACAAGTTTGCAAGTTTGAGTCAAGATATATACTTGCAATAACTGATTCAAACATATCGCATTTAATTGATTTTGTTAACTCTTTGCAACTTTTTCCCAATTTAACATAACTACCCAACTTTAAATTATCAAAAACCTTGCAAAGATTATCTTCCGAAACAAAATGTGAACGAGTTTTTGTTAGCAACCCTTCGTTTAATGTTGTTTTTTCAAAAAAGTATTTTGCAACAATGAAATCTAAAATACTATCGCCCAAAAACTCTAATCTTTCATAATTTTCATTGCTAAAAGATGAATGAGTTAGAGCTCTTTCAATTAAATCACAATTTTTAAATTCATAGTCGCCTATTTTAATCATTGTGTTCTCCCAAATTAAGTTCTGGCAAAGATTCAATTTTTTGCATTATTTTTTCGTTTACCTTATTGTTTTCAAGCTTGATTATTTGTTCAATTGCAGCCCAAATTGTAACATCTTTGCTTGAACCATGTGATTTAATAATTGTTTTTTTACACCCAACAAACAATGAACCACCATATTTATTATAATCGAGTTTATTTTTAACTTTTTTTAATGCATTTTTACATAAAAGAGCTCCTATTTTACTTTTAAGCGAACTCATCATTGCCTCTTTTATTACGCCTGTTGTGAATTTTACGGATCCCTCTACTGATTTTAAAAGTACATTTCCCGCAAAGCCATCACAAACAACAACATCATAGTCGCCAGTCATAAAATATCTTGCTTCCATGTTTCCAACAAAATTAATTGGAAGTTGCTTTAAAAGAGGAAACACCGTTTTCACAAGTTCATTGCCTTTTTTATCTTCTGCACCATTAGAAAGCAGTGCAACCCTTGGATTTTCCACATTAAACATTGTTTTAAAATATTCTGACCCCATAAGTGCGAAATGGCACAAATTTATTGGTTTACAATCTACATTTGCCCCACAATCTATTAGAACAACTTGTCCACCCGTTCTTGTTGGAAAAAGTGGTGCAAGTGCTGGTCGAGAAACACCTTTCATTCTTCCAATTTTTAAAAAACCACCAGTAAGCACTGCACCTGTTGAGCCTGCACTAATTAATCCTTTGCAATCTTCATTATTTTTTAAATAATCAAGGGCCACAACAAGAGATGAATTTTTTTTATGTCTTATTGCATCGGTAGGCACATCATCGTTTGTAATTATTTCTGGTGCATGTATAATTTCCAAACGATTTGTATCATATTTTTTATTTTTCAACTTTTCTGTTAAAACATTTTTATCTCCTGTCAGCACAACATACAAATCTTTAAATTTATCTAGTGCCATAATAGTTCCATCTATAACACACATAGGTGCATTATCTCCACCAAAAGCATCTATAACTATTTTCATTTTTTACTCAATTTTATATTAAATTTTAAACACTTTAAACAATTTATAAAAAAAAAAAACAATAAAAAAATCAAGTGTTTACTTGTCAGAGCATAGACAAATTGAAATATAAATAAAATAAGTATTTATATAATAAAAAATTAAACTATTTAAAAAAAAGACTGTAATTATACAGTCTAAGAATACAACTAAAATTCAATTATTGTTTTCATTAAAAAAATCAAACGCTTTCATAATTTCATCAAGGTCTTCTTTTGGGTTTACCGCTTCTTTTAAATCAAATCCTGTTTCGTTTACTTCTGGAATTGCTTTAATTTTAGATGTTATAATGTTAGCATATGCACTATTCTCATTTATGTCTTCTTGCAAAAATTTGTCTGCCAAATTTTCATATCTTTCGTCATTTAAACTATCTTGATAAATTGGTTTAATTAAAGGGGCTTTGTCTTCAATTCTTGAAAATTCACTTTGACTATTTTGCATATCTTTTGGCAATTGCTTGCGTTCTACTTTTACAATTCTTTTAGGTTCATTTCTTGAATATGTTTCCAATTTGCTTAAAAGCAATCTTATTGTATCATTATCAGTTTGAACGGGAGATGTTATAGAGCACAATTTATAATCTTCTTTAAGTGTTGTTTTTATATTATTTTTAAATTCATCCAACAATTCTTTTACATTCTCCACTTCTTCTATTTGAGGATACTTGTTTAAGATTACATTTAAAAGTTTTTCCCATTTTAAATACAATAAGTTTAACTGCTGAATTTTTAATTTATAAACATTATTTGAACTTTTTTCAATTTGTTTTGCTTTTTCAACGGCTGCAGTCAGTGCAACGGAAATGCTTTTTCCTTTATCTTCAATCTCTTTATCTTTATTTTTATATTTTTTTAATTCACCATCCATTTCTAAATTGCTTTTTTGCAAATCATTTATCTTTGATACTAAATCATTTATGTATAAATCCACTTCTTTTTTATTGTATCCATTTTTAGATGATGTAAAATTCATTTTAATTGCTCCTAGTGTTAATTTTTGCCCTTACTAACATGTTGGTTAAAATAAAAAGAATAAAAGCGACCTGAATAAAAATAAACTCAATCATGTTAATATAGTCAAATTTATATATACCTAATAATATCACTTCAAACAAGCATATTACAAACACTTTTAAGTGAATATTTTGGCGAAAAACAGCAAAAACAAGAAAAGAAGATAATCCAAAAATTAAAATATACAAAGGATAAACAATAGCCAACCTTAAATTATAAAAATGAATATAAATGTTAAAGATTGCAACAAATAGCAAAAAACTACCAAACCATAGTTTAGAATCTTGAACAAAAAAAGCACTTTTTATAAGCAAAGTTATTGATAAAAATAAAATAAAAAGAGAAAACCACACTTGTCTCAACTCACTGTTAGTAAGACAAAATGCATACAACACAACAAAGAAAATATTAAGAATTTTTAGAAATATTGTTATCTTCAACTATTTTTCCCTTTTTCTTATATTTAATAGTGTAGATAACAATTAATAAAATTATACCCGCCAAAATTAAAAGCCCACTAAGTAGTTGCGAAACTTTTATAGATCCTATATACAAACTATCACCTCTAAAAGTTTCAATAATACATCTCACTGTGCCATAACAAATAAGATATAGGCTTAACATAACTCCTCGCGTTTTTATTTTTTTTATTAAAAACACAAAAACCAAAAAAATTATAAAATTACAAAAACTCTCATAAAAGAATGTTGATAAATGCCAAACCCCATCAATTTGAGTTGCAAGAGGGAACCACATAAACGCTTCGTTTGTTACTTCTATTCCATAACAACAACCCCCAAAATAACATCCAATTCTTCCAATAGCCTGCCCCAATATAAGACCAACAACAGCAACATCTGCAATATCTATGAAGTTCTTTTTATGTATGAAACAATACAAAAGCACTCCCAAAGCTCCACCAATTATTCCACCATATATAGCCATTCCACCTTCCCAAATTTTAAAAACCTCCCAAAAAGTGAAAGTGTGCTCGCTAAATGCTACAAAATATATTCTTGCACCAATAATTGACAATGGCAAAACATATAATGCTATTAAATATATGTCGTCTGATTTAAGATTTCTATGCTTGCATATTTTGCAAACCACCAAAATTGCCAATAACATACCAATGGCAATAATAAAACCATACAAATTAATATGAAGTCCTAAGAACTCAAAACCTTTACTGTGTAAAATCATACAAGAATTATACATATATATGTTATTATAGTCAATAATATACAACAAAAAACCCAACCTTTGGCAAATGCCTTACGGTTAGGCTGTTTCCTATTCTGTTAATTCTTGTTCATCTGTTGCAAAATCACTATAATAATAGTTTTGATTTACATATCCATTTCCCTGGATTTTTACTCTTTTATCACCATCTTTCATTTTTGATAAATAATTAATTCTATCATTTAATTGTTCTTTATTTTTAATAACAACAGAACGATCCTGAAATTTTTTATCTGTGATATAATGTCTTTTTTTAAGCATCAATGGAAATACATTTTGCAAATCTTCTCTCTCGTTTATTTCTTGTTGTAAATCTTTTAAAAGAATGAGTTCGTAGTTAGGCATTTCGCTTTCGGCATTTGATTTAACATAAGTATTTTTTATATTAGACATTTGATTGTTTTCTATTGAAGCAACATAGCCATAATTTTTTTTGTATGTTGAACCATATCTTGTTTTTAATGAATTTTCCGAACACGCATATGTTTTAAACTCGTTTAAATATTCTTCATTATTTAAATTTGCACCCGTTCTGTTGTCTATAACATTTTTGTTTAATTGTGGAACATGTACAGATGCTACAAACTCAAAACTTCCAGACATTGAAGAAGCCTTTGCTTGTTCTTTTTGCATTTTTGTTTCTGTTTTTATTAGTTTTTTGCTTGCTATTTTTGATCCTTTGTTTGAACCATAAATATTTTCATACAAATTATAAGTTTCGTAAGCTTCCTTTTGATTTTCAAGGATTAATTGATTTTTTGTTTTTCCAAAACCGAATTTATTCCCCAATACGCCTGCTTTTTTGTTGTCGGCAGTGTACGCAATGCTTTTTGCAAGATCTTTAACCAATTTTTTTTCATTGACATTTGTAGCAATGTTTTCGTTATAGTTACCCTTTTTTTGTACCTGTTCAAGTGCAATTTTTGCCAAAGAATTTGCCTGTGTTTTTTCTGCATTTCTTCTTTTTACATAACCTGTTGCAAGCGAAGCAGAAAGTGCAACAGCATCAAACACCCCCACACCTGCACTTAATATTGCCAAATCAAATAATACTAATTTTAAAATTGGAGAAAGCCCCGCAACAAAAAAACCTATTGACACGCTTGCAATTCCAAAAACTGCCGCCAAAACTATACCCATTCCCAAAAGCGCTTTATTTCTTTTTTTCATTTCAACTCCTACCATAATTATAAATCATATTAACCGTTAAGTCAATACCCTATTTATAGTTAAAATTTCATTACGTTATGTATTGTTAAATTGATTATTATTTAATTTCAATAAAATTTTTGTTATCCTTCCATAGTTTTTCTATATTAAATTTACACCTTGCTTCTTTTGTAAAAATATGAACAATAACATCTTTAAAATCTAAAACAATCCAAACACCTTTAAAAATGCCATCTGCGTGCAAACAAGGCATAATATTTTTATATTCTTCTTTTAAAATGCAAGAAGTAGTTTTTGTTTGTTGATTATTTTCACAAGAGCAAATAATCATTCTTTTCGCAATTTTTGATCTTTTTTCGGTATTTAAAACAACAATATTTGTTGCCTTATTTTCCAATAATTTATTTGCCATATTTAAACACAACTCATCTATATCCATATAAACCCCATAAATTGTTAATATTATAGCAAAAACACCAAAACATGTCAATTGATGTTTATATTCAAAGATATTGTCAATAAATATTATATGAAAAAATTTAAATTTTTAAAAACTTTTGATGCCTTATTTAGAATATTTATTATATTCCTTGCTTGTTTTGTTTGGTGCAGATATTTTATTGAAAATTTATGGATAAGCCTTGTAGTTACAGTAATAATAACGCTTTTTATTGACTTTGGATTAAATTTTATTAAAAGCAAAAAGCAAAAAAAGAAAAATATTTTTGAAGAAGAAAATACAAAAATTCAGCAGTATATAAATACATTTATATTTTCAGAACCTAGTTACAATGTTGATTTTTTTTATGACCTTGCAAAAACAAAACATCAAGCACAAAAAAAGAGCGAGTATATTGAAATTATAAATTCTAGTAAAAAAATCATACTTTATCCTTGTTTTTTATACAGAGATTTAAACACCGATGATTTAGTGCATATTTATAACAAAACAAAAAAGGATACACCACAAAGGCTTATAATATGCACTAACACACTTGATAATAACGCCGAAAAACTCGCTGAAAAACTTCCTATTGAAATTTATATATTAGATGGTAATCAAACATATGAAAAATTGTTAAATAAATACAATCATTTCCCTTGTCAAACAAAATTAAAAAATGAAAACAAAGTTAAATTTAAAGACCTTTTAAGTTATGCCCTTAACAAAAAAAGAACGAAAGGATACTTAATCGCTTCCGTAATTTTATTAATTTCTAGTGTTTTTGTATCTTTTAAAATTTATTATTTAATTATGTCTAGTTTACTGTTAATTTTGGCATTGGTATCTTTTTCAAATCCTAAATACAACAAAATTAAAAATATTGAACTTTTGGAATTAAATTAATTATTTATTTCAATATGTTTTATACCCTTTCTTTTACTTTTTCTATAAAGCACAAGAGTACTTCCAATTACTTGAACAACTTCACATCCAATTTTTGTTGCAACAACATTTGCAACTTCTTTTAAATCATCATCGCAATTTTTTAGAACTTTTATTTTTACAAGTTCATTTTTATCCAACATTTCTTCAATTTGCACAAACGAACTTTCTTTAAGTCCCTCTTTTCCAATTTGCATAGTTGGAGAAAGTGCGCTTGCCAAACCTCTCAAAAATGCTCTTTGCTTTGTTGTTATCATATTTTCTCCTTTTATTCTTCATATTCAAATGAAATGTCTTTAATTATAACAGTGTCACCCACATTTAAACCTTTTTCTTTTAATTTGTCAATTATGCCAAACTTTTTAAGTGCATTTTGAAAATATGCAAAAGATGTTTCATCACTCAAAACAACTCCTCTTATCATATTATCAATAAGTCCGCCACAAACTTCATATGTTTGATTGTCTATTTTTTTAACTTCAAAAGATTGCTTATCTCTTACATCAAAATTGTTTAGTTCAACATTAATTGGTGCAGGTTTTGGAGTTTTTTCCAACACTTGCCAAATTTTTGATTTTAATTCTTCTGTACCCTTATGAATTATTGAACATAACAATATTGGCTTTTGATTTGTTTTTTCTTCAAATAATTTAACTTTTTCATTAAGTTGCTCTTCGCTTAAAAGGTCAATTTTTGTTAAAGCAACAATCTGTGGAACACTTGAAAGTTTTTCACTGTATTTTTTTAATTCATTGTTTATATTAAAATAATCTTCAACTGCATTTCTGCCCTCGCATTCGGAAATATCTACCAAGTGAACAATAACCCTTACACGCTCAACATGTTTTAAAAAATAATGACCAAGTCCTGCTCCTGTGCTTGCACCATCTATAAGCCCAGGAATGTCGCACGCAACAAAACTTTTATCTTTATATGCTACAACACCTAAATTTGGATATATTGTTGTAAAATGATAGTTTGCAATTTTTGGATTTGCATTACTTATAACTGACAAAAGAGTACTTTTTCCAACATTAGGATAACCAACAAGCCCGACATCTGCTATACTTTTAAGTTCCAAAATAACTTGTCGCTCTTTAACAATTTCTCCTGTTTGAGAAAATCTTGGTGCTTGTCTTGTTGGTGTTTTGTAATACTCATTACCATGTCCACCATTTCCACCTTTAAGTGCAATAAACTTGTCTCCATTATTTGTAAGATCGGCAATTACCTTTTCTGTAACAGCATCCAAAATAACAGTTCCACATGGCACTTCAATTATAACATCTTTGCCATCTGCACCCTTTTTGTGTTGTTTTTCACCTTTAAGCCCATTAGTTGCAACAAATTTCTTTTTAAAAGAAAAACCATAAAGAGTGTTAATTCCTTCGTTGGCAACAAAAACAACATTGCCACCTTTGCCACCATCTCCACCATCAGGCCCACCATTCATGGTTAGTTTTGATCTATAAAAGGAAACGGCACCATTTCCGCCATTTCCTGCTTTTATTGTTATTTTAACTCTATCTAAAAACATAATTTTTCCTTTGTTTGTATTATATCACAATTTATTTTATTTTAACTACTTTTTTATAATGTTTGCAAAAATCTTTTAATTTACAATCACTACAAATAGGTTTTATTGCTTTGCAATAATATCTGCCAAAAAGTACCATTTTGTGGTGCAAATCGTCAATGTTGTTTTTAAATATTTTTTCAAGTTTTATTGAACACTTGTCAGGGTTTTTTTCATCAACAATTCCCAACCTGTTTGAAACTCTCAAAATATGCGTGTCGACTGCAATAACCTTTGCCCCAAACACATTGTTAAGAACAACTTTTGCTGTTTTCATTCCAACGCCATTAAGCATTGTTAATTCTTTTAAATTGTTTGGAACATTTCCATCAAAATTTTCAACCAATTGCTTGCTTAATAACTTAATATTTTTTGCCTTGTTTTTATATAATCCACAAGGTTTAATAATTTCTTCAATTTCGTTAAGATTTGCATTTGCGAAATCTTTTGGCGACTTATACTTTTCAAACAAAATTGGAGTAATTAAATTAACTCTTTTATCTGTGCATTGCGCCGACAAAACAACTGCAATTAACAATTCAAAAGGCGTAGAAAAATTAAGTTCACACTTGGCGCTGGGAAACAACTCATTTAAATAATTTAAAAAATTTTGCCTTTGTTCTTTGTTCATGCAAAGTAAAATATCATATTAAAGTTTTATAGTCAAGTTAAAAACAAGTTTAAGATTTGCTTATAAACAAAATATTAGATGTTAAAAATTAAAAAACCCAAAAACAGTTTTTTGTTATTTAACTCCTGTTTTTGGGTATTTTGAATGCCTCGCCTCATTTTTAACAATGGATATATATTTTTTTATCCCAAGCAAGGCTATTTGCGTTTATTTTATAAATTCTTTAACTAATTACGCATTTTTTGTTTTTTTCTCAGTTTCTAAAACTTTTCTGCCATTGTAATATCCACAACTTGGGCAAACCTTGTGTGGTTGTTTTTTTGCATGACATTCAGGGCACTCAACTAGTGTTGGTACAGCCGATTTAAAGTTTGCTGAATTTCTTGTATTTCTTCTTGCTTTTGAAACTTTACATTTTGGAACTGCCATTTTTTCCTCCTATATATCAACATGCCTAAAATAAGGCAGTTTTTAACTCTGCTTATTATATAAATATTTTTTTATAATGTCAACAAAAATTTTGATTTATTTACAAAGTCTTACGCAATCTCTTGCAATAACCAATTCTTCATTTGTTGGAATTCTATAAATTTTTACTTTTGAATTTTTAGTTGACAACTCTTCAACCGTTCCTCTTGGCAAATGATAATTTTTTTCTTTGTCAAGTTCTATGCCCAAAAATTGAAGTCCATCGGTTGCATAATCTCTAACATCTTCTTGATTTTCACCCACTCCACCAGTGAATACAATACCATCTAGTCCACCCATTGCAGCTGCATAAGATCCAATGTATTTTTTTATTTTATAAGAAAGCATGTCGATAACAAGTTTCGCACGCATGTTTCCTTCTTCTATTTGATTGTTGTTGTCTCTCATATCACTAGAAACACCATTTATTCCAAGAACTCCGCTTTTTTTGTTCAAGTAATTTGTTATTTCATGTATGTCCCAACCGGTTTTATTTGAAATGTATTCAAGAACAGATGCATCAAGGTCGCCACATCTTGTTCCCATTATTAAACCTTCAAGTGGCGTAAATCCCATAGTTGTATCTATGCTTTTACCATTCTTAACTGCGCAAATGCTTGACCCATTACCAAGATGAATTGTTATTAGCTTTAATTCTTCAATTGGCTTGCCCATAACCTTTGCTAATTCAGCGGAAACATATTTATGAGATGTTCCGTGAAAACCATATTTTCTTATTTTCCAATCTTGATATGCTTCGTATGGAAGACCATACAAAAACGCATAATTTGGCATTGTTTGATGAAACGCAGTATCAAAAACTGCAACATTTGGTTTATCTTTACAAATTTCCATGCAAGATTTTATTCCTTCAATATTTGCAGGCATGTGAAGAGGTCCAAGTGGTTTTAATTCTTCTAGTTTTTTCATTACATCTTCATCAATAACAACGGAGTCTTTAAATATTTCGCCACCATGAACTACTCTGTGTCCAAAAGCTTCAACTTCATTAAGTGAACTTATAACCCCTATTTCTTTGTCTGTTAAAACAGCAAGAACTTGTTGCATTGCTTCTTTATGCGTTGGCATGTAAACATTTATAACCTTTTCCATACCTTTTGCTTTGTAAACAACAAAAGAATCTTCTGCTCCTATTTTTTCGCAATTTCCCTTTGCGATAACTTTTTCGCCGTCCATATCAAACAATTGATACTTTAAAGAACTGCTTCCTGCATTAATAACTAATACTTTCATACTTATCTCCTTTCCTTTATTTTATCATACCCTAATCACACTGCAAAACGGTTATTGCAGTTAAGTAAATTATGTCTTTTACTGTTGCTCCCCTAGACAAATCGTTTACAGGTTTTTCTAGCCCAACCGTTATTGGACCAATGGCATAAAGATTTCCAAAATATGAAATTGCTTTATAACCTATATTAGCCGAATTTAATTCGGGAAACACCAAAACATTTGATTTGCCATAATATTTTGCACCATCTCCAAGTTTGGTTCTTGCTACTCGCTCAATAAGCGCTGCATCCAACTGTATTTCACCTTGACTTAAAACATTTGGACACGATGCTGAAAATTTATTGTACGCTTCTTTCACCTTTAATGTTGTATCACTTTCAGCACTGCCTTTTGTTGAATAAGACAAAAATGCAACTTTTGGAGTAAGGCTAGTAAACTTTTTAAGTTCTCCACAAACCCTTTCTGCCATTATGGCAAGTTGATTTGAACTTGGATTTTCAAGCAAACCACAATCCGTTAAAAAGAATGGATTGTCTGTTATCTTATTTTTTCCAACCATAATCACATAAGAATTTACAAAATTGTCTTTGCCATTTTTAAGAATTTGAAGCGCTGGTTTCAAATTTTTTGCTGTTGAAACTTCTGCACCCCCAACCATGCCATCTGCATACCCTTTTTTTACAAGCATTGTTGAAAAATAAAATGGATCTAATATTAGTTTTTTTGCTTGTTCAAAGGAAACGCCTTTATCTTTTCTTAGTTCATATAAATCTTTTACCATCTCTTCGCTACGTGCAAAGGTTTTGGGATTTAATATTTTAAAATTTTTAAGTTTTTTATTTTGCATGATGTGTGAACTTTCATCACCAATTAAAATTACATTTGCAATTTTATGTTTTTGTATATACAGCACTGCTTTAATTATTCTATCACTAAAAGCAGATTCTGGAAAAACAATAGTTTTTTGTTTTTGTTTTGCCAACTTTAAAAGATTTTTTGTAAATTTCATTATGCTTTCTTCTATACTCCCAACTAATTTCATATAGTACAATATAATGTCAATTTTGTCAAAAATTTTTTTTAAAAAAAAGATTATTTTGTCACTTATGGTTTTTTTTGTTCTTATTTTAATAATCACAACACCACAAAAATACATAAGTGTTTCTCTTAATGCCGTAAGCGTTTGGTACAAAGTTTTGCTACCTAGTTTATTTCCGTTTTTTGTTTTCTCTAAACTTTTAACATCGCTTGGATATGTTAAGCATATTTCATCAGCCTTTAAAAAAATCACATACAAATTATACAAAACTCCACCAATAAGTTCATATGTTTTTTTTATGAGCATTTTAACTGGCTATCCCGTTGGCAGTAAACTATGTTATGACTTATATAAAGACGGCTATCTATCTAAAATAGATGCCAAAAAGTGTATAACATACACTTCAAACAGTGGTCCTATGTTTATAATAGGCAGTGTTGGAATAGGAATACTTTTAAGCAAAGAAGCAGGCTACATTATTTTAATTTCACATATAATAGGAGCATTGCTTAACGGCTTGATATACAGAAATATGAAAGATGAGGATTATAAGTCTAAAAATATTGTTTACAATCAAAACGAACCTGAAACAAGTTTGTCTTCATGCGTGATGGATTCCATCTTCTCCATTTTGCTTATTGGAGGAATTGTTGTTGTTGCATTTATCTTTATTGAAGTTTTAAACAATATTGGAATTTTTTATCCATTTGTTTATATATTTTCAAAAATAGGAATAGATGAAAATGTGGCAAAAGCAATTATTAATGGGTTTTTCGAAATAACGAATGGTTGTTTATCTCTTTCTTCTTTAAGCCTTAATATAAGCACAAAAACAATATTATCTTGTGCCATAATTTCTTTTGGAGGAATATCAACAACTTTGCAAGCAATGGCTTTTATTAAAGACATTGTTACATACAAATTTTTTATTACACAAAAAATAACACACATGATTTTATCTACAATCATATGTGCAATTTTGTGCTTTATTATTTTTTAGTCTTGATAAAATTCTATAAGTTTTGCTTTTAATTCTTTTGTTAAAAATTTTAATGATTTTATTGGTTTAAACACATATGCCACTGCCACAATATAAGCACTTAAATTGTTTGTATCTTTTTTCTCGCAACAATTTAAAATTGCATTTAACAAATATAATGCATCACTTTTTAGATCTGCGTTAACTTTTTTGTCTGCCTTTAACTCTTCAAACATTTGCTTTACAACAATATCCACTCCACTTGTGAACCAATCAATTTTTTGATTTGCTACTTCATCCTCTACATTAAACTCTTCTTTTGTGGGTTGTAATTGCTCTTCGTCGTTCTGCTCTTGATTGTCTTCATCATCGCCCAATTTCTTTACTGTTTCACTTTGGTTTTCATCAATGTCAAAACAATACATCATTGCGTTTTTAAATGGAACTATTAGAGTTTGTGCAAAATTCTCAAACTCGCTTATATTTTCACTTGTAAAATAATTTTTTAAAAATTCATGAAAATTCAATTTTTTATCTCTTATGTCTACCAAAATACAAAAAACAAGTGGCAAAACAATTGCCTTGCTTTCTGGCATAATAAAATAACCATCTTTTGTTGGCAGTTTTACTTTTGCTCGATTAAATTCCCTGTCAAAATTAAAATTTTTCATACATTCAGCTATAAGTTCATAAATTTCTGGGGAATCACTTATATTTTGTAAAATTTTTGTTATTATGTTTTCGGCAAAAATAAATCTGCCATTTATAAGTTCATCACAACTAGATATACATGCCATTACATCTTTTAATGCCTTATCGGTTAACATAACCTTTCTCCTTTGTTATATTGTTTTTTTAATGATATCATACAACAAATAAAATTAAAAGTAAATAATGAAATTTGTCGTTTGACTATGGTGTTTCCATGTGTTAATATATAATATAAATTACGGAGAAAATATTATGGATATACACGAGCAAGATTCCACTATAAACAAACTTATTGTTCTTTTCGTTTTAGAAAAAATTGAAATTCCATTAACTGAACAATCAATAATAGACATATGTTATGGAAAAAACAACTGGATAAAAAATTACATGGAATGTAAAGAAATTATATACAACCTTGTAGACGCAGGTTTTATATACAAAACCAATGGAAACAGTGAAGAAGATAGATATACAATAACTTACACAGGAAGAAATTGTCTTTCACATTTCTACCAAAGAATTAACCAAGAACTAAGAGAACAAATTGCAGAATATGTAAAAGAAAACAGAATTGCTTTTAAGCGTTCACAGGAATATGTTAGTACAATGGATAGAAATAGCGACGGAAGTTATACAGTTTGTTTAAAGATAAGATCTGCGCTTATAGATGAGCCCATGTTTGAATTAAAAATAAAAGCACCCACAAGACAAAGTGCAATTGGTGCAACAAACATTTGGAGAGAAAAAGCACATTTAATTTATGAAAACGCATACGAAACCTTAATTGATAATGACGATTAAATGGAGGTTGTTGGTGATAAATAAAAATATAAAAAATTTAAATTCTAACAAATCTTACACTGTAAGAAACTTTCTTGATGTTGAAAATAATAATAACGAATTGCAAAAAGAAAATTTAAATATTACAAAATCAACACAAACAGAAGTTAAAAGCAACACAGACAAAAAAAATATTCAAACCACACAAATTTCAAAAGAACCAAACAATAATATGGCAAAACAAGTTTTAAAACCTATTTTAAGCATAAACAATTTAACAAAAAAGTATGGTGATAGAATTGCTGTAAACAACCTTTCCTTAAATTTATATGCTGGACAAATTATAGGATTTTTAGGTGCAAACGGCGCTGGGAAAAGTACCACCATAAAAATGCTTACCGGACTTGCAAAAATAACAAATGGAAGCGTTTATATATGTGGACATTCAATTACAAACAATTTTGAAAATGCCATAAAAAATGTTGGAGCAATGATTGAAATTCCAAGTTTTTACCCTTACCTTTCTGGTTATAACAACCTTAAATATTTTGCAAAACTTTCGGGCAATATAGAAATTTCCAGAATAGATGAGATTGCAACTATTGTTGGACTTAAAAACAGAATTAAAGACAAAGTTAGCAACTATTCACTTGGCATGAAACAAAGGCTCGGAGTCGCACAAGCCCTACTCAACAAACCAAAACTTTTAATTTTGGATGAACCGACAAATGGTCTTGATGCAAACGGAATTAGAGAATTTAGAATGATGCTCAAAACACTTGCCCATAAAGAAAAAATTGCAATATTGATTTCAAGTCACATTTTAGGTGAAATGGAAAATTTGTGTGATATGGTTGCAATAATAGACAATGGCAAACTCATACAAGTTCAAACAATGCAACAAATAAAAAATAATTTTTCTGTTGCAGGTTCTCAATATATAAAATGTAATGCGCCCAACCTTGCAGGTAAAATTTTAATGGAAAAATTTAATTGCAAAGTTAAACTTCAAGGAAACAAAGTTTATATAGATTCTGGGGATATGACACTGCTTTCTAGAATGATTGTTGAACTAACCAAAAACAAAATTTTAGTTTATGCTGCTGGCGAAGTTGACTATTCGCTTGAAGATGTGTTTTTAAGCATTATTAATAAAAACAATACAAACACTTCAATAAATTAACGGGAGAAAATATGAGAAAAGTTTTTAGCCTTGCAAAAGCAGAATTTAATAAAATATTTTATAGACCTTCAATATTTATTTTGACAACTCTTTTAATTATTGCAATTATTGCAACAAGTTTGATATACACTCCAACAACCAAAAGTGTAAAATTAAGTTATGAAGCAAATTCTGTTGCCGACATATATTTGCAATTTACAAGCACATCTCAAAATGCAACAAATAAATTGTCAATTGACAAAAGTTTAACTGACGCATACAACCAAATTATAAGTCAATACGATAGCATAACAAAAGATGACAAACTTAAAACGCTTACAGATAAAACCTTATCTTTAAAAAAGTATTTTCCAAACAGTATCGATGGAACCAAGGGACTAATACAAGATGAAGTTTTAAAAATATCAACTTATACTGATAGTGAATTTAACAATAATAAAAACACAACAATCAATTTGTTTGAAGATTTTAAATCCGACTTGTCAGACCTAATGAATTACCTTGCAAAAATACAAAGTGAAATTTTAAACTTTTATTTCTACAAAACCGACTACGATAAAATGTACGACAGCATAAATAAAATATATAATGCACTGCCAAACAAATATGATCAGTATGACAGAAATTCATTTATAAGTTTGGGCAATGCAATTTCAACAAATTATAATGTTGATGATGCATTAAAAATTGTTGCATCACTCAAAACTTTTACTATCAGCCAAGAAGATTTTAATGCAATAATAGAAACTTATTACACAAATGCACTAGAAAAACTAGAAAATGTTTATTTTCCACAAATCGTTGAATTTTATAATGAAAAAACAAACAGCAAAGAAGATATAGATAAAGCCCAAATAAACGAATATATTGCCAACTACTATTCATATGCACAAATGAATAAGTCAGTTATGCAAAACAAATTTACCCTGCTTAGATTAAGCGATATTAAAGATACAGAAATTGAGGGACTTATTGGATACACAGAGGTTTCTAGATATAAATTAAATGAAGAAATAACAATTTATGATTATTTGATTGAAAACCAAACATTTGATTATAACTATTTATCTTCTTTTAATTTTAATTCTGCATCTTCATATAGTCCAAATGCTTTTGACTATACAGTTTATTCAATGCAAATTTTAATTATTTTAATTATTGTATTTACAATTTTTTACGCATGTAGTTCTATCGCCGGTGATCAAAACAACGGAACAATGAAAATGATTGCAATAAGGGCTTACACAAGAAACAAACTATTTGCAGGAAAATATCTTTCTTGTTTAATTTTTGGCGTTATGCTGATTATCATTGCAATGATTGCCTCTTTTGTTGTTGGTGCTGTATCATATGGAGTAAGTTTTAGTAATTGTTTAGTTGTATTTAATTCTTCAACAATTATAACAATCAGTCCGTTTGTTATGCTTTTTATGTATTTTTTATCACTTGTTGTAAATTTGCTTTTTTATATTTCTCTTGCTATGTTTTTGTGCTTAATTTTAAAATCAAATGCCCTGTCTGTGTTTATCTCAACTTTATTTTATGCAACACAAATTGTTCTTTGCGGTGTAATTTCAAGTGCATGGCTAAACTACACTCCATTTGGGCACTTTGATTTGTTTAAATATTTTGGAAACAGCAAAACAGGTTTTTTAAGCATGAACATTCTTCCAGATGCAAACTTTATCACAAGTGCAATTGTAATTGGCTCGTTAATTGTTTTGCTTAATATAATTTCACATTTCATATTTAAACATCGTGATATTGCATAATTATTTCTTTAATGCTTGATTTTTAAGGTACTCTATTAGAAGTGCCTTGTTTTTAGAAGCATAATCCACACACTCTTGATGCGCTTCATCTACTCTTTTTGTACCGTGAGTTTTACTGTTTAAAAAGTGTATGCAAGTATGACCACCCTCGCCGTTATCTATTAGCGAAAATCCATGTGGCATACCATTTGTTGAGCCTGCAAAAAATTGTCCATCTATTTCTACCCAAACAGGACGCCTTACCCATGACCACTCACCGCCATAAATTTCTTTAAATATTTTTGTGTTTTCATAATCTATTGTTTGAACATCAGCATGATTATATCCACCCAGTCTTTGTACAAAATATTCTCTTTGAGATTTTATATCAATCACCCTTACTGTAACATATTTGGTAAAATGCTTGTCCATAAAATCAAACCAATCGTATGACAGCACCTCAATATTTTCATAAGGAGATGTTACATTTGTTGTTTCTTCTTCTTGTTTATCGTTTATAATTTGTTGGTCATTTGCAAATATGTAATTTGAACTAATAAAATTAGGATATGGCAACACACTTGCTATACACATAGAACAAAACATTATCAAAAAAACTATACAAACTATTTTTGAATTCATACTAATATTTTATATAAAATACAAATTTTTATTATAAAAATATTTTTAATTAATAAATATATATTATGAAACAATTAAAAATCATTTTACTTATTATTGGTACAATCATAGGTGCTGGTTTTGTATCAGGAAAAGAAATTAGTTCATTTTTTTGTATTTTTGGTTTTTATTCTTATATTTTTATTATTCCAATATTTTTTTTGTTATATTATTTAATAAATAAACTATTATTAATAGGCACATCAAATAAATTAAACAGTATTGATGATTTAAATTTAATTATATTTAAAAAAAATAATAAAATAATAAAAATATTCACATTTATATCATTTATAATTTTATCATCAACAATGATGAGTGCAATTCCCACAGCATTTAACATAAAAATGTTTTCTTTTATACACATTGTGTGTATTGTTTTTATAACAATAATATCGTGCATAGCAATTTACAAAGATATTTCCTTTATAAAAAACTTATGCACGATTATTGTACCTTTTATTTTAATATTAATGGTTGCGGTATGTTTTGTAAATATAAAACATCCATCAAACATATTATTTTCAAATATTATTTTACTTCCATACAATGTTTTAACTTATGTTTGTAGAAATATTTTTCTTTCTTATTTTGTAATTGCCAAGTCTTCTTATGGGTTAAATGCAAAAGAATGCAAACAAATAAGTATAATAACATCTATAATTCTTTGCTTTATTATGGCTTTTGTTATTTTTGTTGAACTTTCAAACGCAGATTATATTACTCTTAGCATGCCACTGCTTGCTTTATCTCAAAAATATAATGTTTTATATATTTTATATTTAATTATTTTACAATTTGCAATTTTTACAACTTTATTTTCCACGCTTTTAACGTTAAAATCTTTTTTTAATTTTAAGCATAAAATTTTTAATGTTGTCATTCCAACCTTAATTTGTGCAATTTTATCATTTTTATCATTTGATTATTTTGTAATCTATCTATATCCAATTATTGGTGTTTTTGGATTTTATTTAATCTATTATTTATCTTCTTTTAACTTTTCGTTCCAAAATTCCAACCAAAATATACATAAGGCAAGCCAGAAAACACAAAACGACAGTAGAGGCCATAACTAAATCCAGTTTGAAAACTTGACCTCCATATACAATTAGATAGCCTAGTCCTGCTTTACTAACTAAATATTCACCCATAATTGTGCCTACCCAACTCATTCCTACATTTATTTTTAAAACAGATACAAATTCACCAAAAGAGTTTGGCAATATTAATTTAAATAAAATTTGGAATTTGTTTGCCCCCATAGATTTCATAAGTGCAATTTTATCTTTGTCACAAGATAAAAATGATGATAGCATACTTAAAGTTGTTATTACAATACAAATTAAAATACACATTGTTATAATGGCAGGTGTTCCCGCACCAACCCAAATTATAATAACTGGTCCCAGTGCAATTTTAGGTAAAGCATTAAGAACAACAATATAAGGGTCTAAAATATTTCTAAGTTTATTGCTCCACCACAAGAGAATTGCAATAAAAGTACCCAATGCTGTTGCCAAAATAAACCCAACGATTGTTTCATAAAGCGTTATTCCAATATGATACAACATATTTCCATTTGCAAATGAATCAACAAGAGTAGTAAAAATTCGAGAAGGAGAACTAAGAAAAAATGGATCTAACACTTTCGTTGCTGTAAGTAATTCCCAAAGTCCAACAATTGCACAAAAAATTAATATTTGGGCAATTAGTGTTGTTGTTTTGTCTGTTTTTATTTTTTTTAAATATTTTTTATGTTCATTTGAATAGTTATTTATCTTCCTCTTTTTTTTCATTTGATAACTCCTTCCATATTAAATCAAAATATTTAGGAAACTCACTGCTTTCTCTACGCTTTAACGGAGTTTTTATATTTTGTAATTTAATATCTTGAATATATTTTACTTTTGATGGTCTGTTTGTTAGCACAACAATTCTGTCAGACATTGAAATAGCCTCACTTATGTCATGCGTAACAGCAATAACCGTTTGTTTTTCGTTTGTAATTATTTGATGAACATCATCGCACACACTTAATTTTGTTTGATAATCTAGTGCAGAAAATGGTTCATCTAAAAGTAATATTTTGGGTTGAAGGGCAAGCGTTCTAATAAGTGCAGCACGCTGACGCATTCCCCCAGAGAGTTGATATGGATAACTGTTTTTAAAATCATATAAACCATATTTTTTTAATAAATCTTCAACCCTTTCTATACTTTCTTTGTCTTTTGCTTTTCCACTTAATTCAAGTCCCAAAATAACATTTTTGTATATCGTTCGCCATTCAAAAAGATGATCTCTTTGAAACATGTACCCTATTGTAGTATCATTATTAATTTGATCATTTTCCAACAACACTTCCCCACTGGTTGGCTTTAATAATCCAGCAATTAATGAAAGAATAGTTGTTTTTCCACAACCGCTTGGACCAACAATAGACAAATACTCATTCTTTTTTACTGAAAAATTAATATTGTCTAATGCAAGCACTTCTTTTTCTTTTGTATGGTATGAAAGTGAAACATTTTTTAATTGTAAATAATTGTCCATTTTTTCACTTTTTCCTCCTCAAATCATTGTACTAACAATAAAAGAAAAATGTTAAAAAATACAGCAATTTTGAAGTGAACCCCGAAGGGGTCACTCAAAATAAAAAACCACTAGGAAGAAATTTTAGATTTCTTCCTATTTTTTAATCTCTTTGTATTGTAAAATTCTATCCAATCTTCAACTAATGCTTGA
>CALWDY010000028.1 GCA_944376825.1 uncultured Clostridia bacterium
AAAAAAGCAAACATTCAAAATGCTACAATACACACATTAAGACACACCTTTATTACAAGATGCATAGAAAACAACATTCCTTTAAAAATTGTTCAACAATGGGCAGGACATTCAACATCAAAAATGACAAATGAAGTCTACACCCATATAAACAAAGAATTTGAAGATAAATATATAAATCAATTTGACACACTTTTTGACACACTTTTTAAAGATAAAAAAAATAAATGATACAAAACTATCATTTATTTATACTAAATATTGTATTTATTAAAAACATCAACACAACATATATTATTTTGGTGCGGATGAAGGGACTTGAACCCCCAAGGTTGCCCGCTAGATCCTAAGTCTAGTGCGTTTGCCAATTTCGCCACATCCGCTTATATAAAAAATACAAACTGCTATCCCACAATTTGTATCATGGTGGCTCACCCGGGATTCGAACCCGGGACCCCTTGATTAAAAGTCAAGTGCTCTACCGGCTGAGCTAGTGAACCATGAAAATTTGTTGACCTTTTGGCTTGTTTTGCCCTTCGGTTAAACCTACGCGTTTTCGGTCACAAATTTTCTTTTCAGTGACCACACGCAAACTCCACTTCGTTGGGAGTTTGGTCACTACTCTCGTGCGAAGTATGGCTTCGATTTTAAGCAGTGCCTTTTAAATGTCGACCTTTTGGCTTGTTTTGCCATTGGGTTAAACAATTGCATGGCTGGGGTGGCAGGATTTGAACCTACGCATGCGAGAGTCAAAGTCTCGTGCCTTACCGCTTGGCTACACCCCAATATGCCTATACATTATATATAATAACTTTTAAAATGTAAAGACTTTTTTCACTTTTTTTTACATTTTTTTTAAATTATTTTTCACTTTATTTTATCTAACATAAAATTTTGGCTGGGGTGGTAGGATTTGAACCCACGAATGTTGGAGTCAGAGTCCAATGCCTTACCGCTTGGCGACACCCCATAATAAGGAATGCAAACTATAACATTCCCTAAAAGATTAGCAAAACCTTTTTGTTTTGTCAACTTTTTTGTTTTTAAAATTGATCAAGAAAACTCTTTTTTTCTCCGCCTTCAACATAACCAATAACCGTATCTAAATTTACTTTATGAATGCTATTGAATATATTCATATCCACAGCAGGATTATTTTCTTTTAAAGATGCAATAAGTTTTTTTATTTCATAGCGTTTTCCACTTAATTCACCCTTTCTTATGCCCTCAGTTAATTTGCAAGCACATTGTAAAAATTTGAGATCATTATAATTTGACCAATGAACTATATCTTCTTCTCTAACCAAATATAACGGTCTTATTAATTGCATACCCTTATGATTTGTGCTTTTTAATTTGGGCATCATTGTTTTGTATTCAGCACCATAAAACATGCTTAGCAAAATTGTTTCAACAGCATCATTAAAATGGTGTCCTAGTGCAATTTTATTGCAACCAAGACTTTTAGCAAATTCATACAAATAACCTCTTCTCATTCTCGCACACAAATAACATGGAGTTTGTTCAATATTAGATACAACATCAAATATTCTTGTTTCAAAGAACTTTATGGGAATATTTAAATTTTTTGCATTTTCTTCAATTAATTTTCTATTTTCTTTTTTATATCCCGGATCCATGCATATAAATTCAACTTCAAAATCTATATTCCAATGTGCTTTTAATAGTTGTATACACTTTGCCATTAGCATGCTATCTTTTCCGCCGGATATGCATACGGCAATTTTGTCGTTTTGCTGAATTAATTGATATTTATCTACAGAATTTATAAATCTTTTCCAAATAGTTTTCTTAAATTTTTTTGTTATGCTATGTTCTACTTCTTTATATTTTTCCATCATATTTCTCCAAGTTTTGTTACCACATAATTAGCAATGTAAAGTCCCGCGACTGCCGGCACAAATACAATACTTGCTATTTCTTTGGATACATTTTTTATTGGCTTTTCTGTTGAATACAAAACAGGCACATCCTTTATATTTTTTTCTTTTAATTTTTTTCTTATAATCTTTGCAAGTGGACACATCTCGGTTTTGCTTATATCCTTTATTTCAAGTTGTTTTAAATCAAGTTTTTTCCCTGTTCCCATGCATGAAATTATATTAACATTACACTTTTTAGCATTTTCTATTATTAAAAGCTTTGATGATACCATATCTATTGCATCCACTATAAAATCAAACCTAGAAAAATCTATTAAATTTATGTTATCTTTATTTATGCATATATCTAACACATTTACTTTTGCATTTTTATTTATAGAAAGTATTCTCTGTTTCATTAGATCTACTTTTTTTTCTCCAATTGTTTGATTTGTTGCAATTATTTGTCTGTTTAAATTACTTTCTGCAACTTTGTCATAATCAACAAGCAAAAATTCACCTATTCCACAGCGTGCAAGCCCTTCACAAACATATCCACCAACTCCGCCTATGCCGAAAACAGCCACCTTTTTTGTGCCCAACAACATTACTTTATCTTTACCTATTAAACTTTCCAATCTAACAAACGCTTCCACTCAACACCTTTAAATGCATAAGTATGCACTATTTTGAATAAATATTTTACCAATCTTCCTTAAATCCCTTTGTATGATCTTTTATATCATCATAAAAAGCAAAATATTGAAGTTTTATTTTTTCATTTTGTTTTTTAATATTTTTTTTCATTTTTCTCCAACACAACCAAAGTTTCTATATGTGGGGTATTTGGAAACATATCATATGGTTGCACTAATTTTATTTTATAATAATTTTCATGTAATAAAAATTTTAAATCTCTTGCAAGCGTGTTTGATGCACACGACAAATAAACTATAATTTTGGGTTTTGATTTTAAAATGTCAAATAATACATTTGGGGTTGTCCCCTTTCTAGGAGGATCAATTATTATACAGTCTATTTTTTCTTGAATTTTGCTAAAAAAATTTTCTACATCTCCACACAAAACCTTTACATTGTTTATATTGTTTAATTTTAATATGTTTTCCGCATCAACACATGCTTGCTTAACAATTTCTATAGCATAAACGCTCTTAAAAATTTTAGAAAGCATTGAAGCAAGAACACCCCTGCCCGAATACAAATCTACTGCAACTTTTCCTTCTACATTTTTTAAAATATCATTATAAATTAAAGATTTGATATGATTGTTGATTTGCAAAAAACTGTAACTACTTATGAAAGATTTAATATTTTCTTCATTTGTTTCAATTTGTTTTATGCCATAAATATGCTTTAACTTTTCTCCATAAATTAAAAAGTTATTTGATGTATTTAAACTTATGTAAACCCCGTACTTTATTTTTAACAAATTTAATCTAACAAATAAATGTTCCAAGTTTTCAAGATTTAATTTTGTAGAAACAATTGTAACCAATAGTTTATTGTCAACAATTTTTAAATCTACCATTTTAATGGTACCTTGTTTTGTTTTTGCACTGTATCCATAAATTTTGTTGTCAAAAAAGTATGAATTAAAGATGTCTATGCACTTGTTTATTGTTTCATTTGCCAAATAGCATTTTTTTATTTTCACAAATGAATTTGAATTTTCTTTATAAAAACCCAATTCCCCTTTGTCGTTTACATGAAAAGATACATGATTTCTATAATTAAATTGTTTGTCACTTTCAATTACATCATTTACCAAAAAATTACAATTTGCAAATTTTGATAGATTATTTTCAACTGTTAATTTTTTTATTAATAATTGTTCTTTATACTTTATGTGTTGTAAGTTGCAACCACCACAATCATAATAATATGGACAAATTGGCGTTTCTCTATTATCGCTCTTAGTTAAAATGTTATTTAATTTTGCAGTACAAAATGATTTGTTGTCTTTTAGAATTTGCACATCAACAATTTCATCTTTTAAGGCAAACGGAACAAAAACAATTTTATTGTTATAAAGTGCAATGCCTTCTCCGTTTACACCATATCTTAAAATTTTTAATTTCATATTCATATTGGTATAATATCACAAAAAAACAAACTTATAAAACAATTTTTGTTTAAAATTAAAAACCATACATTATTTGTATGGTTTTAATTCTCTATTTTTTAGGTGGAAGTTGCCTTTTATTTTGAGTTGTAGATTTTCCTTGACTTGAATTAATTTTTGGTGGCAATTTTTTTGCATTATTAGGTGGTACTTTTATTGATATTGAATTATCTTTGGTATTTATTTTTATATCTATACCATTAATTTGTGCTTTTTGTGAAGATGTTCTTTTGTTGTTAGGTTTTTCCTTTTTTACTTTTTCCTCTTTGTTATTTTCTTGTTGTTTTGATTTGTTGTCTAAGTTTTTAACCAATTCTTCTTTCTTTTTATTTTCGGAATCTAAAAGAACTTTTTCTTTTTCCAAAGTATCTTGTGAATTTGCGTCTTTTGGTAAATTATCTGCATTGTTATTTTCTAATTCTTCTTCTTTATATTTTTTTATTTCGTTTATCAAATTAATTGTTAAAATTGTCGCTAGTGCAACACAAGGAAGAATAATCAAAATAATTATTCCAGCTGTGCTTGTACAAAAATTGAAAAAATTTCCAACTATGCTATTGTCACTGCTTAGTATACCAACAACATAATCTTCCATTATCCAATGCTCATCAACTGTGCTATTAGAATCACCTTTTGTTTGAAAAAATAATTTACCATAATTTTCATCGTTTGGATTTGAAGGGGTTGATATATTTTCAATCCTGTGTAAAATTACCTTTGAATAAGGTGCAACCTTTTTTTGATTTTCGTTTGCCCCAGCCCCTAAAAATGTTCCTATATTTGTTTGCAAATTGAAGGTTTGAAAGGACATGTTTTCTACAAGATCTCCTGTATCTGTATCGGGATCCATATAATCATAAAATGCAATAACATCTCCAATTTTAAGCGTGCTTGTATCAACCATTTTTACCATAACCACTTGCCCTTCATGATAGTTTGGCTCCATGCTTCCACTTAAAATTTTAACAGCAGAGTAACCAAAAAGAGAAGGGACTTCGTTATTAATTTTTGCTTTATACATCAAAACAGAAGCAACTAGAACAATGACAAAAAAAGGTATGAAAAGTACATCTCCCAAAATACGAAAAGTTTTTCTAAATTTTTCTTGTTCTGTTTTTACATTTGTATTGTCTTCCATTGCCCCTCCTTAAAAGTGTATTTTTCATAAAACATTATAACACTTGCTTTATTTCATGTCTATTAAAATCATTATAGTCACAATTGAAAAAGTTTATAATGCATATCAATACCAAAAATTGAAGAATTAGTTTAATTTCAATAAAAAATTCAAGGTTTAAACCTTGAATTTTTTATTATTGTTTATCGTATAGTCCAATCATTGCTCCCATACCTAAATATGTATAAATGTTTAAATAATCACCATCTGCATAAGATTTTCCTTGCATAAATGAACTATCATGATTTTCTGCAAATCCACTATTTATATAACCACCATTTCCATTACTTTCTAAATAGTTAACTCCATTTGACATTGCCTTAGTTATTAAACTGTCTTCTTTTTCCATATCTAAGCCATATGTTACCGTTGTGTCTCCTTCATAGTATCTATTATAGTCGTCTTCTGTGTTAAACACACGAACATAACCTTTAATTCTTGAAGCAGTCAGTCCTTGTGCTTCACCACTTTTCATTGCACAAATTAAATTTAATTGTCCAACAGGTTTTCCGTTTTCATCTGCATAACCTGCAAAAATAGTTTTACCTGTGTCTGGCAAACCTGCAGTACCGTCATATAACATTTCTGCCTGAGTTAATTGTCCAACTATTTCTGTTGCTCCATACACAGTAAACCAAGGTTCTTTTCCCGTAACCTTTGATTCAATGTTGCTGTTTACAATATCAACACGACTTGGATTTCCAGTTTCTGGATTGTTGTTTTGCATGTTGCAGTGATCAACTATTATTGCTGGACCACCAGCGTTTTTAAATTCACTGTTTTTTATAACTAAATGTTCTGCACCCCAAGAATAGAACAAGCATTGATATGAGTTGTAACCTTTGCAACTATCAATAACATATTCGCCGTCAAATTCGTTGTTTACATCTCCTAATTGCATAAAATATCCAATATAGAAATTGTGCATAACAGTGTTATAAGCATTAAAATTTACTTCTGTGTTTTTCATAAGCAAAATAGCACCAGAGTTAAGTGGATCTGCATTTAACTCACCGTTACCAATAAAGTATAAATTTTCCCAATTTACTTGAGTTGGTGATTGTATTTTGCTTGAACTGTTGTTTGTTGTATAGAAAACACAAAGGTGTGCTGTCATATATTCTGCGTTATCGCCAACTTGAACAACGCTAGAACCATTTTTTCCTTCTGCAATCATTTTAGGAAAAGCACTTAAATTAACAGAGAAATAATTTCCATAGAAGTTAAATTCTTCACCATCTTTAATTGTTCTATGATAAATTCCTGTTCCACCATCATCAATTGGTGTTCCTTCTAGTGTTAAATCTGTTTTGGCTTGAACTGTTGAATAGTTTGGAGTGTCTTTTGTCCAAAACAAATCTTGGCGAACATCATCTTTTGTGATTAAAACATCGTTTTGCAAAACAATACCATTAACATTTACATCTGTTAACCCAAGTTCTGCTTTAATTTCTGCCCAACCACTTTTAAAATTATCATAAACAGAAAGTTCTTTTGCTGTATATACATTATAAGCATCCACTACAACAAGATTTGTTGTAAATTTTGTTGCATTTTCTTCATAACCCTCATCAGCGTTTGCTGCTTTTACTGTTACTCTAAATTCTTTACCTACTGCTTGTTCGGTAAAATCTAGTGTTGTGTTTTCTGTATCAATTGAAACCATATTGGTCAAAGCATCGCCCGACAATATTGTATATGTATTATCTGCATTTTTTAACTCTACTGTAACAATAGTTCTAACCTTTTCCAAATTTGATACAAGTTCGCCTTTTGGATCAATTCCACTTGCTTTAATTCTAAAATTAAAAGCGTTGTCATCTCCAACATAAAGTGGTTGATTGCCATCCATAAATTGTTCTTGTTCATTTGATTGTTCCGACTTGTTACTGTTATAGTCGGTTAATAATTGACTTTCAAGTGATATAATGGAGTTGACATCAGCTTCTGTTGCAACAACAGAAATTGTTACATTAAAAGAGTAATCTTTATATGTTATCTTTAAAGTAACATTTCCAACATTTGATGTATCAACAGCTCCAAAAGTCAATTGGCTTGCTGGAACTTCTTCGATTTCGCCATTTTTGTAAGTAACAACAGCAATTACATTAGAAGTATCCAAAGTTTCGCCCTTAATGATGGTGGTTTCAAGGGTTCCGCTTTTTACAATTGCCGATTTAATTTTATCTGCTTCGTTACATGCAGTAAGTGCAAGCACGCTTAAAAATATAAAACTTATAACCAGCAATGTTTTTTGTACTTTTTTCATTTTCTTCTCCTTTTTTTTATTTTATATATAAGTGGTTTACCACATTATACCATTTTAATAAGCCCACACAATAACATCTGTGTAAACTTTGCTACCATCCGTAGCCATTATTCTTATATTTAGCATAACCTTTCCCGTAAATAAAATTAGTCCCAATTCATTGCCTTTTTCATCCTTAATAAAGGTTGCATTTGTAAGTGAAGTATTGTAAACAAACTTTACACTTTTATTGCTTGCATTATCGGGCAAAGTTCTCCAAGATAACTGAACCATTGTTCCTGTAAGGGTTTCTTCGTTGCCCGGTTCTGTGTATTTTATTTTAATTATCTTTTTACCTTCAAAATCTGTTGTAACTGATGTTTTTTCGTCCGTTTCATTTAAACACATAATTTGTGTAACAGGTATCACTTCGTTGTAAACAACTGATTTAAGTCCAAAAATGGAGATTATAACAATTGAAGCAACATAAATAATACCAATTAATATCATTGTTGTTTTTTTCATTGTTTCTCCTTATAATAGACTTTTATTTTGTTTACATATAACCAAATTCTCCCAACGCAAAATATTGTTGCAATGAAAAGAATTTTATACCAAACACTATATTGATTTTCTGTTACAAAAAAATATGTTACAAAAGCAAATAGTGCCGAAATTAAAAATGATAAAATTGAAGATTTAATTTCGTTTGGATTGTTTGAATGTGTGCCTGTTGTTGCATACTGTGCCGTTTGTGGGTTCATAATGTCAAGTTCTGCACTCCATAATAAATGTGCAATGTATGTTAATTCAAGAGAAATAAAAATTGAAATAGATTGCCAAAAAGAATAATTTACAAAACTTGTAAATATAAAAGTTGAAATTAATATTGAAATACTAACTAAAACCAAATTTACAACAAGTTTAGAAAATAATGTTTGAACACTTTTTTGTGGTACTGTTTTAAGTAGATAACTAGATGCCCCATCTTCACTGTATATGTGTGCCATCTCAATATTTGAAGACAATGCAATAATTAAAATCATAAGTATGTTAAATGCTACCGACATAAATGCACCAGTAAGTCTTGTATCCATTGCCGAATATATTTTATTTAACAAAAATATTGCAATTGGCATTCCCAAAACAACAGCAATCAAACCATATAATTTTGCAGGCGTTCTAAAATTTAAAAGCAAATCTTTTTTAATTGACGACCAAAAGAATGAAGTTTTGTAATTTTTGTAATTTTTTACAATTTTAACCTTTTTATACTCAAAAGGACTGCTTGCCATTTTAAAGAATAAAGGTCTAACAAGTAAATATGTTATTGTTAACACTATTGCAATAAAAGCAACAACTCCAAGTGTGATTAAAAATTGTTTTAAACTGAAAATTATATTTGAAACTCCATATCTTTCGCCTATTGCACTAATTGCCAACCAACCAAAAGGAGTAAAAATTAAATTAAATTTATTTAAAAAGTCTTGAATTTGCCAAAATGTTGTACCCCATGTTCCAATAAGGTCAAAGTTCTCTGGAATTGCATTTATTAAAAATACCAAACCTGTAACAACACCCACAATAAATACAAAAAGAATTATAACTTGCAAAGTTTTATATTGTTTTAAAAATATAGAAATGTACATAAGTGGAATTGAAAGTAATGCACCAATTGAAACCGGCACCAATGTTATAATAAAATAAATAAGCAAGAGCCATAAATAATAGTAAATTGGAAACTGATTTATTAAAGCATACGCAATAAACAGTGGTAGTATATAACAAACATTTTTTATTAATTCATACAAGTAATATACTACCAATTTTGAAGTAAATACAACCGTTCTGCTTGCTGGTAATGTTAAAAGCAGTGGATTGTCCTTTGAAAAATACAAATTTTTCATAAGTCCAAAAGTACACACAATTATGGATAAAAGCATCATAATTGTAAAAACAAATGCAAAAAAGTTTTGAGGAATACCAGGTAAAATGGAAACCAATCTTAAAAAAGACAAAATATAAAATCCAAAATAAATTAAGGCTGTTATAATTGCAAATTTTAAAATTGACAAAACAACTTTAAATATTGTTTGTTTTTTGCTTTTTATAAACGAAAAATCAATTTTGTCTTTTAGCTGCATTAAAACTAAAGTTTTTAAATTTTCCATTTTTTATCCTTTATATTTTGTTTTTATTTAACTTTTTATTTTCATTAATATTTTCGACTTTTTCTTTTTGGTCTTCATTAACCAAACTTGCTTCTACAGGAGTGTTTGTTATATCAAGATAGAATTTTTCAAGTGTTGTTTCCTTTTCTATTTCGTTAACATTTTTACAAATTAAAATTTTACCTTTTTTTATAATCGCAATTCGATTGCACAACTGTTCAACTATGTCAATTAAATGGCTAGAAAAGAATACAATATTGCCTTCTTTTGCATGTTGCTTCATACACTCTTTAACTTGATAAATACTATTTGGGTCTAGTCCTGTCAACGGTTCATCAAGTATCCACACCCTTGGGTTATGAACAAGTGCCGACATGATTGCAATTTTTTGTTTCATGCCATGAGAATAAGTTTTAATTTGATTGTCAAAAGCACCGTTTAGTTCAAAAAGATTTACATATTTATCAATTCTTTTATCACGGTCTTCTTTTTTTACATCATAAAGGTCAGCAATGTAATTAATATATTCTCTACCTGTAAGTTTTTCGTACAAAGCATAATGGTCTGGAACAAAACCTATTTGTCTTTTTGCCATAACCCCTTGCGTTTGAACATCGTAACCACATACTTCAATTTGACCACTTGTTATTGGTTGAATACCAACAATACTTTTTATTATTGTACTTTTACCTGCTCCATTGTGTCCCAAAAAGCCAAAAATGTCTCCGCCTTCAATTTCAAGATTTGCATCTTTAACTGCATAAACTTGGCTTTTTCCATATCTTTTTGAAAAATTTCTTAAAATTAATTTATTTTTACCTTCTTCGTTCATTGGTTCTTCTTTCCCCCTTCCTGACAAAGCACTTTCAAGTGCAATTTGGTCCATTCTTATTTTCTTTTTTCTTTCTGCTATATCAATTAATGTATCAGCAAACGAGTAAGCGCCTTCATAAACAAACCACACGCCAGCCCCAAGCAACACATAAACTAAAAAGAACAAGAATTGATATAACGGATAGAATGTAAATTGCAAATCTCCAATATTAAACGACCACACTATGTTTCTTAAATTTTCTGCCCATGTGCCAAGTTTCTCTGCAATAAAATCACTGTTTATAAAGAAATAATCAACAGTTCCATAGTTTGAGAACCACGCATTTAATATTAAAACAAGCAAAAAGTATAGTCCAAAACCAATCATAGAATACTTAAATTGTTTTAGTTTTGGTCTATCATAAACTCTTAACGCAACCATTAAAATTGGCATAAAGAACGCAATGTAGTGATTTATATAAAAATTTACAATATTTGTGCTAAACAAATTTAAATCACCCGAATAATTTGGCATAATCATGGCAAGAAAAGCGCCAAAAACATTTATAAAGTATGTGAAATAAAATAACTTGTCCCACTTAAAAATTAAACACAAAGGTATTATGTACATTGCCGTATTGCAAAGGTGGAATGGCCAATTGGTAACATTTGCAAAATCATAAAATCTAAATCTAAAACTAAACGAAATTAGTGTTCCTAAACTAATATAAAGTAAAATGCTTTTTATTTCTTTTTTGTTTTCTTTTCTTAATATAAAATACAGACATATTGGAATAATAACTGCAAAATACAAAATTACTCTGTGTGGAAGTGTCAATTCTTTTGGTTCTATTGCATAATTTACATACCCAAATAAAGCTTGAAGCATATATGCTGGCATAACTGCCAAGATCATTAAAACTGCGTATAGTATAGATTTTAAATCGCTTTTATTTGTTTTAAATTTATCATTTTCCATAAATACAATAAAGCAATATACAATGGTTATTCCAAGTTCTATTCCCATAAGCAGAACTCGAATATCAAATGTGTTATATGCGTTTTCGCCAACAATTCCCATTGTTAAGTATGTGATAAATCCAAT
>CALWDY010000029.1 GCA_944376825.1 uncultured Clostridia bacterium
GATACAAACAAAGTCCTTACAATGTAAGGCAACAAAAAATATCTAGTGCAGGCTAGCCTACACTAGATATACAAATACCATAGCAGTGCTTTTTATTTAATTGTCCACTAAATGGGGTTCACACTAAAAAGCACCAGGGGTGCTTATTTTTGGTGGACTTGAAGGGGGGGAAGCGAAAAAAAGTTGCCAGAGGCAAGTTTTAGCGAACAACGGGCGTTGTGAGGTAGTTATATGCAATGCTTGTAGAAGTTTAAAGAAAACCCAGAAAACTCTTGGTATAATAGTAAATGAAGGGAAAGGGGGATATTTTGTGTGTTTTTATAAAACGGAATAATTATAGGTCAAAAAAAATTAGAAGAAAACTTCCAACTTTTTGTCAATACTATTAAGTATTCATATTTGGTAAATTAAAATGATTTAAATTAAATTCAATTTCGTTTTCATTTTGAATAAATCCAATTGGCATCTATGCAAAATATCATTTTTTAATTCTTTTAATTCAATCATAAGATTTGTTGCAATTTTATATCCTTTATTAAATTCTTCTTCGCTGATTTTGCCTTCTTTTTTTGCCATTTTAAATTCTTTTTCGTCATCAAGTCTTATATAATATGAACTTTCTGTGATAAATGGAGTTTCAACAATAACATCAAGATATAAATCGTCATACCAAGGTATGTCATTTTCTATGCCAGCACCTTTATTAATGTCAAAATAAAATAATATTGCTCTATTTAAGTTATCAAAAAATACTCTGCAATTATAATTTCTATTTAGTGGCACATATTCAAGTATGGTGTACCCACTATCCAATCCAACATATTTTTTGCCATTACAATAGTATGTAATTGGTTTAATTATTTGCTTGATATATTTAATTGCAATATAACCATTAAGCATTTCGTCTTTTTCGCAATAAAAAATTTTATCTGTTACTTCATTCATATAAATTTTATCAATAAATTTTTGTCGCATAATCTTCACCTATAATACATTTTAGCATTTATTTTACAAGTTGTAAAATATTTAAAATTTATAATTCTTTAATTTAATTAAATAATCGGCTTAATAGTCAAAATATTTACATTGAATTATAATGATATCGATGTTTGGAATTGATAATTTTTCCCAATTTATACAATCAGTAATAATTTCAATTTGTTTTGATAAGTCATATAGAAAGGGGTATTGGCTTTTCTTTATTCGTTTAATTTTTTAGCAAATTTACGCATAAATACTTTTGATATAAAAAATTTATAACAAACGGCAATCAATTATATAATCATTTACCAATAATAAGATAAAAATTATTTTTATGAAATAAATGATGCATGTTAGAGTGTTGAATTTTAGATAGAAATATTTTTTGATTTTGCACGGGCGAACGAGTAAGGGGTTCGGTGCTTTAAAAAGCACAATGCCAAAGGCATAATCCCTTAAAGCAACAAAAAAAGCACCGTTGGTGCTTATTTTGGTGGGCTTGAAGGGGTTGGAGCGAAAAAAAGTTGCCAGAGGCAAGTTTTTAGCGAACAACGGGCGTTGCGAGGCAAAAGCCCCGCCGAAGAAATCAAAAGTAGATTAAGGTGAATATAAAACAAAAGTTAATTTTGATTTTGCACGGGCGAACGAGTAAGGGGTTCGGTGCTTTAAAAAGCACAATGCCAAAGGCATAATCCCTTAAAGCAACAAAAAAAGCACCGTTGGTGCTTATTTTGGTGGGCCCGAAGGGATTCGAACCCCTGACCTTTGCCTTAGAAGGGCACTGCTCTATCCAGCTGAGCTACAAACCCATATGTATGGAGCGGGTGAAGGGAATCGGACCCTCGCAACCAGCTTGGAAGGCTGGGGCTCTACCACTGAGCTACACCCGCATCAAAATGCTTAAATATGATAGCACACACAAAACTGCATGTCAACAAAAATTTTAAAACATTATTAAAAAATTTTGAATATTTAAGTCTATGTGTTAAACTTAAAACATGGAAAGACAATTTCAAAAAAATGATAGTGAGTTTGTTTGCGCACATTGTGGTGCAAAAGTGCTTAAACTTGGTTATACATCAAGAGACCATTGTAATAAATGTTTATGTAGTTTGCATGTAGATATAAATCCTGGTGATAGACTAAACTCTTGTAAAGGATTGTTGGTACCTTATAGTTGTAGTCCATCTGCTAAAAAAGGATATGTAATAACATATAAGTGTCAAAAATGTGGGCAGTTTCATAATAATAAAACAGCAGAAGATGACGATTTAAAAACAATATTTAGCGTTATGAATGGAAGCTATAAACTTTAAATTTTTCAAACTTTTGTTTGCTGTTATATAAACAATTTTTTCAAAAATATTTATTTATATTTATTCAATTTTGCGTATATTTATGCATTTATAAAAGGGGAGTTATGAAAGAAGAAAATCCAAAAGTTGCTTTAATTTATGATTTTGATAAAACATTGTCGCCAAAGGATATGCAATCCTATGGCTATATAGACAAACTAGGTGTAACCGATGAAGAGTTTTGGGTTAAATGTAATGATTTTTGTAGAAAGCATAAAACAGATAGGATTTTGGGTTATATGTATTTAATGGTTGAAGCATATAAACAAAAAGGCATTCAACTTACAAAAGATTTTTTAATTGATTGTGGAAAAAATATTGAATTGTATAAAGGTGTTGAAACTTGGTTTGATAGAATAAACAAATTTGGAAAAAATATAGGTGTAGATGTTGAGCATTATGTTGTTTCATCAGGGCTTAAAGAAATGATAGAAGGAACAAAGATTGCAAAATATTTTAAAGAGATATACGCTGGCTATTTCGTTTACGATGAAAATAATCATCCAATTTGGCCAGCACTTGCAATAAACTACACAAACAAAACTCAATTCATTTATAGAATAAATAAGGGGATACTTAATGTTGTAGATGATAGCATAAATGATAAAATGCCACATGAAATTCGTCCTGTTCCATTTACTAATATGATTTATATTGGAGATAGCGTAACAGATATTCCTTGTATGCGCCTTGTTATGAAAAATGGAGGATATTCAATTGGTGTTTATGATAAAGACCATAAAAATGAAGAATATCTAAACACATTAATAAATCAAAATAGAATAAATTATGCTCTAGAATCAGATTACAGCAAAAATAGTGAAATTGAAAATGTTGTAAAAGAAATAATGCAGTTAGTTAAACATTCTACAAATTTAAAAGAAATAAGCAAAATGCAAAGAAAATAGGAATGTATAGACAAATTTAAATGTGTATGATAAACTACATAAAATAGGAGAAAGTTATGAAAAAAGTATATTTTTTTATATTGACATTAATAACAACGGCTTTTGTGCTGGGGCTTGCACTTTTAAAGGTTAATGAAGCATGCGACAATACATTGTTTTCAATTCCAACAAATTTGCAACCATATGTTGATTATGCTGTTGATTATGGTGCAATGACACTGCTTTGCTTATTTGCATTTGGTGGCCTTGCTGGAAAAATAATAAAGTTTTTTGTAATATTGATTATTATATTTGCAATACTTGCTTTTGTTGTTGCAACAATGGCTCCACAATGGTTGCAAAGTTTGTTTAATGGAAAGGAAGGTGCGGAAGCAGTTGTTAAATTGTTTCAAACATGTCTTTATTGTTAGATAATAATAATAAGTTATAAATTTTAATTTTTTTCTTTTAACTTATAAAGTTATAAACAAATAAAATGATTTTATGTATAATTCAAACTTGTAAAAACAATTGACAAGTCTGTTTTTGTGTGCTATATTAAATCAGTATGCCACATATTAAAGGTTAAAGTGCCATTATTGGCCACCTTTCGTAGTGAGATTTATTAAGGAGGAATAAAATGTTTGCAGTTATAGAAACAGGAGGAAAACAATACAAAGTTCAAGTTGGTGATGTTTTAAATGTTGAAAAACTTGATAAAAATGTTGGTGACAAAGTTGAATTTAACGTACTTCTTACTTCAAACGAAGGCAAAGTTGTTTGTGGAACACCAGTTTTAAGCAAAGTTGTTTGCAGTGCCGAAGTTTTAGCTCAAGGCAAAGGCGAAAAAGTTGTTGTTTACAAATACAAAGCTAAAAAGAATGTTAGAAAAAAACAAGGACACAGACAACCATTTACAACAGTAAAAATCTTAGAGATTAAATAATATGACAAATATTAAAATTTTGAAAAAAAACAACAACATTGTTTCTTTTGAAATTTCAGGACATACAGGATATGCAGATGTTGGTAAAGATATACTTTGTTCCGCAATTTCTGCAATTAGTCAAAGTGCATGTTTGGGAATTACAAAAGTTTTAAAAATTAATGCCATAATAAACAAAAATGATAAAAAAGGTTATTTAAAATTACAAATGCCTAAAAATATAACTCCAAAAGAATTGGAAAATGCACAAATAATTTTAAAAACCATGCAAATAAGTTTGCAAGATTTGCTTTTTGATTATGGTAACTATATCAAAATGGAGGTTCAAGATGAAATTTATTAATATTCAACTTTTTGCTCACAAAAAAGGTGGTGGTAGCACAAAGAATGGTAGAGATAGTAATTCAAAACGTCTTGGTGTTAAGAGATATGATGGACAAAGCGTGCTTGCAGGTTCAATTATCATACGCCAAAGAGGAACAAAAGTTTATCCGGGCGTAAACTGCGGATTAGGAAAAGATTACACTATTTTTGCTACTTGTGATGGAAAAGTTAAATTTTCAAAAAGTGGTGATAAAAAAATTGTTAGCGTAATTGCTGAATAAATAATATATAAATAAACAGTAATTATTATAAAAAAACTCAAAAACATTAATTTAAATTTTTATAGGTTTTTGAGTTTTTTTAACATAATAAAGCAAATTATAAAATTTAAAATAAAATTAAATACAAATTCAAATAAAAACAAAATTTTAGTTAATAATAACAATATGAAAAAAATATTTTTATTTGTTTTTATTGTGTTTATGGTAATGTTTGGAATTTATAATCCAAATTATTTTAATAAAAAGGTTTTTGCAAAAATGGAAAATGATTGTAATTTAATTGTATGTATAGATAATTTTGACGATGCTAGTGATGAATATAAAGAAAAGTTTTGGAATTTAGAAATTCCATTAACTTTTAAAACAATAAACAAAGAAAATTATAGCAATTTTAAGGAAAGTGACACAAAATATTTAACAAATTCTATTATAATTCCAAAAAAATACATGTCACTAGTTGCTAGTGGCGATGCCACTGACATGAGAAATACAATTTATAATTCTATTTCTATTGCAAAAGACCAAAATGTGTGCATTTTAATTTTTAAAATTAATCAAGAAAATGAAGAAACAATTTATTTTGCACTAAATGATTCTTTGTCAATATTTAGTGCAAATAAAATAACTTTAAAGACCTTTAATTTTATATATTCTTAAACAATTGACATATTTTTTGGTCAAATATATACTAAAAACATGACAAAATCATGTTTTTTTTGATTAAAAAGGAGATTTATATGAGCAAAGTGGTTGTTGTTGGTTGTGGCAATGTGGGGATGAGTTATGCTTTCAGTTTGGTAACAACAAAAAACAAAGTTGATGAACTTGTTTTGATTGATATTAATAAAATAAAAGCAGAAGGAGAAGCATTAGATTTAAGTCATGCTGCAACGTACAATTCAAATCACATAGTTGTGAAATGTGGAGATTATAGGGACTGCAATAATGCAGATATTGTTTGTATATGTGCAGGAAGAAATCAAGAGGTTGGAGAAACAAGACGAGATTTAATAAACAAAAATTATATTGTATTTAAAAATATAATAGAAGAAATTAACAAAACAAAATTTAATGGAATTTATTTAATTGCAACAAATCCACTAGATGTTATGACCTATATAACATACAAATTGTCCAACTTTCCGCCACATAAAGTAATTGGAAGTGGAACAGTTTTGGACACAGCAAGATTAAGAGGGTTAATATGCGATGAAATTAGTGTTAATCCTAAAAATATTCATGCATATGTAATTGGTGAACATGGGGATAGTGAATTTGTGCCATGGAGCAATGCTATAATTGGATTGAATAAAGCAACAAAATATTTATCTGATGACCAGCGTTCAAGAATTCTTTATAATGTTAGGACAAGTGCATACGATATTATAAATAAAAAGGGGAATACATGCTATGGAATTGGAATGTGTTTAACCAACATTACAAATGCAATACTTGAAAATTCTAATGAAATTATGACTGTTTCTGCTTACAATAAGGAGCATGATATATTTATTGGCATGCCAACAATTTTAAACAGAAAGGGAGTAAAAGAAACATTGTATTTAGAACTTACTTCTTATGAAGAAGACAGATTGAGTGATTCTATTGATTGCATTAAAAATACAATCAATCAAATAAAGTGGTAAAAAATATAAATAATATAATTCTTTAATTAAAAAACTGTGCATATAGCACAGTTTTTTTAATTGGTGCCGAAGGCGGGACATAAAATGCGCACGTTGTTGCCAACAACGGATTTTGAGTCTTGTGCGTCTGCCATTGCGTCAAAACACTCGCTCAATGCTTAAATTTGCATAAATGCAAATTATATCGCCAATTTGCTCGGTTTTTCCTTTCCCCCAAAAAGTGTATAAACTTTTTTGGGGACCCCGTATAAAAGTGGTGGAATGTCATACGCTATTAACAAAAAAAACTGTGCATGAAGCACAGTTATTTTAATTGGTGCCGAAGGCGGGACTTGAACCCGCACGTTGTTGCCAACAACGGATTTTGAGTCCGTCGCGTCTGCCATTCCACCACTTCGGCAAATCAATACTTTGTGAGTATAGCATATTACAATCATTTTTGCAACAAGTTTTTGTTATTTATTTAAATCTAGTTTTGACTT
>CALWDY010000030.1 GCA_944376825.1 uncultured Clostridia bacterium
ATAATAATGCGTTTACATATTATGTTGTAATAAATGTAAAGAATTTAAGTTCAAGTGTAAATGTAAACATTTCCTTAACAAACAACACAACAGGGGATATAAACAGCGTAATATATCAAACAGCAAATAAAACAAACATAGCAAAGTTGACAGAAGGAACAAATATGGTGATTGCATTTTCACTTGACGATGCAACAAAGTCGGTTCAAGATGTTGCTTTTAATTATTCTTTAAAAGTTGAGTTGTACACACTGAGTACGGGATATACAGTTACAATAATAACGCAGGATGATTTTTCTGGTACATTGGGAGATGGTATTAACAAAGATTTATGGGGATGGTATACAGATACTGGGATTGAAGGCGGTTCTAAGTCTGTTGATGAGACATGGGAGATTGAACTAAATAATATTAACTCTATAACATTTTGGTGTGAAGTTTTTGGAAGTGGATGGGCTCCTGCAGCTGGATATATTTATATTAATGTTAGCAATGGAGAGGAATATTCTCTATTTGTGGCAAGAGAACAAAAGACTGTTGTTATTGAAGTAACAGAAGATATTACAATTACAATAAGTTAATTTAATTAACAAATAAGAAAACACACTTTTTAAAAATTTCTAAAAAGTGTGTTTTGCGTTTTTTTTATAAAAATATATCTCTATGCATTTTTTGTAACTGTGTGATTATTGTTGCTATATATATATTTTACTGTGTTATTTTCTATTATCTTTTCAACGGTTATTCTGGTTTTTTGATTATTGTTTTCGTATTCAACATAAAACTTATTGTTGTTGTTTTTTTCTGCTTGTTTTATTTCAAGTTCAAGTTCTGTATTGTTTTGTTCATATTCAGTCTCAAATTCAATCATTCCGTTTTCTATTTCCACTCCAAATGAAGTGCTATATATTTCAGTGTTGCCATTAAAAATTGTGTAAGAGAATTCTTGTTCATTGTTTTCGGTTTCTTGTTCTATAACAATTTTTTTATTGTTTTCTAGGTTGACTGTAAATTTTATTTCTATTTCATCTTTTTCTACTTCTTTAATGCCTTCAAGTGTGTATGTTGTGTTATTGTATACAACTTCACCACTTAATTTTGTTGAAACTTCATAATCATCATCGCTGATGCTTGGTCTATTATTTTGAGATGGAACGCTTTCATTGTAATAAAGCTTATAATCATGTTCATTGTTTAGCATATCTTTATATTTTACAACTAGCATTTTTGAATACTCAGGTTTGTCGGATGTTTGTTCTTGTGGAGTAATAAGGTTATTGTTGCCCAAAAAACCTTCAAATGTTGGCAAGTAGGAATGAACATATTCTACCATTTGGTTAAACTCATCTTGTGTTTGTTTTAATTGATTAGATGTTTCATTGCCTAGTGCAAGTTCCATGCCAGAAACAACTGAAAAAGCATACAATTCTTTTGTACTTGCAAATGTGTATGCCTTGGGGGAGTTATTACAAGCAAATAAAATTGTGCTAAAAGCCCCAAACATGAAAACAAATGCAATTAAAAATATTATTTTTTTCATTTTTCCTCCTTAAAAATAACTTAACATATAATATAAGTATTTAACAAATGATTTTAAAAATATTATATATGAAAAATAAACTATATTGTCATATAAAACTTTTACTACATATAATGATATGTTATTAAGGAGGTCTTTTGAAATTTTTCTATCCGTATATCTGCAATAAAAATGAATGTTGTAAAAGTAAAAATTGTTGTTGTAATATTAATATAAAACATATACATCAACCTTTTGAAACATCTGGAATTGGTCCCACAGGTCCCACAGGTCCAACGGGTCCCACAGGTCCACAAGGAGAACAAGGCTTACAAGGTTTAATAGGTCCCACGGGTCCAACAGGAGCATCGGGACCTCAAGGACAATTAGGTGCAACGGGACCAACGGGACCGCAAGGGATAATTGGTCCAACAGGTCCAACAGGGTCCACAGGAGCAACAGGTCCACAAGGTCAGGTTGGAGCAACAGGGCCGACGGGAGCAACGGGACCTGCTGGGAATAATGTTGTTAATCCTTACGATTTGTATGTTAGAAGCAATACAGTTGGAGGAATAGGTACACAATCTAATCCACTTCCAAGCATTGAAGATGCATTAGATCTGGTGGCAAACAATGGCACAATACATGTTTATGATGGAACTTATTCAATAGATACAACTACAACTATATCAAAAAACAACATAACGCTAGATGCAAAACCAAATGCCACTATACTTTTAACTAGTAGTGTTGTTCCTTTTTTAGTAACAGGAAGTGGGAACAAAATTCAAGGTTTTACATTTACAAGCGATAATGCATATCCTGTTGAATTTATTCAAGTTGGTGGAAACAATAATGTGATTAGAAACAACATTATTTATGGTCCAACACAGGCAGGTAGTTCTGATACATGGGTAACAAATAGGGGAATTGTTACGCAGGGTGGAACACAAAATAATTGGATAGATGGAAATATTTTTTATTCGCTACGACAAAGTGGTTACTTAAATCCAAATTCCACAGGTTTTATTACACACAATGTGGTGTTTAATACTCGTGGTTGGGTTGTAGATGGTGCAATATTTCAATTTTCTGGTAATTCTTGGGGGGATCCACAAAATGCTGTGGACATAGCACTTTTAAGCGGTACAACATCAGGTGTTCCATATAGTTCAGTGGCAGAATTGCAACAAAATAACAGTGATGCAAACATAAGTGATCAAAGATAAGTAATAAATTGATTTATATATTTTTGTTTGTAAAATGTAAATAAAAATGATAATATTTTTAATACTACTTTACAAAGGATAAACAAAAGGATTTTTTTAAAGGTTTTTTTATAGATCAGGAGACCCGGGAACAAAAGATTTTTTTATAAAATATGGAATGTCTTTTTTCTCTTGGGAATATTTTCTGCTGTGTGGACTTTCTGTTGTTTGAGTTGCAACAATTTTATATTTATTTTATAAAAAGAAATGGAATGTATATAAACAAATTAAAATTTTTGCGATTGTTTTAACAGTGGGTGAAATTTTAAAAATATTGTTTTTTGCAATAAATAATCCAAAATTGATTCCTGAAAATTGGGTGCCACTTTTTTATTGTTCACTTTTTATTTATGCACTGTATTTTGCTGGCTATGGCAAAGGATTTATTAAACAAATGGGAATTTCGGCAATATTTATGCTTGTTATAGGTGCATATTGTGGTGTATTTTTAAATGATATCTTTGCTGGTAATGGCTATCCACTTTTTAATTTTTATAGTTTATATACAATTTTTTATCATACAACAATGATTTATTTTGGTTATGCAATTTTGATAAGCGGGGAGTTTAAACTCAGCAAAAAAAGTTTTTTGGCAGGAATAAGTTTTGTTTCAATTTTCTTTGTTGTTGCTCTTGTTGTAAATTTAATTTTTCACCTTAATTTAATGAGTATGATGCCATATAGAATTCAAACAAAATTACTTTATAACATAGGTTCAATTTTGGGTGATAATTTAACACCTTTGCTTATGTACATTTAATATACATTTGGTGTTTTCGCCATTGCAATGTTACCTTATTACATTAAATGGATTATAAAACTTTTTAAAGGAAGCCATAAAAAAAGTGCAAAAGAAAGTTGAAAGAGATTTTTATTATGATAACATTAAGGCAATTGCAATATATTTTGTTGTGTTGAGTCATTGCCTAATGCCTTTATATGAAACTACATCAATATACATAAAGTGGGTATATAATTTTTTGTTTTTAATACATATGCCATTATTTTTTTATGTTTCAGGAAATTTTGCTAATTTGACATAAAGTATATTTTATCAAAATTAATTTACCATACATAATATTTCAAATAATTTTTATTGTATTTAAATTTATCGTGGATATTAATTTTTTTGACCATTTATTTCCGTTTTATAGTTTATGGTTTCTTTTAACTTTAAGTTTATATTTATTAACCACATTATTTTTAAAAAATGTGAGCAAAAAATGGCTTAAAATAACTTTAATTATAATATCATTTTGCTTTGCATTGTTTTTTGGATATATTGAACTTCCCCAATATTTAGGAATAATTTCAAGAAGCGTTTGTCTATATCCTTTCTTTTTAATTAGATATTTTTTTAAAAATGTAAATTTAAATAAAAAAAAATAATAAAGTTTATATTAAAATAATTTGTTTTTTAATTATTTTATTAATATTATTTGCAACTTTTTTCGTTTTTAAAGATATTGATGTTGATATGATATTTTATATGTCTTATGATTATGTGAACATTTTTTATAGGATATTAAGATATATATTTTGTTTATTATTGTTTTTTGCATTTTTGCTAATTATTCCAAGCAAAAAAATGTGGTTTACAAATTTTGGAAAAACAACAAAAACAATTTATTTATATCATGTATTTTTTGCAATTTCAGCATCAACTTTGTATGATTTATTTGATAATACTATTATTAAATTATTCGTTATGATAGTGGTGACATTTTTAATTTGTTTTTTAACTGGGAATAAATATTTTGTAAAATATACAAAATACACAACCGAGTTATACAAAAAAAATAGTAAATTTGTAGTTCTTTCTACTAAATTTACTATTTTTTATTTTTATTTATTTAACATTTCAACATAGTCAAACATTCTTTGGCATTCTTTAATTCCGTTTTCTGGACTATCAGATGCGTGTATAACATTTTTTGTTACATCACCAATACCAAAATCATGTCTAATTGTTCCTGGGGCTGGATTTTTTGTTGCACCCACACATTCTCTTATATTTTTTACAAGCCCTTCTTCGCCTTCAACCTCAAAACCTACAACTTCGTCACTTTTCATATAGTTAACAAGTTCTGCAAAAAATGGTTTGCCAATGTGTTCTTCGTAGTGTTTGTTTAAAATTTCATCAGTTAATTTTATTTGGAATCTTTTTGTTATTGTTCCTATTTTATTAAGCCTTTCAACAATTTCATTTTCATAATTTAAAAAACCTGGTTTAATCATAACAAAACATTTTTCTTTCATATATTCTCCTTTAAATTTATTGTTCATCTGGTATTATTTCGCCAATCTCAACATTAAAATCGCCGTCTTTGTAATCTATTTCATTTATTGAGCAAACTGCTTTTAAATCTACTTCGGCTTGTTTAATAAAGTTGTTTATTTTTGACGAGACTTTTATATCTTTTATAAATGTTTTAAGTGAAACATTATTTTCGGATTTAAACTGTCTTACTGCTGACAAAATATCAATGACCTTGTTTCCATTTTCAATTAAAGTTTTGTTGGCATCTTCGCCCATGTTTAAATAATTTGAAATGTGAATTGATTTTGAATTCTCTCTTTCAGCGTAAAAATTCATGTATATTTCTTCAGTGATGTGTGGGAGAACAGGGGAAAACATTTTTAATATTCCAAGAAGAACATAATAGCACGTATACTTTGCGCTGTTGCATTGTTTTTCTCCATAAATATCTGGGTTATATAATCTTCTTTTTACAAGTTCAATATAATTATCGCAGAAGTTCCAGAAGAATTTTTCAAGTTCATTTAAGGCAAGGGCAATTTCATATTTGTCTAAAAGCGAAATATATCTCACATACAAGTCTTTATATTTTTCTATTAGCCATTTGTCCATAATTTCAAGATCTTGTTCTTGTGGGGTATAATTTTCAAGAAAACTTAAAACAAATTTAGATGCATTCCAAATTTTGTTTATAAGTTTTTTACCATTGTCAAATTCTATTAATGAAAATGCGGTATCCTTTCCAAGAGTTAAACTGTTTGCCCAATATCTTGTTACATCGGCTGAATATGTTTCTATAATTTTTTGTGGAGAGTTTGTGTTGTTGCCTTTTGATTTTGCAAGTTTGCTTCCATCTGCGCTTGTTACATATCCAGAAATCATCAAGTCATTCCATGGGAGTTTGTTAAAGTGATATAAACTTTTTACAATTGTATAAAAATCCCAAACACGAATATTGTCATGTGCATTTGGTCTTAAATTCATTGGAACCATACTATCATCAAGACCTTTTTGCGTGTACATATCAGTTGAAATTTGAGGGGTTAAGCTTGATGTTGCCCAAGTGTCCATAACATCACTTTCGCCAATAAATTCTGTGCATCCGCATTTGCAAGCGTGTTTTGGTTTGTCTTTAAGTGGGTCAACTGGCAAGTCTTCTATGTCTGCAAGAATAACATTGCCACAGTTTTTGCAATACCAAACTGGGAATGGTATTCCAAAATATCTTTGTCTTGATATGCACCAATTCCATGCAAGGTTTTCTACCCAATTTAAATATCTTGCACGCATCGTTTTTGGTGCCCAATTTAGTTTTAGTCCGGCGTCATATAATTCTTTTTTGTGTGAAAGAACATCAATAAACCATTGTGGTTTTACGCTTATTTCAACAGGGGTCGAACATCTATCATGAGTTGAAACATTATGAACGATGTTCTCTTGTTTAATAAGAAGGCCATTTTCTCTTAATTTTTCTATGACAGCCTTTCTTGCTTCAATAATTTTAAGCCCTTGAAATTCGCCTGCAAGTTCCGTCATTGTTCCATAATCTGTGAAACATTTTTTAATTGGTAAATTGTGTCTTCTTTGCCATTCTTTATCTACAGTATCTCCAAAGGTGCAGCACATAACAACCCCAGAGCCTTTGTCCATGCTTACAAGTTCATCAGTAAGAACAGGTACTTCAAAGTTAAAGTATGGCACAATTAATTTTTTATCAAGTAGGTGTGCATTCTTTTTGTCGTCAGGATTAATAAATACGCAAACAACGCCACAAAGCATTTCTGGTCTTGTTGTTGCAACTGTTACATATTCTTCTGTTCCTGCAATTTTAAATTTTATATAGTTGAATGTGCTTTCAATTTCAGCGTCTTCAAGTTCGGATTGAGCGCAAGCCGTTCTACATTCTGTGCACCACAAAACAGGTGATTCGGCATGATAGATGTAACCTTTGTTGTATAGTTCTATGAATGATTGTTGAGAGATTTTTTGCGTTCTTGGAGAAATAGATGAGTAATGTTGCTTTAAGTTGCAACTAAATCCAGCAGATTTATATAATGAAAAGAATTCATCTTCCAATTTTTTTGTTTCTTCAAGACAAAGTTCAATAAATTTTGCCCTTGGGAGTTCGTATGCTCTCTTCTTTATAACTTTTTCAACATATCTTTCAGTTGGAAGTCCATTATCATCAAATCCAAATGGAAAATATACACTTTCACCTTTCATACGATGATGTCTTGCAATTGTTTCAATATGCATATATGAAGACAAATGTCCCATATGAATTTTTCCATTAACTGTTGGTGGGGGAGTGTCTATTGAATAAATTTTTTTGTTTTTATTTGGTTCAAATTTATAAATATCGTTTTCAAACCAATAGTTTTGCCATTTTGCTTCTTTTTCTAAAAAATTATACTTTTTGTCTAACATTTTTATCCTCTATATATCAAAATTTGTACAGTAAATGATATCATCATGTTACAAAAAAATCAAGTTAAATAACCACTTAAATTTGTTTAATATTAGTGTATAATTTTAGAATGGTTTATTTTTTATGTTGCACTTAATTAAAAAAATGCTTGACAAAAATTTATATTAATTATACACTATAAAAAACACGGAATTTTTTTGGAGAAAAATGCATAACTTTAAAATTGTAAAAAAAATTTTTCTTAGAACAATGTTGGTGGCACAAGTTTTTGCACTAACTTTTTTTGCATTTACACAAACAATTCCATTTATGTTTTGCGATATTACTTTTCTTTTTAAAAATTCAAATTTTTCAAGCAATTTTATATTAAACTTTGCTTCTAATTATTTTTTGGTTGTGCAATCTTTTCAACAAATCATGCTAGGTATGTTTGTTTGTGAATTGTTTATATGGGGTTGCGTTTGCCCTCTGATTTGGTTTTGCACAAGCAAAATAGATGCTCTAATTTTGGACGCAGAAGACAAACACTTAACAAAATTAAGCAACAAATTTTGTATTAATGAATATAATTTATACATTTTAAACAACAAACTTATTTGTTAAAAATATTCTCATTGCTGTGAGAAAGTTTTTTCACGCTTTCTTTAAGTTTATTATTTTATTATTATTTGTTATAAATTTTTATTAAAATTTTGCAAAAAATAAATGTAGTTTCACAGGAGAGAAAATGTTACTTGGTCAAATATTAAGTTTGTTTTTTGTTGCTATCAGCTTGATTGCAACATATATAGTTTTTAAAGTAAAAAAGCAACAAATTCCTAATATGTTTTATAAGGTTGTTTCAGGTGTTTTGGCAGTGGTGTTCTTTTTTAGGTATATGCTGGGAGATGATGCACTTACGAATGTTTATAAATTGTCATCTTCACCAATAGATAGCCCTGTTTTAACATGTATTTCTTTAATTTTGAATTGGCTTAATTATTCAGTTATTTTGCTTGTTGTTTTGTATCCGTTTTTTAATTTAAAAAGATTTGCAACAATAATCAAATACTATGGAACAATTATCTCATTGCTTTGCATTGGATTTATCACATACTTAACAATGGGAATTGTTGGCGAAAACGCATATAACACATTTGATATTCGAGTTCTGCTTATGGGAATAGAACTTGGAATAACCATTGTATATTGCTTTATTGTATTTA
>CALWDY010000031.1 GCA_944376825.1 uncultured Clostridia bacterium
CAATAGTTATTGATAGCATCAACTTAAACCTTTATAGCATAAGTGGTTGGATTTTTATATTTGTTACAATGCTCGCATATATGACGGGAGTTGTAATCTCGTATTTTATTGGCAAAAAATGGGGAAGCAAAGCAGTTATTTGGTGTGCAGGAAGTGAAGAAGAATATTTAAAATGGGTAAAGGTTATTAACACAAAGGGTAAGTGGTTCTATGCTTTAACCGTTTTGCTCCCTGTGTTTCCCGATGACCTTTTGTGCTTGGTTATTGGAAGCGTAAAACTAAACTTTTGGTTTTACTTTTTTGTAAATTTAATATGTAGGTTTATTGGACTTGTTGCAATGATATATTCACTTCAATTTGTAAACAGTTTAAACAGTTCTGGTTTTCCTTTTACATTAGTTGGTTGGGGAACACTACTTTTAGTTTTAATAGTTGCCTGCATTGTGTTAAAAATTCAACTTGGTAAAGATATCTCTAAAACAAAAAAATAATAAAATTTTAGAAAAAATTAGCACTCTCACCTTGACAGTGCTAATTTTTTGTGCTATTATATTTATGGTTTTTAAGGTGTAAAAAATATTACATTGTTAAAAATCAAAAGGGGGCAACATGAATTTTGAAAAATATACGCAAAGTAGTATATCAGTTTTAAATTCTGCACAAGAAAAAGCAAAAAATGATAATTGCTCCGAATTAAAACAGTCGCATCTTGTTTATGAAATGCTAGATAAAAAAACACTAATTTATGAAATTCTAGAAAAGATGAATATTGATTGTGAGAATTTAAAGAATACTATTTTAAATAAATTAAAAACTTTGCCTACTGTAAGTGGACAAAGTGAGGTTTATGGTTCAAACGAACTTGTAAGTTCTTTAAGCCTTGCCGAAAACATTGCAAAAAACATGAAAGACGAATATGTTTCGGTTGAACATATTTTTATGGCATTTTTAGAAAAGCCAGAAAGTTTGTTAAAGGAAATTTTTAAAGAGTTTAATTTAACAAAAGATAGTTTTATTAAAGAATTAAGTAAAATAAGGGGGAATACAAGAGTGGTTACAGACAATCCAGAATCAACATACAATGTTTTAGAAAAGTATGGAACAGAACTTGTTTCGCTTGCAAAAAATCAAAAAATTGACCCAGTGATTGGAAGAGATAACGAAATAAGAAACACAATACGAATACTTTCAAGAAAAACCAAAAACAACCCTGTTTTAATTGGCGAAGCAGGTGTTGGTAAAACTGCAATTGTTGAAGGTCTTGCAATAAGAATTGCAAAAGGCGATGTTCCAAGCAGTTTAAAAGACCGAAAAATTTTCTCACTTGACCTTGGCGCACTTGTTGCAGGTGCAAAATATAGGGGTGAATTTGAAGAGAGATTAAAGGCAGTATTAAACGAAATAAAAAAGAGTGAAGGCGAAATAATCATGTTTATTGATGAACTTCACACAATTGTTGGAGCAGGAAAAACAGACGGTGCAATGGACGCAGGCAATTTGCTTAAACCTATGCTTGCAAGAGGAGAACTTCACTGCATTGGTGCAACAACATTAAATGAGTACCATAAATATATTGAAAAAGACCCAGCATTAGAGAGAAGATTTCAACCTGTTATGGTGAGTGAACCAACAGTTGAAGACACAATTGCAATACTTCGTGGACTAAAAGAAAGATATGAAGTTTTCCATGGAGTAAAAATTAGCGATAGTGCACTAATAAGTGCTGCCACGCTTTCAAATAGATATATAACTGATAGATTTTTGCCAGATAAAGCAATCGACCTTGTTGATGAAGCGTGTGCAATGGTAAAAAGTGAAATAGACAGCATGCCAACCGAAATGGACGATATAAGACATAAGATGATACAACTTGAAATAGAACAAGCCGCACTTAAAAAAGAAACGGACAAATTAAGTAAAGAACATTTAGAAAACATCAATAAAGAACACGCAAAATTAAAAGAAGAATTTGATACATTATCAGCAAAATGGCAAAAAGAAAAGGAAAATATTGACCAAATAAACAAAGTTAAACAAGACATAGAAAAAACCAACGCAGACATAGAAAAAGCACAACAAGAATATGATTTGAATAAGGCAGCAGAACTTAAATATAACAAATTGCCAAATCTTAAAAAACAACTAGAAGAATTGGAACAAAAAGAAACTTCAAACAATTTGTTAAAAAGCAAAGTTACAGATGAAGAAATATCACTAATTGTTAGTCGTTGGACACAAATTCCACTTTCAAAACTTCTTCAAAGCGATAGAGATAAACTATTAAATATGGAAACAGAACTTCACAAAAGGGTAATTGGTCAAGACGATGCAGTTAAAAAAGTCAGTGATGCAATAATTAGGTCAAGGGCAGGAATACAAGATCCAAATAGACCAATTGGTTCGTTTATGTTCTTGGGACCAACAGGTGTTGGTAAAACCGAACTTTGCAAAACACTTTGTGCAAACTTGTTTGACACCGAGAAAAATTTAATAAGAATTGATATGAGTGAATATATGGAAAAATTCTCTGTGTCTAGACTTATTGGTGCACCACCAGGATATGTTGGTTATGAAGAAGGTGGACAACTAACCGAACAAGTAAGAAGAAAACCATACAGTGTAATACTATTTGATGAAGTTGAAAAGGCACACCCAGATGTATTTAATGTGCTTTTGCAAATACTTGATGACGGTAGAGTAACAGACGGACAAGGCAAAACAGTTGACTTTAAAAACACAATAATAATTTTAACATCAAACCTTGGTGCTGACGCCATTATGCAAGGAATACAACTAGATGGAACAATTAGCGAAGATGCAATAAATCAAGTGAACGCACTATTAAAACAAAGTTTTAGACCAGAATTTTTGAACAGACTTGATGAAATTATTTTCTTTAAGCCACTTGTAAAAACAGAAATTAAACAAATTGTTGATTTGCTTTTAAATAACTTAAAAGAAAGGTTAAAAGATAAACAAATCATTCTAAATGTAACAGACAAGGCAAAAGAGTTTATTATTGATAATGGTTTTGATATAAACTTTGGTGCAAGACCACTTAAAAGATATATTCAAAACAATGTTGAAACAATACTTGCAAAATATATGCTTGCAAACGATATTGCACCAAACACAACACTTAATGTTGATGTGGATAATGATAATATAACTATTAAATAAATTTAAATTGTTGAAAAACGGAAAAAATCACAATATGTTTTATTGTGATTTTTTTTCTTTATAAAAAATGTGATGTGTTTGATAATTTTTGTCTTTTAAATAAAAGAGTTTTTGAATATTATATATACCATACAACAAAACGGCAAATATAACGATAAGTGAAATTGTGTAAAACCAATTTATTGTAAACCAGCCATATTGTGCTCTTTCTCCAATATATAAGAATTCAAAAGGAACTCCGTTAGAATTATATATATAAAAATAGTTTATATTTTTGCCCAAAACATCGTTAAAATACGAGTTTAGAATTATTGATGGTATTAAAAGCAAAACTATAACACCAATTCCGTATAAAAACGACTTAAAATCAATTCTAACAATTTTCATTATAACAGCATACAAAGCACCAACAACAATTAATAGATGTCCCCAAAAATACGCTTGTGCTCTTATAGAGAAGAAATTGCTGTATCCTGCCAAACTGTCTGCAACAATCAATGAAGAAAATGCTGCAAGCAAATTTAAACACCACAAAACAGATGTTGCAATTTTGCTTCTAAAAACAAGAGAAATAAATACCATAATATTTCCAAAATGGCATACTTGCAAAGGTATTATTTGGGGGTCAAAACCATTTCTAACAAAGATATCAATATTCCTAATAATCAAAACACTAAGCGACAAAACTCCAATAACAATACCTATTATGTATTTTGTTTTATAACTCTTGTTTCTTAATATAAAATACAACGGAACCATTATAATTGCTGGCGATAAAATATATAAGTAATGCCAAAAACTCCACATTTGAAATTGCATATAAACTCCTTAAAAATATGTAAATGTACAATATATATAAATGTTTATTTTTATTATGTCAATAATATTAGTTATGTGTGTCTTATTTAATCATCTAAATTTTTTAATTTTAAATAATTGCAATCAAAAAAATCGCTTAACTCAATATTTAAGCCACTACAAATATAATAAATGGAACTAAGTTTAACTGTTTTGGTTTCTAAGTTTAAAATTGTACTTATTGTGGATTGTGGTACGCCACTAAACTTAAATAATTGATATTGTGTTATATCTTTTTCTTTCATTATTTCTTTTATTCTTTTTGCAACTGCTTCTTTTAATTTCATAATTTTTATTCTAACAAGTCATTTTTTTATAAACTCAATTATATTTTTCTTTTTGTCGGTAGGCAAAGACTCTATCAAATTTTTTAATTCTATGTCAATGTTGTAATCTTCAATATTAGAACTAAAAAATCTTTCAATAGGAAATTCACATATTTTTAAAATTTGTAATAATTTTTCAACTTTTAAAACAATTCTTCCACTTTCAATTTGTGCAACATATTGTGGACTCATACCCATTCTTTGACTAACTTCTCTTGCAGATAAGTTTGCTTTATTCCTTATATAACCAATTCTTGCTAATATTTTTTTAATGTCCATTAAGCCCCCTTTAATTTTATTTCCATAAATAATTATAAAATAAGAGTTATTATGAATGAGTAAATCGCATACATAAAATTTCATGAAATTTGCAAATTTGAATACGCATAAACATAAAATTATGTTACACTGATTAGTGAGTGTATTCATTATCGATATTTTGGAGATTTTTTATTATGGAAAAACATAAATCTTGTTGTTTTATTGGTCATAGAAAAATTGAAGTATCAAATTTACTTGAAGAAAAGTTAAAAAAGGTACTTATTTATTTAATTGAAAAGCAAGGGGTAACAAATTTTTTGTTTGGAAGCAAAAGTGGGTTTAATGATTTTTGTCATGTTGTGGTTACAGAGCTAATGAAAACTTATTCATTTATTAAAAGAATTGCATACACTTGCAAAAGTGAAAGTGTTGTTCTTTCAAGTGAAAAAGAAAAGTGGGAACAAATGTATTCAATATTTTTTAAAAAGCAAATTCATTTATTTTGCTACGAAAAAGAAATTGAACATAAAACAAAATACACATCAAATAAAGCAAGTTATATTGAAAGAAATTTTGCAATGATAGACGACAGTGATTTTTGCGTTTTTTATTATGATGAAAATTATATTCCACCAAAAAAAGATAGCAAAAAAAAGCCACTTGCAAAAACACAGCAAAAAAGTGGAACAAAAATTGCATACGAATATGCTAAAAGGAAAAATAAAAAAATTATCAATTTGATATAAATTTAAAGACAAATTTTTTAATATATTTTTAAATTTTATCACTTGAATAAAAACAAAGGTTGTATTATACTTATTAGGCGAAGGATAATTATGAAAAGTATATATACATATTATAAAGAAAGATTAATTGAGATAAGTGGTAAAAATAGAAGTTTATACCTTAAAAATTTTAACAAAAAAAATGGTTATGATATTGGTAAAATTTTATATCAAGACCAAGAAAAAGCAAATGAACTTTTAGAGCTTTTATGGAATGGAAAAAGTATTCCATTTAAACTTATTTGCAAAGAAAACAAAGAAGCAATTTTAAAAGCCAACAACATTGATGCAAAATTTCCTGACCAACAATTTGAAAACGAAAAAGACAAACAAAAGTTTGACAGGCAAAAAAGGGAATTTTCAAAAAAGGCGATTTTGCAGGAAGTTCAAAACCTTAAAAGTTTAAAGCGTGAAATTGAAGAAATAGAAAAGGAAACAGGTAGATATGAATTATATTTATGCTATCCTTTTGTTTATGGTGCTGTAAGAAATTATGTTTTTAAAGCACCACTACTAATGTTTCCAATTGTTATTGATGTCATTGATGATTCAAATGTAAATATCTGTTTAAAATATGGTGAGAACATACAACTAAACAAAGCACTTATGCTTGCAATGGCAGATGATGCGCATTTAAACTTGGAAGAAATGGAAATGGAGTTTGAATGTTTAAAACCAAAATTTAACAATTTGCAAGCGCTTTTAAATTATTTAAAAACATTTGGAATAAAGTTTGATTACAGTTCAAGAAAAAACATTTTTCCATTTAATAGATATGGTGAGCCAAATGAAAGCAGTAACCTTGAAATTAAACATTTGTGTTTGTTGTCAAGATGCAGTTTGGCAAATTCCATTTATAACGATTATTCTGCACTTGAAAAAAGGCATCTTACAAATGACAGCATAAACGAACTTTTAAACACCAAAAAAACAAAACATAAAACAGCAAAATATTCAAATTTATATTTAATCAACAATGTTGACTATGCACAAGAGCAAGTTGTTAGAAAAGTCAACGAAAGTGGCAACATGGTTATATATGGACCACCGGGAACAGGAAAATCTCAAACAATTGTAAATGTTATTGCTGATGCAATTTGCAAAAACAAAAAAGTTCTTGTTGTATCTCAAAAGAAAGCAGCACTAGAAGTAGTTTTCAATAGACTTTCATCACTAAACAGCAAAGCGATGTTTATAACTGATGCAGAAAAAGAAAAACGAGTTTTTTATGAAAGATGTTACACTGCACACGAAAATGTTTTGAATAGTTTTTACAGCGAAAAACTATATAGAGACTATGAAGAAACAACCAAGCACCTTGAAACAGAAATTAACAATTTAAATGTTATATCAAATTGTTTAACAAACAAAACACCTTTTGGAATATCACTTCAAGAAATGTACTATAATTCATACAAAATAGGGAAAAGGTCAACAGAGTATTCAATATACAAACAAATGCTTAAAGAAAAGCAACTTATGGCATTAAATTATGAAGAACTAACAAAGGCGCTTAGCATTTTAAACGAAAAAAATAAGGCAGAAATATATTATAATTTTGTTGAAGAAAAAAAGAAAAATCCGTTTATTGACCACCTAAAAAGTGATTTGAGTGTTCATGTTGTAATTGAAGCGCAAAACAAACTTAAAAACTTGTGTCAAAAACGACAAGCATTGTTTGATGTTGCAAAATATAAATATTCAAGACAAATTTTGTCATATTACAATCAAGTAAAAGCAAACAAAAATGTTAAACCTCTTGTTAAAATGATTGCAAAATTTGAATATCCTGATGCAACTAAATTTTTAAACGCAAGTTACATTTTGTTTTTTATGTATCCAATTGCAAAATATAACATGATAAAAAAAGAAAAAATAATAGATCAAGAATTCACAAAAACACTAACGGCTATAAATGAGTATGTAAAGGAATATGAGTTTTTAAAAAATGTTTTAACAGAAAGTGGCTACTTAATGGCACTAGATGGAATTTTAAATGGAAATAATGCAATTATTAGGCTACTTCTTAGTGCTGTTGAAAACTATATTGAACTTAGAGATACAAACAATATACTTAAAAATCTTGATGACTATCAAAAACTTGTTTTAAACTTTGCATACAAAAATACAAATACATTTGCAAAATATATGGAAGTTTTAAACAAACTATTGCCAATTAGAATTTATCACGAAATAATTAAGTATGAAACATCACAAAAACAAATTCTTTCAAGCATAGTAGACTTTGAAAACATTAGGTCAAGAATTATAAGTTTAAAGAAACAACAAAACGAATTAAGCAAACAAATTGCCGAGCAAAGTTTTATTGAAGAATACAAAAAAATGATAAATGGCAGTCCAACAAGCAAAGATTATATTTATCAAATTTCTAAAAAACAAAACTTTTGGCCAATTAGAAAAACAATGGAAGTTTATGGCGATTATTTATTTAAACTTTTCCCTTGCTTTTTGCTTTCGCCAGAAAATGTTTCAACAATTCTTCCACTTAAACGAAATATGTTTGATGTTGTTTTGTTTGATGAAGCATCACAGGTGTTTATAGAAAACACAATTCCAACAATATATCGTGGCAAAAGAGTGGTTGTTGCAGGGGACGCAAAACAATTAAGACCAACAACAACATTTATGAAAAGATATATGGGGGCAAGTGTTGATGACGATTTGGACTATTCAACGCAAGCAGCACTTGAAGTTGAAAGTTTGCTTGACCTTGCAGTGTCAAGATTTGCAAGTAGCAACATTACATATCATTACAGAAGTAAAAACGAAGAACTTATCGACTTTTCAAACAAGGCGTTTTACTTTGGCAATTTGCAAATTGCACCAAATGTTTCAAAAAATATAAGACACAAACCAATAGAAAGAATACTTGTTGACGGAATGTGGCAAGACAGAAAAAATATCAAAGAAGCACAAAAAGTTGTTGAACTTACAAAGCAAATTTTAAAAACAAGAAAAAACAACGAAACAATTGGTATTATAACTTTCAATGTTGAGCAAGAAAACTGCATTGAAGACTTAATGGAAAAACAATGCTTTAATGATGATGAGTTTAGAAACTTGTACATAAAAGAAACAAACAGGGTTGAAAATGGCGAAGATGTTAGTTTGTTTGTTAAAAACCTTGAAAATGTACAGGGTGATGAAAGAGATATAATAATTTTTTCAGTAAGTTATGCAAAAAACGAATATGGAAAAGTAAACTCTATTTTTGGTTCACTTTCAAACGAAGGTGGCGAAAATAGACTTAATGTTGCAATCACCAGAGCAAAACAAAAAATATATGTTGTAACAAGTATTGAGCCCGAAGAACTAAAAGTAGACAACGCAAAATTTGTGGGACCAAAACTTTTAAAAAGTTACTTAACATATGTCAGAGCAGTTTCTAATGGAAACAATGAAGAAGTTAAAACCATATTAAATAGTTTTAGTGAAAATTCTTTGCCTTTACCAAAATATTCAAATGTACTTCCAATTGAAAATCAAATTGCAACAAAACTAAACAAATTGGGCTACAAAACAGAATTAAATTTGGGAAATTCCGAGAGTAAAATTTCTGTTGCTGTTTATGACAGGAAAAAAGATAAATATTTGTTGGGAATTGAAACAGACCAATCTGTTATTCAAAATTCATCTTCTGCACTTGAAAGAGAAGTGTTTAGAAATGAATTTCTAAAATCAAAAGGTTGGAAAGTTTACAGAGTTTGGAGTAGAGATTGGTGGCATAATTCAAATCAAGTTATAAATAACATAGTAAAAGAAATTGAAAGACAAAGCAAATAAAAATCCAAGGGTTTTACCCGTGGATTTTTTATTTGTACAAAAAACCCAAAAACTTTCGTTTAGGTACCAAACTTTTGTTTTTGGGTATTTTTTAATATTTTACAATTCCTTTTCTAAATTTTCTTTGTTTTGTGTTGAATTTAAGTAAGCTGTACTTAAATCTTTATATATATATGTATCATAATATTCTTTTTCTATTGTATATCCATTTTTTTCATAGAATGGTTTAGCGTGGTCGTTTTCTGGATAAAATTTTCCTTCAATTGTAAAATATCTTTTATCTTTACAATAGGTTTCAAATAGTTCTAGTAAAATATTTGCTAAACCATTTGATTGATATTTTTCTTTAATTTGTATTTTATTTAGCCAAACACTTTTGGGGTTTTTAGAGTTTAATTTGAAATTTATAAAACCAATTTGTTCGCTTTGGGTATTTAATTGAATTGTACAAAAATCATTATCATTTATATAATTCGCATATATCTTTCCAATTTTTGTATTTACTTCTATTGTTTTTTCAGAATTTACTAATTCATTTAACCACTCTAATTGGTGCAAATTTTCTTCTATTACACTTTTATAATTTTCAATATCATTTGATTTTATTTCACTTGCCAAAATTAAATCTTTTCTTGATTTTAAATCAAAAGCAATTTTTTGCCAATTTATATTTCCTTGCCCAATTATTTTATGTTCGTCTTTTATTCCGTTATTGTCGTGTATATGCAAAACAGATATGTATTCATTGTAATCTTTTAAAATATCAAAGTTTGGTGTTAGAAAATGTTGATGACCAAAATCTAAGCATATTTTTAAATTTTTGTGTTTAATGTTTTCAAAAATGAAAGGAATTTCTTTTTCTGAATATAAGTTTTCGATGCATAAATTAACATTGTATTTCTCGCAAACTTCTAGTATTTTTCTTATTCTATTCAAGCCAATTTGTGAAATTATAGAATTGTAATCACCATTTAAGTGCACAACAAAATTTTTTGTGTAGTTGTGACAACTTTCTATTTGTTGTATATATGAATTGCATATTTCCTCGCCAATTTCATTTTCTAACCAAAAATTATTTAATTTTGGTTCATAATATGAACAATGTATCATTGTACAGGTTAAACCTATCGAATTTGCGTATTTAATTTGTTCAAGCCAACTCATTGTTTCTTTTGCATCATAAATTCCAACATAAAATTCATCGTAGCCACATTTTTTAAAACTATCTATCTTATCTTTGCTGTTAATGTCGCAGTTAAAATAAATATTAACTGATTTTTTCATTGTTACTTCCTTTTTTTAATTTAATAAGAAAATTAAATTTTAAATTATGTTTTAATTTGCAAAATATGTTATCATAAACAAACTTAAAAGTCAAATTATAAAAAAATTATGGTATTTTGTTTTATGTAAATCTAAATTTGAGATAAATATTAGGTCAATTTAGAATTAGTAACTAACGTATTAATAAATTAAAGTACAAATCAATTAAAAATTTTAGTTTTTTAAGAGAAAGTAATAGGAAAAATTTTATTGAAAAAAATTGTTAATTAGCAAAAAAATTTCTAACCACAAAAAACAATTACAAATATAATAGTAATATTTAGTTATATTGATTGTGGTTGACAAAATGTTTTTTCATTCATATAATATACAGGTTGTTTAAATTTGACACAGTGTCAATAAAGGAGAAAAACTATGATTAAATTATTAAAATATTTTAAATTTATGGATTGGTTAGCTTCGTTATTTGTTGTTGGTATTATAGTTTTTCAAGTTTGGCTTGAAATGGAACTTATTGAATATATGGGAAGCATAATTTCACTTATTCAAATGCACGCACAGGGTATGCCACTTACGGCGTTAGATTTGTGGAATGTGGGCTGGAAAATGATTTTAATTGCGTTTGGAATTTGTGCAAGCGTGGTTGTTGTGAACTTTTTGGCGTCAAAAATTGCTGCAAGATTTTCAAAAAAGTTAAGAACTGAAGTTTTCAAAAAAGTAAATTCATTTTCAATGGAAGAAATGAATAAATTTTCAACAGCATCGCTAATAACAAGGTCAACAAACGATATTAAACAAGTTGAGCAAACTGTTTTTATGACGCTTAGAATGGCAATAACTGCTCCTGTTATGGCTTGTTTTGCAATAAGCAAAATTATTGGTAGCAGTGTTGAACTTTCTTGGACAACGGGTGTTGCACTTTTAATTATGCTATTTCTTGTTTTGTTTTTGTTTTTTGTTGCTGTTCCAAAGTTTTCTCAAATTCAAAAGAAAACCGACCGAATCAATAATGTCACAAGAGAAAATTTAACAGGCATAAGAGTTGTTAGGGCATACAATGCAGAAAAGGAACAAGAAGAAAAATTTGAAGAAGTAAACAAAGATCTAACAAAAACAAATTTATTTGTAAATAGGGTAATGGCGCTTATGTGGCCAGGACTTGAACTTATTATGAATGGTCTTACTATTGCTATCTACTGGGTTGGGGCATACCTAATAAATGTTGGCACGCTTGAATATTACACAATGGTAACATTTACTCAATATGCAATGCATGTACTTATGAGTTTTATGTTTATTTCAATGCTTTTTGTGTTTATTCCAAGAGGTGTGGTTTCTGGCAGAAGAACAAACGAAGTTTTGTCAACAAAGTCAAAAATTCATGATGGCAGAGGGGTTAAACCTCAAACAGTTGGTGAAGTTGAGTTTAAAGATGTTTCTTTTAAATATCCAGATGCACAGGAATATGTTTTAAAAGACATATCATTTAAAGTTAATAAGGGTGAAACCATTGCCTTTATTGGTTCAACGGGAAGTGGAAAAAGCACACTTATAAATTTAATACCAAGATTTTTTGATGCAACAGAGGGAGAGATTTTGGTTGATGGTGAAGATGTTAAAAATTATAAACTTGAAGATTTAAACAACAAACTTGGCTATGTACCACAAAAAGGATATTTGTTTAGCGGAACAATAAAATCCAACTTATTATACGGCAATGAAAACGCAAGCGATGAAGATATAGAAATGGCTTTAAAGGTAAGTCAATCAGATTTTGTTAAAAAATTAGAAGATGGTGTTGATTACGAAATTGCACAAGGTGGGACAAATGTTTCAGGAGGGCAAAGACAAAGACTCAGTATTGCAAGAGCAATAATTAAAAAGCCAGAAATTTATATTTTTGACGACAGTTTTTCAGCGTTAGATTACAAAACTGATAAAAATTTGAGAAAGGCTTTAAAAACATACACAAAAGACGCAACAAAAATTATTGTTGCACAGCGTATTGGAACAATTATAGATGCCGACAAGATTGTTGTTTTAGATGAAGGAAAAATGGTTGGATATGGCACCCATGAAGAACTTTTAAAAAATTGCGAAGTTTACAAAGAAATTGCCTTATCTCAACTTTCAAAGGAGGAACTATAATGGCAAAGACAGAAAAAACTCCAAAAATAAAACAGCGTGGACCAATGGGGCATGGAATGAATACAGGGGAAAAGGCAAAAGATTTTAAAAAGTCTATGAAAATGCTGATTAAATCTTTGCGTCCAAACTATGTAAGTATAATTTTTTCACTATTATTTGCAATAATTGGAACAGTGCTTGCACTCGCTCTTCCAAATGTAACAAAAATTGTAAGCGAAGAAATTTTCAGTGCAATATCGCAAAATGTGTCTGTAAACTTGCAAAAAGTTATGACAGTATCACTATGGCTTGTTTGCATGACTTTAATTAGTGCATTATTTTCATATTTTCAAGGTTTTATTTTAAGTGGTGTAACTGCAAAGGTTACAAAAAGACTAAGAACGCAAATTACCCAAAAAATAAATGTGCTTCCACTTAAATATTTTGATAGTCAAAGTTATGGGGATATTTTAAGTAGAGTTACAAACGATGTAGACACAATTGGTCAAACATTAAACCAAAGTTTAAGCAATATTGTAACTTGCGTTACCATGCTTCTTGGTGCGCTTATTATGATGTTTGTAAACTCATGGCAACTTACTTTAATTACACTTTGTGCAATGCCTGTAAGTTTAATTTTGGTTTCGTTAATTGTAAAATTTTCCCAAAAATATTTCGTAAAACAACAAAATTCACTTGGTGAAATAAACGGTATTATTGAAGAAAATTACTATGCTCACAACATTGTAAAAACTTTTAATGCCGAAGAAAAAGCACAAAACGATTTTGAAAAAGTAAACAAAAATTTGTGTCATTCAGCATTTATGTCCCAATTCTTATCTGGCACGATGTATCCTATAATGAACTTTATTTCAAATCTTGTTTATGTTTTAATTTGTGTTGTTGGTGGAATAATGTCAATAAAAAATCCTTTGTTTGCTGTTACAATTGTTGCATTTATACAATACATGAGAACATTTAATCAACAAATTGGTCAGGTGGCACAAATAAGCGGAACACTGCAAAGTGCAGCGGCAGCAAGTGAAAGAGTTTTTGAATTTTTAAACGAACAAGAGCAAGAAAAAGAAGACCAAAAAACAAAAGTTCAACTTGGTTCGGTTAAGGGACTTGTTGAATTTAAAAATGTTAGTTTTGGCTATGAAAAAGACAAAGCAATTATTCATAATTTTAGTGCAAAAATTCTTCCAGGGCAAAAAGTTGCAATTGTAGGCCCAACAGGTGCAGGTAAAACTACGCTTGTAAACCTTCTCATGAGATTTTACGAAATAGACGGTGGTGAAATTTTAATTGATGGCGTAAACATAAAAGATATGACAAGAGAAAATGTTAGGGCACTTTTTGGAATGGTGCTTCAAGACACTTGGATATTTGATGGAACAATAAGAGAAAACATAGCATACGGAACCCCAAACAAAACAAATAAAGAAATAGAAGATGCATGCTGTTTTGCCCATATTGACCACTTTATTCGTTCGCTTCCAAATGGTTATGATATGATGCTTGACGAAACGGCAAACATAAGTCAAGGTCAAAGACAACTTTTAACAATTGCAAGGGCAATGGTAAACAATGCCCCAATGCTAATTTTAGATGAGGCAACATCAAGTGTTGATACCAGAACGGAAATAATGATTCAAAAAGCAATGGATAAACTAACCGAAGGCAGAACAAGTTTTGTTATTGCACATAGACTTTCAACAATTAAAAATGCCGACCAAATTCTTGTGATGAAAAATGGTAATATTGTTGAACAAGGCAACCATGATGAACTTTTAAAACAAAATGGGTTCTATGCGGAACTATATAATTCTCAATTTGCCGAATAATTAAAATTGAGTATTGACAGTCTGTTTGATGCTATGATAAACTGGAAAAGAGGTGCAGATATGGAACGAAATTATTTATTGTCACAAGTAAAGTGGTTTTTTTGCGTAGAAAAACAAATTATTATGCCATTGGTTGAAAATGCTAATGGAGATGGTTATATTGATTTAAAAAAGAAATGCGTTTTTCCTAAAAAAGACTTTCTTAATAAACTTGAACTTGCTTATAAATGTGAATTGACAGAAATTTCTTCATATAAATTGATTTCAATATTATATGACAAAATTTCAATGGCAAAAATTGCAAAAAATTGCAAAGATTATTGTTTTGGAATACCAAATCAACAAGATATAGAAAATGCAGAGTACAATGCAACTAAATTATTAAGTCTTAGCAAAGAGATGGAAGATATGCTTTATGCTGAATATAGACGCAGTGTTGCAGAAAGAGAGTTATAATTAAAACACTCAAGTTTAATAAAATCAAATGCCAAGTTCGTGAAAGGATTTGGCAATTTTTTTTTTAAAAGTGGTTGACATAAAACCACTTTTTTGTTATTATTTTGTTCGTGTGATTGTGTGCTTTTGCATGTAACACATTAAAGTCCTAATTTTGCTAGTTAGGCCAACATTAACAAACAGCAGGTAGCAACTTTATTTTACCATTTGCTTTACCGATTACTGCACAAAATTTGTGTGCATGGTGCATGTTGTGTTAATAAAAGTGATTTTTCACTTATTTAAACACGAAATGTAATGGGCAATGTGGCAAATTAAAGTAATTTAATTTCAACATTGCTCGTTTTGTTTTTAATGTTAATTTAGCAAATCTAAGTAAGGAGGGAGAAAATGCCTACAATCAACCAGTTAGTTCGTAGTGGAAGAAAAAGTTTTGATAAAAAAAGCAAATCACCACTTCTAGAAAACTGTCCTCAAAAAAGAGGCGTTTGTCTAGCAGTTAAAACTACAACACCTAGAAAACCTAACTCAGCGCTTCGTAAAATTGCCCGTGTAAAGCTTTCAAATGGTCAAGAAGGTACTTGCTATATTCCAGGTATTGGACACAATTTGCAAGAACACAGCGTTGTTTTGGTTCGTGGCGGAAGAGTTAAAGACTTGCCTGGTGTTAGATACCATATAATTCGTGGTGCGCTTGATGCTTCTGGTGTTGCAAAAAGAAATCAAAGCCGTTCTAAATATGGTGCTAAAAAACCAAAAAACTAAAATAAAATTTAACTAATCATTCACAAATGTGAATTTAAAAGGAGTAATTATGCCAAGAAGAAGTGGTGTGCCAAAACGTGATGTGCTACCAGATCCAAAATATCATAATAAACTTGTAACAAAATTTGTTAATCAAGTTATGTACGATGGTAAAAAAGGTATAGCACAAGGAATTGTTTATGGTGCTTTTGATATAATAGCAAAGAAAACAGGGCTTGATCCTATTGATGTTTTCACAACAGCAATAGAAAATGTTAAACCTGTGTTAGAAACAAAAGGTCGTAGAGTGGGTGGTGCAACATACCAAGTACCAATGGAAATAAGACCAGAAAGAAGACAAACTCTTGCTATTCGTTGGGTTGTTCTTTTTGCTAGAAAAAGAAACGGCGAAAGAACAATGGAAGAAAAAGTTGCAGGCGAACTTATGGACGCTTACAACAATCAAGGCTCAGCAATTAAGCGTAGAGATGAAATGCACAGAATGGCAGAAGCTAATAAGGCTTTCGCTCATTACAAATGGTAATTATTTTAAATTTTAATTATGAATAACTTTGTTTACTAACATTTGTTACATACTTTTGTGTGAACAAATATTAGTGAGTATTGTTTTTCTTAATAAAATTTAGATAATAATCTTTTTTAGATTGCAACATTTTAAAATAAAAGTTTGAGATTGTTGTAAAAAGATAAAAATAATATTTTAAAAAACTGTAATTTGCAAATATTAAAAAACAGCAAATTATAAAACGCTAAAACCGTTTAAAATAAATTAAAAATAAGGAGAAAAACTAATGGAAGAAAATCTTTCACTTACAAGAAACGTTGGTATCATGGCTCATATTGATGCTGGAAAAACAACAACAACTGAAAGAATTCTTTTCTATACAGGAATCAACCACAAAATTGGTGAAGTGCACGATGGTGCGGCAACAATGGACTGGATGGCACAAGAACAAGAAAGAGGTATAACAATTACTTCTGCTTGTACAACATGTCATTGGAAAAATCACAAAATTAACATTATTGATACACCTGGACACGTTGACTTTACAATTGAAGTTCTTCGTTCGTTAAAAGTTCTTGATGGCGCCGTGCTTGTTTTGAGTGCTCGTGACAAAGTTCAGCCACAAACAGAAACTGTTTGGAGACAAGCAAATGAATGCAAAGTCCCTGTAATCATTTTTGTAAACAAAATGGACATAGATGATGCATATTTTGACAAATGTGTTGAATCTGTAAGAGATAGACTTCGTACAAAACCGCTTCCACTACAAATGCCAATAGGCATGGCAGACACATTCAAGGGAATAATTGACCTTTTAACAATGAAAGCATATATCCCAGAAGATGATCTTGGAAAAATTTTAGATGAAGTTGAAATTCCTGCAGAATATAAAGAAGAAGCACAAAAAAGACACAACGAATTAATTGAAACAATTGTAGAAACTGACGATGCTCTTCTTGAAAAATATTTTGGTGGAGAAGAAATAGCACTAGATGAGCTTAAAAAAGCAATAAGAAAAGCAACAATTGCAAAACAAGTTACTCCAATGCTTTGTGGTTCATCATACAAAAACAAAGGTGTTCAAAATCTTCTTGATGCAATGATTGATTATTTGCCATCACCAGTTGATATTGAAGCAATAAAAGGCGTAAATCCAGACACAGAAGAAGAAGAAGACAGAAAGCCAGAATTCAATGCTCCACTTGCTGGTCTTGCATTTAAAATTGCAACAGACCCATATGTTGGAACGCTTACATTCTTCCGTGTTTATAGTGGTGTTTTAAAGGCAGGTTCATATGTTTACAATGCAAACAACGGAAAAACCGAAAGAGTTGGAAGACTTATCCGTATGCATGCAAACAACAGAACAGAAATTCAAGAAGTTAAAGCAGGAGATATTGCTGCGATTGTTGGTCTTAAAGATACAATCACAGGACATACACTTTGCGATAAAGACCATCCAATTCAACTTGAAAGCATGAAATTCCCAGAACCTGTTATACAACTTGCAATTGAACCAAAAACAAAAGATATGCAAGAAAAAATGGCTCTTGCACTTGGAAAACTTTCACGCGAAGATCCATCTTTTAGAGTACAAACAGACCAAGAAACAGGACAAACTCTTATTTCTGGTATGGGAGAATTGCATCTTGAAATTATTGTAGACAGACTTCTTAGAGAATTTAAAGTAGAAGCAAATGTTGGTAAGCCACAAGTTGCTTATCGTGAAACAATAAGAAAAGCAGTTGAAGCAGAAGGTAAATTTGTTCGTCAAAGTGGTGGTAAAGGTCAATACGGACATTGCTGGGTTAAGTTTGAACCACTTGAACCAGGCGCTGGCTATGAATTTGTTGATAAAACAGTTGGTGGATCAATTCCAAAAGAATTTATACAACCTGTAAACAAAGGTATCGACGAAGCAAGAATGAACGGTGTGATTGCCGGTTATGAAACCATTGATTTTAGAGCAACAGTTTTTGATGGATCTTACCATGATGTTGACTCATCTGAAATGGCATTTAAAATTGCAGGTTCTATGGCATTTAAAGATGGTGCATTAAAGGCAGATCCAGTGCTTTTGGAGCCTATTATGAAAGTTGAAGTCGATGTTCCAGATGAATATTTGGGAACAGTTATGGGCAACTTGACATCAAGAAGAGGAATTCTTCTTGGAAACGATTCTATTCCAGGATATCAAAGAGTAAGAGCAGAAGTTCCACTTGCTGAAATGTTTGGATATGCAACAGACCTTCGTTCACAAACTCAAGGAAGAGGAACATTTGTTATGGAACCACTTAAATATCAAGAAGTTCCAAAATCAATTACAGAAAAAATTGTAGGCGAACGCAAAAAATCATAATAACTTGATTTTGGCAATAAAGAAACAAAAATTTATTAAAAATGTTTGAAAAAAAATTTTAGATATGATATTATCATATCGACTAATATCAATAAAAAGGAGAATTATAAAATGGCTAAGGAAAAATTTGATAGAAGTAAGACACACGTTAACATTGGTACAATTGGACACGTTGACCATGGTAAAACAACACTTACTTCAGCAATATGCCAATACAGTGCTCTTAGAGGTCTTGCAGAAAAAATGAAATATGAAGACATTGATAAGGCACCAGAAGAAAAAGCAAGAGGAATTACAATCAACACAGCACACGTTGAATATCAAACAGCTAACAGACACTATGCTCACGTAGACTGTCCTGGACACGCTGACTATGTTAAAAACATGATCACAGGTGCTGCTCAAATGGACGGAGCAATATTAGTTGTTTCAGCTGCTGATGGTCCAATGCCTCAAACAAGAGAACACATTTTGCTTGCTCGTCAAGTTGGTGTTCCATACATTGTTGTATTCATGAACAAAATGGATCAAGCTGACCCAGAACTTGCAGAACTTGTAGAAATGGAAATAAGAGACTTATTATCATCTTATGATTTCCCAGGAGATACAACTCCAATCGTTAAAGGTTCAGCTCTTAAAGCATGTGAAGCATGCGAAGCAGGAAATCTTGACAGTGAATGGTTAAAACCAATCCAAGAACTTCTTGACACAATCGACTCATACATTCCAGACCCAGCAAGAGAAACAGATAAACCATTCTTAATGCCAGTTGAAGATGTATTCACAATCACAGGTCGTGGTACAGTTGCAACAGGTAGAGTAGAAAGAGGAACAATTAAAATTAACGACACAGTTGAAATCGTTGGAATGAGCAACGGTGGAAAACAAACAGTTGTTACAGGCGTTGAAATGTTTAGAAAACTTCTAGATGAAGCACAAGCTGGTGACAATGTTGGTTTACTTCTTCGTGGTGTACAAAGAACAGAAATCGAAAGAGGTCAAGTTCTTTGCAAACCAGGTTCAATACACCCACATACAGAATTTACTGCACAAGTGTATGTTATTAAAAAAGAAAAAGATGGACGTCATACTCCATTCTTTAATGGATACAGACCACAATTCTATTTTAGAACAACAGACGTTACAGGAACAATCAAACTTCCAGAAGGAGTTGAAATGGTTATGCCAGGAGATAACGTTACTATGGAAATTTCTCTTATCACACCAATCGCTATTGAAGAAGGACTTCGTTTCGCTATCCGTGAAGGTGGCAGAACAGTAGGTTCAGGTGTTGTTTCAAAAATTATAAAATAATTTTAAAGTTAGATAATATAACCCAATTATCTTGTAAAAAAAGACGGCTTAACCCACCGTCTTTTTTAATTTATAAAAAACATTTGGAATGATAAAAAAAATGTTATAAAATATTGTTTAAAAAGGAGAATATAATGAATATTTGGAAAGATATAAGCAAAGACAGAATTAAAGCACATGATTTTGTTGCATGCATAGAAATTGAACAAGGAAGCAAAAACAAATACGAACTTGACAAAGAAACGGGGTTAATAATACTTGATAGAGTGCTTTATACAAGTACACACTATCCAATGAACTATGGCTTTATTCCACATACTATGTCGGGAGATGGAGATCCGCTTGATGTTTTTGTGCTTTGCAGTCAGCCAATTGAAAAAATGAGTTTGGTAAGGTGCTATCCAATTGGAATAGTTCATGTTATGGACAGAAATGAAGTTGATGAAAAAATTATAGCCATACCTTATGGTGATCCACAATACAATTCTTATATAGATATAAAAGAGTTGCCTGCGCATATATTAAACGAATTAAAACATTTTTTAAAAGTTTATAAGCAACTTGAAAACAAAGAAGTCACTGTTGCCAAAACCGAAGGGGCAGAGGAAGCCAAAAAATGTATTGATGAGTGTATATTAACATTTGAAAATTTATATAAAAATAAGCAATAAATGTAAAAAAATTATGTTTTGCAAATTAAATTGATTGAAGTATGATAAATTATATGAATTTAGTTGAAAAAGAAATAAAAAAAAATGAAGATTTAAAATATTGTGAATTTTCAAAAAAAATAATTAAAGAAACTCAAATAAAAGTAAGGTCAACAAAAGCTAAACAAATTGCTAAAAAATACGCAAACACGCAAATAGGAAAAATTTTTTTAAACAACTTGCCTCATAAAAGTGGTGATGAGTATAATGTTCACGGTCTTATGCTAGGCTATATTAAAAATGTCGAGATTTGTGAGCTTATTAATGAAATTGAAAAATTTTTGCCATATATTAATAATTGGGCTACTTGTGACTATACTGTTTCAAATCTTAAAATAATAAAAAAACGTGCAAAAATGTTTAAAAAATTTGCAAGAAAATGGTTAAAAAGCAAAAAAACGTTTGTGAAAAGGTTTGCAATTGTTATTTTTTTAACATATTTTTTGGATTATAATTTTGAAGAAAATGATTTGTATATTCTTGCAAAAATAAATAGTGATAATTACTATGTAAATATGGCACTTGCATGGTATTTTAGCGTTGGACTGGTTAAACATTATGAGAAAACAATAAAAGTATTAAAAGATAAATGTATAATAAATTCTTGGGTTCATAATAAAACAATCAAAAAGGCTTGTGAAAGTTATAGAATAGAAAAGCATACAAAAATGTATTTAAAAAGTTTAAAACGCTAAATTGTTTGTAATAAAATAAAATATCTAGTAAACTAATAAATGTATAAGGAGCATTTATGAAATTTAAAAAAATTATTATAATGTGTTTAACAGTAATGTTTTGTTTTTTATTTTCAGCGTGCAATTTCACAAATACATCTAAAATTTTAAGTACAAATGAAAATATTTATAACTTTTATTGTGATTCTCTTTTAAAAACACAAAATTCTATTGAAACCGATATAAATAAATTTTCATTAAACACCGAAAATAAAAGCAAAATTAATGCAACATTGGATTTAACTGATGTAACTTTACAAGAGGAAATTGCTATAATTTCGGGCATAGAATGTTATAATTTGGTGTCTTCTCCAAAAGAAGTGTATTTAGATATAGATAATGGTGTAATTTTTGTAAAACAACAAGGAAGATCATATATTTCAACAATTACAATTGATGAAGTGTCTTATGAATATGAATTTTCTATATCAAAAGATTCTATAACTAACGAATACACAGTTAATTATAAAAAAAATATAAATGAAGAAAATCTTTTATGTAGTGCAAAAGTTGTTTATGATATGTCGCAGAGTAGATTATCAATTAAAATTCAATCATATAGCGACAAAACCGGACAAAAATTTGAATCTTATAAAGATTGTTATTCGTTGGTAAATAACAATAAAGCATTGAGAATAAATATTTTACAAGGAGACACAAATAATCGCTCGATATATGTAATTGACACATACAAAGAGATAATAAACTTTAAAACAAAAGTTGCAAGTTGTAATGCTCTTAGTGGAGATTTATTGGTTGGCGAAATAAATGAAAATACATTTATATCCTCATCGTCAACAGACAAATGTGGGTTTATTTTAGAATATGATGCAGATACTCAAAATCCTGCAATAAACACTTTTGGCGATTTAACAAAATGGTAAATTTATGGAAGATGTTGAAATAAATAAAGAAAAAGATTATTTAAATAATGTGCTTAACGAAATTGACACACAAATGTTAAGCATAAATAAATTGATAGATAAATTGGAAAAAGAGATGCATGAACTAACGCATCATTTTTCTGATCAATATTATTTTTTGGATGATGAAGAAACTGTAAGCGGTGGAGATGAACTTGATGACGCTGAAAGAACAATAAATGAAACAAAAAATAAATATTATAGATTAAAAAAACAAAAATTATCACCATATTTTGGAAAAATCACATTTAAAGATAAAAAAACAAAAGAAACTGATAACTTTTATATTGGTACATTTAATTTAACAAACAACACAGAAATTCCGTTGGTTTGCGATTGGAGAGCGCCTGTAAGTAGTCTGTTTTATGACTATGAAGTTGGTGAGGCTAAATATATGGCACCGATGGGTGAAATATGTGGTGAAATTTTAAATAAAAGACAATTTAAAATTAAAAACAGCAATATGGAGTATTGCTTTGACACAAATTTAACAATTCAAGATGAAATTCTTCAAAAAGAACTTGCAAACAATACAAATCAAAAAATGAAAAACATTGTTTCAACAATCCAAAAAGAACAAAACACAATAATAAGAGATTCTTCAAAAATATTGTTTGTTCAAGGTGTTGCCGGCAGTGGAAAAACATCGATTGCATTACATAGGGTTGCCTATTTATTGTATAAATATAGAGAAAAATATAAATCAAAAGACATTTTGATTATTTCTCCAAACCAAATTTTTAGTGATTATATATCAACAGTATTGCCTTCACTAGGCGAAGAAAATATACAATCAATGTCTTTTTATGATATTGCAAAAGACGAACTTGTTTCTCTTACAAACGATTTGCAAGTAAGGGAAGAAGAACTTGACGAACTTGCAGAAAACCCACAAAGATTAAACGAAGTTGCATATAAAAATTGTTTTGATTTTTGCGAAAGTCTAAAAACTTATTTAAAAACATATGTAAATGTTGGATTTAATGCACATGACTTGTCTTTTGGAGATATAAAAATAAAAAAAGAAGAACTTGAAGATCTTTATAACAAAAAATATATTGACAAAACACCAGCAATTAGAGTTGGTTGGATTGCTGATTATATCATGGATAAACTTGATATGAAAGAACATAACGAAGATTTGTATAACAGAATAAAAAAAGTGTTACTTCCAATGTTTATACAAAATTCTTTGGTTGAAATTTATGCAGATTTTCTTGATAAAATTGGAATGAAATTTTCTTTTAGTTCTAATAATAAAATAAGAAATGAAGACATAGCACCTATACTTTATATAAAAAATTATATTTTGGGAATAACAAAATATAAAAATATAAAATATTTGGTTATTGATGAAATGCAAGATTATTCGCCTTTGCACTATGAACTTTTAAATGAAATGTTTAACTGCGAAAAAACAGTGCTTGGAGATATTTATCAATGCTTGGAAAAGATTATTGAAGAAAAAGAACTTGATAAATATGCACATATGTTAAATGCAAAAGAAATTTTAAAATTAAACAAAACATATCGTTCAACATACGAAATTGTAGAATTTGCTGATAAAATTAAAGGTTTAAATTCTAATAAGGTTGATAGGCACGGAGAAGAAGTTTGTGTTAAAACTTTTGTCAATATTGAAAATGAAGTAAAATATATTGAAAATTTAATTAAAAGCGCTGAAAATTTTGAAACAATTGCAATAATATGCAAAACAAAAAGTCAGGCCGAACTATATTATAGTTACATAAACACAATTCAAGATTTAAAATTATTAGATGAAAATGGTGAAATTTCCAAAATTATGATAATGCCAGCAAGTGTGTGTAAGGGGCTTGAATTTGATATGGTTATACTTCCTAATGTTAGTAGTCAAAATTATAATAATTTTTTAGATAAAAACTTGTTGTATGTTTCATGTACAAGAGCGCTACATAAACTGTGTTTAACATCATGTGGAGATGTTTGTAAATTTGTAAAATAGGCAATGATTGAATATAACAACAATTATTGCTTTTTTTATATAAATATTGAAAAAGTATAATTGAACACATGTTCAACTGTGCATGTTGTTTAAAAAAATATTGGAGATGTAAAGTTAATTATAAATATAAAATAATTGCAAATATTTTGTAATAGTGATAAACTTATAAATATTTTATTACTTATCAAATATGGTTTGCATAAGTGTTAAAGGAGTTATCAATGAAAGCAGTAGATGTTAAAGCAATTTATGAAAAATTGCAAGAATTCGATGGTAAAGAAATTTTAGTTAACGGTTGGGTAAAAAGTGTCAGGGCAAATAAAGACTTTGGTTTTATTGATTTTACTGATGGAACTTGTTTTAAGTCAGCCCAAATAGTGTTTAACAAACTGGAAAATTTTGATCAAATATCAAAGTTAAATGCTGGTTCAACAATTATATGTAAAGGAAATGTTAAACTAACACCAGAAAATAAACAGCCGTTTGAAATTGTCGCAAAAACAGTTAGTGTTTTTTGTGCAACAGATAGCGAATATCCTCTTCAAAAGAAAAGGCACAGTGTTGAATTTTTAAGGGAAATTGCATATTTAAGGCCAAGAGCAAACTTGTTTCAGGCTGTGTTTAGAATTAGAAGTGTTGCAGCAATGGCTATTCATGAATACTTTCAAAACAATGGATATTTGTATGTAAACACCCCTTTAATTACAACAACAGATTGTGAAGGCTCCGATCAAATGTTTAAAGTTACAACTTTAAATTTCAACAATCTTCCAAAGGATAAGGATGGAAAAGTTGATATAAAAGAAGATTTGTTTGGCAAACAAGCATATATAACAGGAAGCGGACAACTCCATGGAGAAGCATTTGCTCTTGCTTTTAATAAAATTTATACTTTTGGTCCAACTTTTAGAACAGAAAACAGCAACACAAAAACTCACGCAAACGAATTTTGGATGATTGAACCAGAAATTGCTTTTTGCGATTTGGATGGGCTTATGGACATAGAAGAAGACATGCTTAAATATATTGTAAAAACGGTGATAGACAAATGCAAACAAGAACTTGAATTTTTAGATTCATTTGTTTCAAACGGGCTTTTAGATAAATTAAATAAACTTTTGGCAAGTAAATTTACAAGGATAGATCATAAAGATGTTATTGATATACTAAAAAAAGCAGATGTTAAGTGGGAATTTGAACCTGTTTATGGCGGAGACATAGCAAAAGAGCACGAAAAATATATAACAGAATACTTTGGTGGTCCTGTTTTTGTTAAAAATTGGCCAAAAGATATTAAAGCATATTATATGAAATTAAACGAAGATGGAAAAACGGTTGCCGCAGTAGATCTTGAAGTGCCTGGTGCAGGGGAACTCATGGGGGGAAGTCAAAGAGAAGAAGATTACAATAAAATTCTTGATAGATGCAATGAAATGAAAGTGGACACAAGTGCCATAGATTGGTATTTAAATTTAAGAAAGTTTGGAAGTTGCATTCACTCGGGTTTTGGTATGGGATTTGAAAGGCTTGTTATGTATTTAACAGGTGTTGAAAATATAAGAGATGTTATTCCTTTCCCAAGAACACCACAAAATTGTTTGTTTTAAAAAAAATGGCAAATTTTTGCCATTTTTTTTAAATTTTTTAATAAAATCAATATTATTTTTAAAAAATAATGTTTTTACCAAATTTTTTCACGCATCTTATTTGAAATTAATATTGAACTTATACAAATTGCAACCAAGCAAACAACTGCAATAGAAATATATATCCAAAGTGCATTTTGCTGAATTGTTTTTGCATTTAAAGTTATTGTTTTTGAAATTGCTTCTCCTTCAGTTCCATCAGCGTTTAACAACTTAACTACAATAACATATTCTCCTGCTAGTGATGGCTCAAATTTAATGTGAGAACCGGTGGCATATGCTTCTTTGTTTATCATCCATACTATTTCATCTTCTTCATAATAATTTTCTGTGTCTATTTTGCAATCAAACGCTTGAACATTTGTTGAAGTGTTGGAATATGCATTTGTTGTAATTGTGAATTCGTGTTCTTCTGTTGCAGGTTTTGGATTTATTACAATTTCATATATATCGCTTTTAACATAAACATTGTCAATTGTTGCCTGAGCAAAAATTTTATATGTACCAACTATGTTTTGAAGAGGATTAAAAGTGTAATCTTTTTGATTGCTTTGAATGTTTTGTTTTTTGTAGATATGGCTGTTTGGATATTTTAAAAACCAAGATATTTGATATTCTTTTGTTATTGGCACATCTGCGGTGAACTTTATTGGTTGATTATGCTCATCGTATGTTTGAACAAGATTTCCGCTGTGCGTAATATTTATAACATAATCTTCATTTGTTGATATTACAAGTTCAACCGTTGCTGAAAGTTTTTTGTTGTTTTCTATTTCGACAGAAATTTCTGTTGTTCCAATTTTTATCATGTCTTTTGTTATGGTAATTGAAGAAGTTTTGCTGGAAAGTGTGGTTGTGCCTATTTTCCATATGTAATTAAATGTTAAAGTTGGATCAACAAAATTTTCAAACTCAAAAACAGCGTTTAAAACTATGTCCGAAAAAGTTTCGTATAATTGAGTTAAGCTATTGTTGTTTTGAATGTTTATTCTTTCGGGATTTGCATAATTACAGCAAACCGAAATTTGGCTTTGACTGGATTGAAGTGAGCAAATAATATTTAGTGTGCATGGTTTAAGTGGTGTAATATTTATATCTTTTCCAATTAGTTCAAGTGTGTAGTATTCATCATTAAAAATATTAGAAGAAAAAGAAACATTTTGAGTGGTTTCGTTTGTTAAATTTTCTACAGTCCAAGTTATTTGATTTATTATTTCAGTTGTTGCACTGCTTGCGTCTGCCATGGTTATATCTGTTTTTATCTTGTATGTTTGATATGGTGTTTGCGTGTTGTTTTCAAAATTTATTTGATATATCTCATTTTCTTTTTGCACTTCAAGTTCGTTTTGCAAGTAATGCATTGATATAGATATATTTGACACGGTTGTATTGTCTGCAAACGCACTTGTTAAAGAGGCTGAATTTAAATTTGATGCACAAAATAAACATAAAATAAAAACAAATAAAAAATACATTTTTTTTTTCATGGGACTCTCCTAATTATTAATTTACCACAATTTAACTAAAAATAAAAATATTTTTTATTTAATTTTAATTTTAATTTTATTTTTTATTAAATAAAAAATTTTATATATTTGTGTGGCATGACCATATTTTAATGCCATTTTGATTGCCATTTATTTGTATAATTTATATAATATAACTAAGAATAATAAGGATGGTGCAAGTATATGAATTATAAAACAAAAAAAATTTTGTCTTTTTCAATTTTATTTTCAATTGTTTTTAGTTTGTTTGCCATTTTTGGGGCATTTTTTATTCAAGTAAACAATTGGAAATTGGCTAATCTTGCAACGGCAACAACAAATGATTCTGCACAAAATTTAAGTGTAAAAAACTGGGCTGATATAGATACAAAAAACACCATCCAAATTTATAATAATTCAACTGAACAAATATTGGCAATTTCATCGCCAGAAGGACTTGCAGCTTTTATGCAAGATGTAAATTCTGGAACAAATAAATATACTAATGTTTATTTAACAAATGACATTGATTTGTCTGGCAAAATATGGACTCCAATAAAATCATTTGGTGGAATTTTTGATGGCAGGGGTTACACAATAAAAGGTTTAACCATTGACGAAACCGTTGAAACAAGTGACCATTGTAATGGCTTGTTTGGACAAACATCTGGTGCCATAATAAAAAATTTAACCCTTGAAGGTGTAAATATAAATTCTATATATTCAAATGAATATGCAGGTGCTTTAATTGGCAAAGCAGAAAACACACAAATCATTAACTGTGGGGCAACTGGCACCGTTAGCGGTGGTTCAAGTGTGGGTGGACTTGTTGGATACTTAAATGGAAGCATAAATAGATGTTTTTCTTATGTAAATACAACATCAACCTCTGTGGAATATTTGTATGGACGAAGATGCACTTTTTCTGGTGGGCTTGTTGGATACTATGTTGGAGGCAATGGAAATGATTTTGATTTGGTTTTTCACTACGGAAATGTTTATACAACTGTAAGTCATTTAAATGCAGTTGTTGGACTTGGTGGCATTGCCGGTTTTGTTTATGATTCTTCTGCAAATCAAAATAGTGAAAATATAAAAAATTATTATTGTTCAAGTGATATAGGTTATTCTTATGGAACAATTGGGAACGCAGTTGTAAAATATAGTGCGGGAAGTAGGAATGTGGCTGATAGTAATTACTGGATAGAAGATACAAACGGCATTATGCACGGAATAGTAAAGCAATTTGTTATCCGTGGTGTTGGAAATATTGTTTTGCATTATGAAAACAACAAGTTTTTATATGAAGGCGACGAAAGTGTACAAAATCCTGGAACAAATAACACAACACACTCTTACAACTCAACAAGCAACAACACATATCTTTATAACATTTTAACTAAAAATGGAAATATTAATGATGTTTTAGAATTTGAAAGTGAAAGTAATTACACCTTTGAAAAAGTTGTGTTTTCTCGTGCAATTTCGGGAGAAAGTGATAACCTTATTCGTGGGAATGAAAACTTTTTTCAAATGAATGATAAAGACTACACTTATAGATACAATGAAAAATCGTTAAGTGCCGAAAGTAAAGTAAATTCATCTGTTTTAAAATTTAGTTTAAATGATGCAGGGAGTGATGATTTTTCATTTAATGTTTCTTCTTCAAATTATGAATTAAGCGTTCTTAAAACATTTCAAGGAGAATACACAATTGTAGCATATGAAAGGGGTAAATATATTCCTGTAACATTTAGTTTTCTAGAGTATAAGAATGTTACGAAATCTGCTTGGGTATCAGTTACAAAAAACAACTTATATGAAATCAAACTTGTTGACGGAAAATATGCCGATTTATCTGCAGAAGATGTGTACTATGTTCCATATGATGAGCCATACATAATAACTTTTACATCAGATTATTTTAAGAGAATAACTCAAATTGGCAAAGGGGGTTTGGATGCTACAAATATTTTGTTTGATATAGATAATCCAGGCAAACCAAAGCCAACACAAAATTGCAGTTACCTTTCTTCCAAAATAACATCTAATACAACTGAAACCTATTATTTAAACAATTTGCAAGAAGTAACAATAAATTTAAATGCAAATAGTGACTTTGAAGGAATTGCTGGAAACAGTCCATATTTTGTTTTTAATAATAATGGAAATTATTCTTTAATAGAAACAAGTGTAACTGTTCTTGTTATGGTTGATAAACCGTTAAGCAATGGTATTGGTTATAATGGAACAAATATTTTAAGTGGTTCGTCATTAACATTGAGTAAATTTTATCCACTATGGAGTAAATTTATTGCAACAAAAATTGTTGAGCGAAGCACTGGAACTGAAATATTAGAAAACTCATTAAATATATACGCGGGAAGTTTAAACGTATCTTACACAGAAATTTGGAATAAACTTAACACAGACAAAAGTATTTGGCAAGTTGAATGGAATGGTGCAAACCAACAAACTAAAATCTCAACAAACAATTCTTTGTTTTTTAACTCTTTACCACAATCACCAGTAAACACAAACACAAGTGATGGACAAACTTCTATCGCATTTGAATTAAAACCGGGTTATGTTTTAGAAAATTTAGAATTTTATTTGAATTGTGATGAAGGAGCAAGCAAATTAACTAACATTAGTTCATATTATGCTTGTTCACATTCACAAACAGTGGGGAATGAAAGGTTTCAAGTAAAAAATAGTTATACTATTTCTCAAAGTGAAGATAATCAATATTTTTACACCATAACATTTAATCACTTGATTGGCATACAAGAAATAAAGTTGGTTGTTGCGGAAAAAAGCCTTGACTTTTCTTTGAATGCAAGTTTAGATTCAACAATTTCTGGATATGACAAAAACCCAGTAACTGTAACAGTTGATGGTATTGAAGGCGAAGCAATTAGCGATAAGGGAGTTGGTTTAACAAATTCGGTTAAATTTAATGCAAAATTTAATAATGAATTTATTATAACGGCAACGGCAAAACTTGGTTATCATATAACTGACTTAACGGTTGATAATATAAAAGTTTTTGGCGCCGAAAATGAATCGATTAATGATATTATTTCAATTAAAAAATTAAGTGAAGACGAACATATTTACGGAATAACAATTCATTCATTAACTTCTGTAAGTATAACAGGATTTCAAATCACTATACCCGTTGTTCAAAACACAGTTAATGTAACTTTATCTATTGATGGGGTTAGTCTTGGTGTTTTTGAAAATTTTTTATCAAATTTAATTGTAAATAGTTACAAAAATGAAAAAGATGTCACAGAGGAACTTACACACGGAACTGGTGGGAATAAATATAACATAAGTATAAAAACGGATGATATTTTTAAGTTTGTAGTTTCATTGTCGTCAATGCAACAAGATTTTGCATCAATTAAAACCGAATTTATAACTTTTACAACACCTTCAGGGTTTGGCGACTACACTATCAATGGAGATAATGAAACTTGGGGGGAAATAACCATTAGTGGTTTTGCACTAGAAAACGATACAAATATTAATATATCTGTAAAAATTACTCTTTTATCATCCAACATTAAAATTACTGATAATATATACAACAAAAATGCTGAGTACGAAGAAAAATTTACATATGGAACAAAAGTTTTTGTTTCAAGCGAAAATAATAATTTAATTATAATATTAGAAGATAAAAATCAAGGAATTACAAAACAATATATTTTAGAAGATATTTTATTTAATAAAAATACAATTGAAAGTTTTGAGCTTATTATTGATGGAGAAAAAACAACTATTTATAACACTGCTGTGCAAAGTTTTGAATATCAAATAAAAATAGAAAGTTTTAAAAGCCATCAAGACACACCAATTGAAATTATAATTAATCCAAATTATAAAACTTCAAATATTCATGCCAATATAGTTTATAAGTATAGTAATAGCAACATTTTGCCATTGCAATCAAATTCAAATAAAGTGCAAGTTCTTGTAAATGGCTCGCCAAGTAATTACGCTTATGTTGGAAATACCATTAAACTATCTAATAATAATATTGCCGGTTATACCTTTAAAGGCTGGATAATAATTTCTCAGGACAATGGGGTTTTGGGCAGTATTGATTTTTCAAACTACATTCCAACATTTAATACAACATTTACTGTTGGCTATGGGGCAGGAGAAATTGAGCCTAAAACAGATTTATTCTTTATTGCAGTATATCAGGCAAACATATATAATGTAAAATTTGATGATTCAAATTATTTTGATGATTATAATGAATTTACATTTACACCAAGTTTTGTGCCAAGTTCTGTTAAGCTTGAATATGGAACAAATCAATTTATAATAGATGGTGTAAACAAAATGCCACCTACGCTAGAAGTGTCTCCTGCACTTTATAATTTTAGTGGCTGGCAATATACTAATGACACAAATTATGTTGTGGAATATTCTTCTTCAAGTTTTATAATAAATGCATTCACCTCTACAAGTGTTCCAAATGAGGATGGAGCAGAGATTACTTTTATACCATATTTAACACCAGCAAAAGTAACATACGCGCTTTACAATGATATTACTGATATCGAAGTAACAGGTAATGTAACATACAAAAGTAATGATTATTCTCTAACTAATATTCCAACTCGAACAGGATTTAATTTTGAAGGTTGGCAATATGATGGCGTTGTTTATTTGCCATTTAATAGTGAAACGGGTAGATTTGAAGAATTTTTGCCATACACATTAGGTCAAGCATCCATACAATTTACACCAAAGTGGAGTGCAAAAGAAATTAGTTTAACATTTGATGCAGGGGAAGGTGAATTTTCAAACGGACGAAAAACAATTTTGGGAACTGTTGTATATGGAACTAATATTTATACAAGTGATGTTTTTGACAATCTTCCAACATGGATTGTTGGAGAGAATGAAATAGTTTATGAGTTTGAATATTTTATACTCAAAGGCGATACAAGCAAAAAAGTATATACGGCAAGTGATATAAACAATTTTGTTTACCAAGACACACTCCAAACAACATTTGTTGCTTGTTATAGCATAAAAAGCATTATTCCACAAATTGCAACACAGGACGGTCAAACTGATTGGGTTTACGATGGAAACAATCACGAGATTGAAGTGAAACAGCTTTCGGGTCTTGTTTTAAATTATGTTTATCAATGGCAAAAACAAAACCAAAGCGGAGAATGGGAAGATGTTGAGGGTGCAAACGACATCACTCTAAACGTAAAAAATTATGTTGATAGTGGGGTTTATCGTTGCGTTGTAACTGCAACAGCAAAACAATATAACAACACAACAATTTGTTGTATTGGTGTGGCAACAGGGACTTCAAATGAAATAAACATTTCAATTGAGAAAAGAAAACTAGAATTTGTTGATGACAATTATCAAATGCTTTCTAAAATTATAAAAACATTTGATAATTCTAACATTGTTCCAGATGGATATTTGCAATTATCAAACATAGTGCAAGGCGAAGACATTGAAGTTGTTGCAACATATACAAGCATACATGTTTCTAATGACATAAAAATGCAATTTAATTTAAAAGCATTAAATGACAAAACCATTTTAGAAAACTATTATTACGAAGAAATTTTAGGACAAATTACTCCTTATATAATAAATTTTGATGTTGATGGAGAAATTTATCAAATTGGTGAGGGAACTAATGAGGTTGTAATTTCTCAAAATTATTATTCAATAAACAACAAAGACTTGTTGTTTTTGCAAAACAACAATATGTCTTATAGTGCAATATTAAAAACTTCAAAAAATGAGATTGGCACTTATACACAAGAAAATGAAGAATTTAAGATTAACATTTTTGATTTTTCTGTTTCAACAAAAGATGAAGATTTTTCAAGTGATTTTGCATATTTGATAAATGGTCAGTTTATAATAAGTGCTCAAAACACAAATTCTATTTCATTTAACATTGTGGGGATTTGCGAAGATGGGTTTAATGATAATGCTCAAGATATAATTGCTTTTAATGTTACATATCCTTTAACTTTACAAATTGAAAACAATGGCACAAGTGATGTTAAAATTATTGGCAACAAAGATGATTTGCAAGGTGAAACACTGCTGGCACAAATTGTGGTTGCAAATAATTATTTTATAAACAAAATCACTATAAACAATGAAGAAGTTGACATAAATGCATATTTTTCTAATAATCAACTTGAATATTTAGTGGACAATTCATTAAATAGTGTAACGATAAAAGTTTATGTTACAACTCTTAGAACAATTATCTTTGATTATAATATTATAAACGCAAACGAACTTAGTGGAAACATTGTGTCTGAAACAAAATTTGCTGTTCAAAAAACAATAGATTACAGCATACAAAATTATGGTGCACATCTTCCAAACAACGACACAATTAAAAGAGCAGGATATAATTTTGTGAATTGGACAACAAACAACGGAACAAAAATTGAAACTGACACCATTTGGATGTATGGAGATATTACTCTTTATGCAAACTGGGAGATTGCAGAATTATCTATTTTAAAATATATTGATGGTATAGTTTACGAAGATGAAAGTTTTTTAAAAGAATACAATGCAATAACTAATGAACTTAAATTTGAAATACAAAATTCAAATTTGTATAGTTTAACATATACATATGCTTGGAAAAAGGGAAATGCAAGTTTAACAAATTCTACAAATGCTATAACATTTAAAAATGTTGTTGATAGTGGAGTGTATAGTTTAACAATTAAAGCAATTTCTAATACGGACAGCAGAATATATTTGCAAAAAACATACAACTTTGAAATAACCATAACAAAAGTAAATATCTTTAAAAATTTGGTAACGCTTAACAAGGAATACGACAAAACCAACCAAACTGCTATAAGTGATATTAATTTTGATTTTGGTGAAACTGTTTCTGTTTTTGGACAATATAATGGCGTAAATGTTTCTAGCACAATTAATTTGAATAAAGATTTTTGGACTTTTACAGTTAAAGGCACAGATGCACAAGTATCAAATTACAATTTAAATTTAGAAAATGTTGATCAAGAAAGTCAAATTGTGCCAAAAGAAGTTTCCATTACAATTGCAAATGGAAGCATTACAAAAATTTACGATGGAGCAGTTGCTCAATACTCTAACATTTACACAAATGAAAACATTGAATTTGATTATACAATTCAAACAACAAGTGCAAATGTGGGGATTTATAATCAAGCAAGTGAAAATGTTGTCATAACCATTAGAAGAGATTTGATTTCAAATTTCAATATTTCTATTTTAGGTTATTTTGAAATTCAAATAAAAACAGTAAATGTGACAGAGTGGAATGGAAAAACAAATGTAACATTTGATGGTCAATATCACAGTGTTTTCCCTAATCTGGGCGACATGTCTTTGTATTTGCAAATAACAAGTATAACATACACGGGTTTAAATGAAACAATAACATATGATGTAACAAACGGCGAAACGGCAAACATTGGAGTAATTAACGCTGACACCTACACCGTGACTTGCGAGTTTTTGGAAAATGATAATGTAACTATATCTCAATTTGAAACTACTCTTATTATAAACAAAAAGGTTATAGATTTAAAATATGTAGATGCTGGGTATATTTACCAAAAAGATTATGATGGAACAAAAACCGTAAACGCAGAATTAGAATTTGACATATTAGATAAACTTACAAATTTAACAATTTTAGATGATGAGAATTTATCTTCTTATTTGCCAGAATTTGTTTATGAATTTGAAAATACTCTTGCATCACAAAGCGAAAGCGATTTTAAAAATATTATTGTTAAATTAGATGAAAATAATAAAAATTCAAACAATTATATTTTAAACAGCGAAAACTACGCTGTTGTAAAGGGTTTAATAAATAAAATAAGTGCTACGGTAAGTGTTAATTCAATAAAAGTATATGATGAAACAAACTTTGTTGTAAATTCTTCAAATATTTCAATAAATTTAGTGCAAAACGATAGTTTAAGTGGAGATATAACATTTAATGACATTATAAATGCAGGAATTTATTATAATTTAAAAGACTATGATAAAACCATTAATTTAAAAATATTTAATAGTCAAGATAATGCAGAATATGATATTCAACAAAATTACATTTTGGAGTTTATAAATTCTGTTTCAAGTCAAGAACAGTTGCACAATAAATTGCAAATTACAAAGGCACCAATAAATGTTGCAATTGTAAATGCAGAACAATATGTTTACACAGGTGAAGAAGTTACCATACAATACTCAATTGAAAATACAGAAATAATGCCAAGTGGCGAGCTTATGTTTAGTTATCAAACAGTTGGACAAGATACTGTTTTGGACAATGAAAAAGCAGTTCAAATTGGCTCTTACACTTTTGAATGTTATTTTAACGGAATAGATGGCAACAACTTTGAAATTATATTAAACACAAATGATTTTGCTTTTGAAATTGTTAAAAGACCACTTTTAATTAAATTTGATCAACCAAACGAAACAAAAATATTTACTTATGAAATTGGACAAAACGCTCAATATTCAAGTGTAAATTATCCTCAGGATAATATTTTAGACGCAAGCAATTCTCTTGGAATAGGGGATGATATATATTGGAGTTTCACAACAACAAGTGAAAATGCAAAGGCATATTACTTGTTTGACATTTTGCAAGTTACAAAAGAAATTATAATTACAAAAAATGGTGAAGATTACACCAAAAATTACGCTATTACTTACAGTGAAAAATCACAAATTTTAATAGAGAAGAAAACACTTGCTTTGGATGCAATTTCTTTTGTTGAAACAGAGACAATTTATGACTCAACCGTTAAAGAAATTGTTGCAAACATAAAAACAGGGTTTTATGTTGATGGTATTGAACAAATTATAACTATATCTTCAAAAACTCAAAGTTTATATGGAAAATTTACAAATATGCAAAGGACAACTCCTTGGAACGATGATAGTGCAGTTGCAATAACTTCTTACGAAGATATTAAATATGCGGGTTTGTATTCTTTCAATATAAGTTTAGATAACTATATAATTCTATCTTCAAACAACTTGTTTGAATATATGATAAACCAAAAAGAATTATCCATTGAAATAGAAAACACAAACAAAACATATGATGGAACAAACATATTACCAAAAGATAATATTTCAGTTAGTGGTGTAATAGACGGCGACAATGTTACTGTGCAAGCCACATATGACAACAAAAATGTTGGCACAAACAAAAAAATAACAATAAGCGTTGTTGCAAGTGGATTTGCTGACAAATATTTAATTGGTTCGTATAAACTCCCAAGTTTAAACTATTATGGAAACATAACAAAAAGAGCACTTGAATTTAGTATAATTGATGAAGCATATACAACATATTATACTGGCAAAACAACACAAATTAACATAATTTATTTTAATGTTTATAATCTTGTTGAAGTTGAGTATATTAGTGGAACAATGAACCTACATAAAACAAATGTAGGAAGATATGTTTTAAATCAATTAAATGCCGAATTTGTTTCATTTTCATTACACATTGAAGACTTGTTTGGAGAAGACAGCACCTCAAATTACTCATTTGATATTTCAAGTATTGTAAACAGTGAAGTTCATATATTGCAAGCACAAATTGTTGTTGGAATTACGGAAAACAACATTGTTTATACTGGTGAAGTTCAATTGCCAAAGTTAACATATTCAATTTACAAAGAGCGCGGGGAAATTGTTGATAACGAAATTGTAAATGTTATAAAATCAAAATATGCTTTAATGCCACAAGCCCAAACATATATTTCTAACCCAATCAACGCAGGCGTTTATAGAATAAAGCTTTATACTGACAACAATGGATCTATTTCAAATTACATACTTGTAAATGAAGATGGAAACACATACGATGAATATGTCGTAGAAAACGCATATTTTGTTATAAATAAAAGGCAAATTGCAATAAGCGTAGAACAAACAATAAACTTTAATTATAATGGAAATAATGCAACATATAGTTTGCAAAATAATGATATAATCGACCCATCTTCAACATTAAACAACGGACTTGTTAAAGGACATAACATAAAGGGAACATTATCAACAAATAGCAGTGCGCTTGGTTCTTATGTTGTTAGAAACATTCTTGGCGATGATATTTTAAACAGTGCAAACAAAGTATACTTAACATTATTTAACATTGCACCATATGTTGATGCAAACAATGATGGTTTGGTGATTTATGGAACAACAAGTGAAGATTTGTCAATGAATTATGAACTTGTTAGTTTGTCGGCACATATAGAGATAATAAATTTATATGAATCGTTTGATATAGGCGCCATTTCAAACTTTGAGTATGATAAGCAAGATAAACTTTTAAATGGTTTAATACAAGTTAGATATATTCCAACAGATACAATCTACACATTTGTGAAAGGTGATGAAAATTCTGTATTTTCTAATCTATTGTATTATATCAATGAAATTGGACAGCCTACCGAAACAGTTATTAATGCAGGTAAATATTCTTTTGTTATTACAATAGACGGCGACGCAACTGTAATTGAGTTTAATGTAAATAAAAGAACGCTTAATTTAAATATTTCTTCAAACAACAAAATTTATGATGGAACATCAAATTTTGTTGGAGAAATAAGTGCTGACAACATAATAGAAGGCGATCAAGTTAATTTTGTTAATGCAATGTATGTTGATGATTCACTTTCTCCAATTAGTGATGTGGGCAGACATCAAATAGTAATGGGCATCGACGGAACTGATTGCTTAAATTATCAATTGAGCAATGATGCATTATATGGTGATATAACAAAAAGACAAATTACATTAAGTGTAAAAAATGATGCAAACATTATATATAGCGGAAAAAACCCACAAATTGATAGCACTTTATTAAATATAACTGGTGAATTGGCAAACGGGGAAAATTTAAGGGGATATGTTTTGTTTAAATACAAAGATGCAAAAACATATAATTTTGACCTTAGTAATATTGATATAAGCAATTTAATGGTTATAACAAACACCGATCAACAAACAACAAAGAACTATGAATTTTTGTTTGATGGTGAAATTATAATTAATCCGCTTACAATTGAAATTGTTGTTGAGGAAATAGATTTTACTTATAACGGAAATGCACAAGGAATTTTTAACAAATTGATTGTTCAAAATGTTCCAAGTGAATTACGAGAAGAAGTAAACAGTGCAATAAATATAACCTACAACACAAACGATTTGCCTGTTGATGCTGATGATTATATTGCAACAATTTCTACAAACTCAAACAACTTTGTGTTTATTGTAAAAGATCATGCAAACAATGAAATAAACTTTACAATAAAAAAGAAAGATTTAACAATCAATATAAACAAACAAGTAATTTATAATCCAACAAGTGACCACAAACAAAATTTAGTTGTTGAAGATTTTGTTGGAATAGTTGAAAATCAATCAGTAAATGGAACATTTAAGTTGTACCAAGCAGGACTTGGAGTTGGAACATATAATGTTGGCGATAATCATGTTGTAATTGAAGATGTTGCAATTTATGTAAACGATGTAGATACTATAAACAAAAACTATAACATTGTGGAGTACACAGGAAGTGTTGAGATAGTTCCATATGATGTAACAACTGTAAATTTAAAAACAAACAGTTTTGTTTATACGGGCTATGATATATCATCGCAAATCCAATTACAGTTTGTGGATGCAAATGGTCAATTGCAATCTATAACAATAGATGATAGTTCTCTTGGCAATTTAACCATTGTTGAAGGCGAGGCTAAAAATGTTGGAACATATAATGTTACATTTGCAATAAATAACTGCAACACATCAATAAACAATTTAACATTTGACATAACGCAAAAAGAAATAAAAACAATAAACTACACCAGAGATAAAAAATATTCTGGAAACAGTTTTGTGTACAATCCAAGTGGGCTTACAAATTTAACATCAATTGACACATATTCTGGTGATAATATAATAATAAAAGGTTATTATGTTGATGAAAATGGAGTTTATACAAGTGAAGTTGGAACTCATAGAATACAATTTGTTATAGAAAACGCTGAAAGCTTGCCACAATCTAACTACACTATAGATGTGGTAGATACTGGAACAATATTAAAAAGAGAAATAGTTTTAGAAGTTAACAAGCAAATTGTATACACAACAACTAACCTATATCAAATTGACGCAAGTGATTTATCAGTTTCAAGTTTAGGTGACAAACTTTTGTCAACAAACACATTAGATGGATTTATTACATTTGCAAAAAATGAAGTGGGCAATGTTGATTTTGAGAGCATAAACATAACTAATTTAAAAGTTTTAGATGAAAATTTAGAAAATGTATCATCAAATTATGCAATAACTTTAATAGGAAATATTGAAGTTATAAAAGTAAAAATAAACTTGTTGTTTGATGATCTCTTAACTGAGTATATTTATTGTGCAAGTTCAATAGAAATTGAGCCAAAAATAACGCTGATAAATTCAAGTGAAAAAACTGATTTGATTTTGGATGTTTTGTATACTTCAACATCAGGTTATCATTCAAGCAATTCTCCAAAAGATGTAGGAGTTTACACTGCAATATTTAGCGTTTCTTCGCAAAACTATGAAATAGAAGGCATAAACACTTTTGACTTTGCAATTGTCGCTTATGAGATAGTGTTAAATAGTGGAGATATTCCAAATGACTACTTCTATAAAATTTATGGAGAATTAGATCCAATTTTAGCGTACACAATCACAACAGATTTAAATGAAAAAGTAACAATACATTTTTCAAGGGTTTCTGGTGAAAATGTGGGCAGATATGACATGGTTGTTGAAAATTGGGACAATGATAACTATAACATTATTGCAGGTCAAGATTCTCTAAAAGAATTATTTGAAATTGTAAAAGCAAGCATTTTAAATGTTGTTATTACAGCAACAGATAAAAATATAAACATATTGCAAAAAGAATATGACAACAACTACATCCAAGATATAGACATTTCTACACTTGATTATACAGCAAATGGCGAAATTGTTACCGGAACAATTTCATATGCAGGAATAGATGTTGGAGAATATGAAATTTCAAGTTATAATTTAATTAGTTTAAATTATAAAGAGTGCAATGTTACAAGTGAAATTAAATTTGTTATAAATAAAAAGGTTATTACGCTAAGCGCTGACAACTTGGATAAAGTTTATGATGCCACTAATAAATTTATGGGCAACATATCAATTTTAGATGAAAGTGGTCAAAAATTAGACGAAAGTATATATCCACTTTATGCAGTTGCAACTTACAGCCAAAAGGATGTAAAAGAAAACATTGAAATACTTATAACCTTCCAGGGCGACGACATAAACAATTACATTGTTTCGAACACTCTTTTTGGAAATATTACAAAACGAACGGTAACAGTTATTCCAGACACAAATCAGTCAACAATCTATGGAACAGAAAACTTTGTTATAACTTATACAATAAGTGATAATAATTCCGTAAAATTGCAAAATTATGCAAATGAAATTTCAGGTGGTTTGTTTATTGAACCTTTAAATGGTCAATCAAAATTAATTGCGGGACAATATGAAATCAAATCAAATCTTGTTTCAAATAATTTAAATTTAATTTTGCAAACAAATGTAATTTATACAATAGAAAGAAGAGAGCTAACGATTGTTTGCGATCAAGGCTTTAATAAAGTGTTTGATGGAAATACCAGTGTTGTTGGAAACCTAAAAATAAATAATTTGATTGATGGGGATAATGTAAGCGTTGTTGCAAATTATGACAATCCAAATGTTGGAACAAACAAAACAATAACATTCACATTAAGCGGAAACGATGCAAACAACTATTATGCAAACGATGTTATTGGAGCCATTACAAACAAAGGTGTTACATTAATTTATCAATATATTGAAGATGATTTTGATATGATAAACGCCGATCGAATTCAATACAACGATTTGATATCTTCAAATTTAATTTATGGGCAGGCAATCTCGGCATTACCTATGCCACAACACGAAGGATATGATTTTGCAGGTTGGTATTTGGATGGAAATCTAATTGACATAAACACTGTAATAAATGAAAGTATTTGGCCAATTGATGAAACAGAAAAAACAGCATATGCAAAATGGACAATTAAAAAGTTTAATTTAAATGTTATAAGCACAACAAAAGTAAATGGCGAGTTTATAACCGATATTGACAAACAAGGTGGAACCTTAACAAACATAAATGGATTGTATGACTATTATCAAATTGTTTCCCTTCTTGACGTTGCAAACGCAAAACCAGGATATGAATTTTTGGGATATAGTTATGATATCAGTTGGGAACCATCACTTGACATGGAAAATATAACAATAGAAGCAAAAGATAATGTTATATATGCAAAGTTTGCACCGTTAACTTTAACCATAACGCTAGATTCAAATGGCGGAACATTTAAATCCAACAGCAAGTGGTCGTTTAGTGAAAATGACACAAAAGCATCTATTACCGTTGAATTTAACACAACTTTATCATCAAATAATGTTACTCTTGTTGAGGCATTTAAAACTGGATATAATCAAGATATAACAAAATGGCAAACCGAAGATGGACAAATAATTGATTTTAATATAAACACATTATTAGATGAAAGTTTTTATCCAAACAAAACTCTTAAAGTTGTTTGGCAGTCAAATGACTATGAAATAATTTTAAATGCTAATGGTGGATACTTTGAAAACATAGACAATCTTGTTTGGAACACAATTGAAGTGGATGTACAAGATAGACCAACAATAATTTCAAAAACTGTAAAATTCAATGAAGTTGTAGGTCAACTTCCTAATCCACAAAAATTGGGTTATACTTTTAAATGTTGGTCGAATGATCAATTAAATCAAGATTATGTTTGGGACTATGCAGAAACAACATCTTTTGATGCAGTATGGGAAGACAATCAATATCAATTGACCATAAATAGTGAACATGGTGAAGTGATAGCAGTTGTTTTAGATGAAAATGACAACACAATTACAACACAAACAATTGATGGAAAAAACAATAGTCAACTTATATTAGATGTTAAAACATCTTATAGTGTAAATATCACTTTAACGGAAAATGTGGGTTATACTTTTGAAAAATGGACATCAAATTTATCTTTTGTAAATGATAGTACGGATAAAGAAATTGTTATAAATCAATTTGTGGACAACAACACAATAACTGCAAACTTTGTGCAAAATGACAATACAATAACAATATTGATAAACAATAAAAATCGTGGCGTTGTAAGCACAGGTATGCAAACAACAGAAGAAACTGGCGAAATTGTGTTTACTGCAAAAACAAATAGTGAGATACCAATATCAGTAGTTTGCAACGAAGGCTATGAAATTGAATCATGGGAAGTTGAAAGCGAGCACGAGTATTTGTTGTCTGGAAATAATTTAAGTTTAAACAGAATATTACAAAATTTTGTTGCAGATGTTACAATTACTGTAAATTTAAAAGCAAGTTTAAATACAATTAAAATTACATCACCAAACGACAAAGGAACATTTTCAATTGATGGTATTGCAAATAATGTTTACTATAAAGCAAAGATACATACAGAACAAACTTTAACATTTACGATTGTTCCAAATCATGGATATAGAGTAGACACAAATTTAAGTTCTTGGATTTTTGAAACAGAATCATCAAACAAAGGTACATTTGTTATTGCGGACAACAATGATAGCGTAACTGTTTCATTAAGTGGATTTACTGCTGATGGAAGCATTGTTATCCCTTATGTTTACGATTCGTTTACAATAAAAGTTGTTGCAATAAAACACGATACAACTTTTGATGTTGACCTTGATGCTTTAAATATTGTGGAACTTGACATAGATGGCAATTTAACAAATTTAAATTCAAATTCTTCGTTTACAGTAAATTACAACAAAAATGTTATACTTATTCCACAAAACGATGTGTATGTTGGATATTCTTTCAGTTCATGGTCGTCAAGAAATGATATGGAATATAGTTTAACTTCAACTGACGGCCTAGTTAGCATTGAAGAAAATGGGGAAATATTATTTAATGTTAAAGATAATATTACATTATATTTAGTTTACAATATAAACAAATATAACATCAAATATTCTGTAAATCACAAAGAGCGTGGCTCATTGTCGATTGATGGAATTGGGCAAATATATTCATATGACCAAACAATAAAATATGGCTATGATGCAAAAACAGTTTTGGCTGTTGAAGATGAAAATCATTATTATCAATTCTCAAAATGGGTAAAAGTTAACCAAGATGGAACATATGAGGACTATACAACTAGCCTAAGCATAGATGTTACAAAAGTTTCTCAAAACGCCGAGTTTATTGCACTTTTTGTTGGAAAGCCAATAACTCTTACATTAAATGTAATTTTGCCAGAAAGTGAGAGATTTACAACCCAAGATATAGATTTTGCAAGTTTAGAGGTTACTCAAAACGAAAATACACAAGTTGCTGATATAACTAAAAATAATTATATTTTAACATATACCATTTCAACTTATAGTGGAGAAGAGATAATCTTTAATTTATTAACACAAGAGGGATATGAATTTAATGGTTTAAATATTGATCCTAGATTGCAATGGGAAACTTTTGGAGTAAATGGATTTACAATTGTAAATATATTTAGTCAAACAACAGTTAATATTAATATAAAAGCAAAAACACATTCTGTTAAATTTGTTGTAGATGGCGTAGGGGCAAATGTGTTCGACTATTCAAATAACTCTATTGGAGTTACAGAAATAGAAACATCAAAAGACAACAAAATTTATACTGCTTATGTTAAGACTGGTGGAACAGTTGCAAGTGTGATTTACATTTTAAATGGTTATAAACTTAATGAAAATGAATTTTTCATAACGCCAATACCTGTTGTGGATTCTAGTATATACAATGCGTACTCTTATGGAAAAGTAGAAAATGTTACAACCGACATGGAAATAGTTGTTACAATAAGCCCTTATAAATATTTAGTAACATTTGATTATAATTATATAAACTGTCCAGAAAATGTGGTGAGCGGTGTTAATTTTGGAGAACCAACATTTAATCCTAGTTTAACAAATGATGTTACATTGCCAGAAAGGTATAAGTATGTATTTGTGGGATGGAACACAAAAATTGATGGAACAGGAATAAATTATAATTTTGATGGCGAGAACATATACTCAGTTGAAACAATAAATGGTGTAAACCAAAAAATATATGGTTTTAGAGGATCAACGGATTCTAACATTTCAGTTTCAACAGATTATGATTATGAATGCACACTTTATGCAATGTGGGAAAAACAGCGCTTTAAAGTGGACTTGGTATTTGTTCCAAGTTTTGCAGTGTCAAATCTAAACTTGTCTTACCAAGACATTTTCCCAAACACAATAGACAGATTTACTAATTATAACGAAAACAATGAAATAACGGGAATAAGTTATGCACAAGGGGCACAAGTTAAAATTGTTGCTCCACTTGGGCTTTTAAACTATAAATACTACGGTTGGTCGTATAGCAATAATATTACTGATAAGTCTCAATTGAACACTTTTGAATACAACGAAGTAATGGGAGAGCAAAATATTGTTGTTTATCTATATTACACAATGAATGTAAATGTAGTTGCACGCACTGGCGGAAGTGTTCAAATTTCTGATAACGAACCGCTTTATAATCAAGTTATAACAATTAATGCCGTGTGCGATGAAGGATATGACTTTTTAAGATGGCTTAAAGGCTCAGAGGAAATTGAAAATTCAACAAGTTCAATGACTCAAACCATTTTAACTGCAACAACATTCTATGCGGAGTTCCTTGGAAAACAAGTAAATGTTATATTAGAACAAACCGACCATGCAAAACTTCGTATATCAAGTGCAACTTCACATGCGGATAATATTTACAGGGTTGGAGATACAATAAGGTTTGAAATATATGATTTAGACTATGGATATTTCCACAAAACATGGCAGGGAGAATATAGCGAAGTAATAATTAATAATACCTACAAAATTAGTGCAAAAGACTTATTGAGAGGCTATGTTAAGTTTAAATTAGATATTGCTCCAAAAATAATAAACATTCAATTTGTTGTTGAAAATGGAATTGGTGGTTATTTTGAAATAGATGAAAATGAAACAATTAATATAATTAAGTCTTATACTTATGACACATCATTTAATTTTAATCTATTAACAACACAAAGATATCAGCTCGTTTCACTGTTATTAAACGGAAAAGAAATAGATTTAGAAACAATTTCAATGTTGATAAATGAAAAAAATGGATTTATTGACACATCTACAAATATACTTATGGCAAAGTTTAAACAACTTCTATGGATAGATGTTTGGGAAATGTTTGGTGGTAAGGGAACAGAAAATGATCCTTATCTTATAACAAACGAAAAACAACTTGCTGCAATGGCATATTTGATAAATAATAACATAGAAGCAAAAGGAACAATTCCTTATGCTGACGGATATTATGTTGTAAAAGGCAATTTTAATTTGCAAGAAAGATTTTGGCAACCAATAGGAACCGAGCAAAATCCATTTAATGGCACGTTCGACTTGAAGAATTATAAATTTGTTGAACTTTTCCTTGATAAAGAATATGAAGTTACGCATTTAGATGGTTTGTTTGGATATGTGACAGATAATGCAAAATTCTTAACAAGCCCAAGCGATTTCACTGTTGCAATGCTAATTTTAGGTGGAGTGGTTGGATTTATTGTGTTAGTAATTTTAATTATTATTTTAATAATTATAACAAAACGCAAAAAGATGAGAAAATTATCAACAGCAATGACAATTCAGCCAATAAACAAAACGAATAATATAGATAATGCGACAAACGAAAATCTAAATGATGGAAAACAATAAAAATTCACCACTTGTGGTGAATTTTTATTGTTTATATGCTTTTGATGTGTTAATATTTTGTTGGAGAAAAAAATGAGTAGAATTGCAATAATAGGCGGTGGAGCAAGTGGCGTTATATGCTCAATATTTGCATCAAAAAAAAACGATGTAACATTGTTTTGCTGTGATGATAAGGTTGGTAAAAAATTGTTGGTTACAGGAAATGGAAAATGTAATATTACAAATTTAAAAAATTTTGACATGGCATATAATACTGATATAACAAAATATTTAAAAAAATTTGATCAAATGCAAACAATAAAATTCTTTTCAAATCTTGGACTTGTTACTTACAGCGACCAAGAGCAAAGAGTTTATCCATTTTCCAATAGTGCATCAAGTGTGATAGATGTTTTAAATAACAAACTAAAAAAATGCGGAGTAGATGTAAAACTAAATGAAGAAGTAATTTGTGTTGAACAATTAAAAAATAAATTTAAAATAACAACAACCCTGCAAAGTTATATTTATGACAAAGTTGTTGTTTCGGTTGGAAGTAACAACAAATTGCTTGAACAATTACACATAAAATACAAGCCGTTTTCACCAAGTTTGGTTTCTTTAAAAACAAAAGAAGATACTCATAGTTTGGCAGGATTAAGACTTTCTAATGTTGAAGTTGTGTTAAACTTAAATAATAAAAAAATTTTTGAAAAAGGTGAAGTGCTTTTTAAAGATAAGGGAATTAGCGGAATTTGTATTTTTAATTTGTCGGCTTATCTCGCAAGACAAAACAATTATAACGCAAGCATAAGTATAGATATGATGCCAAGTTATACTCATGAAAAATTATTAAATTTATTACAAGAAAGATTAAAATGTGATTTTCATAATGCAAAAGAGTTTATGCAAGGTTTTTTTAATGAAAAAATTAATAATAATATATTAAAAACATGTAAAATTAAAAACGAAGATAAAATAACAGAAAAAAACATATGCCAATTGGCAAAAGCAATAAAACAATTAAAATTTAATGTAATTGGACATTATGAAAACAATCAGGTTAAAAGCGGTGGAATTTTACTTGAAAATTTAACAGCTGCTCTGCAATATAAATATGTAAATAATTTATTTTTCACAGGAGAAATAATAGATGTTGATGGAATTTGTGGTGGATATAACTTGCAATGGGCATGGACAAGTGGCAAAATTGTGGGGGAAAATATATGATTAAATTAAATTTTAACAATATTCCAATAAATTATGATGAAAAATATTTATATAATAAAATAACAAAAATATTAAAAATAAATAAAAAAGAAATAAAAAATATAAAAATAATAAAAAAATCAATTGATGCAAGAAAAAAACCACATATTTTTTACCATATTTCAGTTGCAGTTGAATTGTTTAATGAAAAATTAGAAAACAAATTAAATTATGAAAAAATCAATTTAGATTACAATGGTATATGCTTCAATAAAATTAATAGCAACAAAAAAATTATTGTTGTTGGCTTTGGTCCAAGTGGAATGTTTTGTGCTTTGGCGCTTGCCAAAATGGGGCTTAATCCAATGGTTTTTGAGCAAGGCGATAATGTTGATGAAAGAATAAAAAAAGTAAATGATTTTTGGAAAAAAGGAAAACTTGACACGCTTTCAAATGTTCAGTTTGGAGAGGGCGGGGCAGGAACATTTAGTGATGGGAAGTTAAATACAAATTTAAAATCAAAAATTTGTAATCAAGTAATAAATGAACTTTATTTGCATGGCGCACCAGAAGAAATTTTATATGAAAACAAGCCTCATATTGGAAGTGATAAACTTTGCAATGTAACAAAAAACATTCGAGAAGATATAATTTCGCTTGGAGGGAGTGTTAAATTTAATACCAAACTTGTTGATATTATTATTAAAGACAACAATGTAAAAAGTATAGAATTATTAAATACAATTACAAACGAGAAAACAAAAATGGAATGTGATTTTTTGTGTCTTTGTTTGGGGCACAGTGCAAGAGATACTTTTAAAATTTTAAAACAACAAAATTTCAATATAAAACAAAAACCTTTTGCAATTGGGCTAAGATTAGAACAAAAAGCCGAAAATGTAAATAAAATGCAATATGGTGAAAACTATTCCAAACTTTTGCCAAATGCTGATTATAAACTGGTAACACACTTAGAAAACGGCAGAAGTGTATTTACATTTTGTATGTGTCCGTGTTGAATGGTTGTTGCATCTTCATCTAATAATGGCGAAATTGTAACTAATGGAATGAGTAATTTTAAAAGGGACAACAAATATTCAAACAGTGCAATCTTGGTAAATGTTATGCCTAGTGATTATGAAAGTGATGATGTGCTTGCAGGCATATATTTTCAAGAAAAATACGAAAAACTGGCTTTTGAATTGGGAGGCGGAAATTTTAGTGCTCCTGTGCAAAGTGTGGGCTCATTTTTGGAAAACAAAGCAAATATTGGCATGTGTTCATATTTGCCAAATTATAAATTTGTTAATTTAAAAAGTTGTTTGCCAAATTTTGTTTACACAAGTTTAAAACAAGGTTTAGATGTTTTTAGAAAAAAATACAAATATTTTGCACTTGATGATGATGTTTTAATTGGAGTGGAAACAAGGAGCAGTTCACCAATAACAATACAAAGAGATGAAAATTTGGAGTCGAACATAAAAGGAGTTTATCCTTGTGGAGAAGGTGCTGGATACGCAGGGGGAATTGTGTCGAGTGCTCAAGATGGAATCAAGGTTGCCAACGCAATATACAATAAAATATTAGGCAATTAAAATTTATATAAATAAAAAAGAACTTAAATAGGGGTCGACCTAAGAATTAAGTTCTTTTTTGCATTTTATTTTATGTTGCATATTCCCAAAATTACATCGGTTAAATTTGTGTTTATTTGCTCAAAATAATTAATAACATTTAAAAAGCATGTGTATTTTCTAATTTTTTGTTCCATTGATACTGTGTCTTGTATAATATTTTTCTTTGCTCGTATTTTTAATTTAACAATTTTTTCAAGTCTTTTTATTATTTGCTCCAAAAGAGTTGAACTTGACAAACCTCCCTCGTTAACTGTTTCTTGCATAATTAATCGCATGTCATTGAGGTTTTCTTCCATAAGTTGTTTAATTGCAAGTATTATTTTTAATTGTTTTTGTGTAAAATTAATTTTTATGTTGTTATATTTGCACGAATCTATAAGTTTAATTATGTTAACATTAGTTTTCTCTAAGCCAATAAATGTATTGTTTAAATCTCTTTTGTTATCAATATCGCTAGCCGACAAGCCTCCACCTATTTGCAAAAGATGCTTGTTCATATCTTGTGTGTTTATTATCATTTCGTTTAGTTTTTTCTTTAATTCCTCATCACTTGTATCTTCATAAATTGCAACATATTTCATGCTATTTTCAAGCAAATCGCATGTGATGTTAAAAAAACTAAGAGCATTTGCATTTAATTGAATTAAGCCCAAGGTAGGCATTGAAGAGATTTGATCCTTTGAGTGTTCTTTTTGGTCTGGAAGAATTTTGTCTAAAAATCTTTTAAATATTTTTGCAAAAGGAAGTGTAATTATTGCTGTAACAACATTAAAAATAATGTTGATAAAAATAAGTTGCCAAGTGGTGTTATTTAAAAATGATGTAAGTGGAGTTATCCAGTCAAAAATACTTATCAAACTAAAAATTATTGTTCCAACAATGTTAAATGCCAAATAACTTAAACTTGCTTTAAATGCCTTTCTATTTTGTGAAAGTCCAATAAAAAGCAATGTTATACAAGTTCCAATATTCATTGCATAAACAACATACACTGCGTTGTTTAATGAAATTAACATAGGAGTCATGGATAAAATAGAAGCAAGAATTGCCATTGTTCCAATTGGACTGTTTATAAGTGCAGACATTACTAGACCTAAACAGAATAAAATGAAAGGGTTGTTTATGTTAAAGAAAAAATCTACAAACCCCTGTGTTTTAGATAATTCATCTGATGCTGTTGACATTAAAGATAAACCGATAAACAATAAACCCAAACCACAAAGGCAAAGCCCCCAATTTTTAACAGTGTTGTTTTTTATAAACAAAGTTAAAAAGACGCCAATAAGAAGAAAAAGTCCAAAATAACCAATTACATTGATGCCTTGAAATACTAAAAGCAACATATTTAAGGCACTTCCAATATTTGAACCTATTATCAAACAAATTGCTTGCGTAAGCCCCAAAATTCCAGCACCGCAAAGACCAATTATAAGCGAAACAGATGCTGTGCTTGATTGAAGCAAAATGGTTAAAATGCTTCCAAAACCAACATTTTTAACATTGCTATATTTATATTTGGCAATATTTTTTCTTATTTTTGTTCCGCATATTTTTTCAAACGCATTACTCATTACACTTGTTCCAAACAAAATTAAAGCAATGCCAGACAAAAAATTAACTACCATTTAAAAAAGTCCTTTTAATAATATTTAAGTAATTTATAAGATTATGTATATATATATATTAACAATTTTATCATAAATGTCAATATTAAAAGAGTAATATATTTCAATTATGGTATAACCTTATATCTTTTGTAAAAAATAATTAAATATTTTAATTAAGCAACAAAATTTTGCTTTGTTTAATATAGCATTAAATTGTGCTTAATAGTTGCAAAAGAAATTGTATTGATATATAATACAAAGCATAGGAGAAGAAAATGTTAGACATAAATTTAATTGTAAATAATACAAAATATGTGCATGATGCACTTATCAAAAAAGGTTTTGATATTGATTTTTCGCAAGTTATAAATCTTTATAACAAAAGAAAAAATTTAATTGTACAAAATGATGAGTTGAAAACACAAAAAAACAATTTGTCAGCATCTGTTCCAGTAATAAAAAAACAGGGTGGCAACATAGAAGAGATTTTTGCAAAGGTTAAAGAGTTAAATGTTCAAATTGATAAATTTGATGCAGAATTGAAACAAGTTGAAGAAGATATAAAAAATTTTTTATCTCCACTTCCAAATATGCCTGATGATGATTTGCTTGCTGGCGAAAAAGAAAATAACAAAGTTATAAAAGAATTTGGTAAAAAACCGGAGTTTAATTTTAAACCAAAAGACCATGTTGAACTTTGTGAAAGTTTGGGACTTATTGATTACGAGCGTGCTGCAAAAATAAGCGGAAGGGGAACATGGCTTTATACAGGACTTGGTGCAAGGCTTGAATGGGCACTACTTAATTATTTTATAGACACGCATATAAACGATGGCTATAAATTTATATTGCCACCACACATTTTAAATGAAGAAAGCGGTTACACTGCTGGACAATTTCCAAAGTTTAAACAAGATGTTTTTTGGCTTGAAGAAACACAGCCCAAAAAATTTATTCTTCCAACAGCAGAAACTGCACTTGTAAACATTCATAGAAATGAAATTTTAAAAGAAGAAGATTTGCCTGAAAAATTATTTGCATACACTCCATGTTATAGGTGTGAAGCAGGTTCTTATAGAACAGAAGAAAGGGGAATGATTAGAGGATATCAATTTAACAAAGTTGAAATGTTCCAATATGCAACCGAAAAGAACAGCAAACAAAGTTTTGAAGAACTTGTTGAAAAGGCTTGTAAATTAGTAGAGGGGCTAGGACTGCATTTTAGATTAAGTAAACTTGCAGCGGGAGATTGCTCACATAGTATGGCAAGAACATATGATGTTGAAGTTTGGATTCCAAGTATGGGGATATACAAAGAAGTATCATCCGCAAGTAATGCAAACGATTATCAAGCAAGGCGCGGAAATATAAGATATAAAGACAAAGAAACGGGAAAAATAAAATTTTGTCATACTTTAAATGCATCTGGGCTTGCAACATCAAGAGTTCTTCCTGCGCTTGTTGAACAATGGCAAAATGAAGATGGAAGCGTAACCATTCCAGAAGTTTTAAGAAAATATATGGGTGGTATTGAAAAGATTTATCCAGTAAAAAAATAAAAATATAAAATAAAGCATATTAATTGCTTTATTTTTTAAGATTGTTAAGGAGAAAAAATGTTAAGAAAAACAAAAATAATAGCAACGCTCGGGCCAAGTAGCGATAGCGAAAAAATGATAGAAAAACTTATAAAGGCGGGAGTTAATGTTTTTAGAATAAATTTTAGTCACTCTACCCCACAAACAATAGAATTATATGTAAAAAGAGTGCAAAAAATAAGAGAAAAACTTAATCAGCCAATATCTATTATGGTTGATACTCGTGGGCCAGAGGTAAGAGTTTGCTCATTTAAAGATAAAAAAATAATGTTAAAAAGGGGACAAAAGTTTTCTTTTGTTTCTAATAATATTATGGGTGACAACACAAAAGTTCAAATTACACAAAAAATTTGTGTAGATAATGCAAAAATAGGTGGAGTTGTGCTTGCAAACGATGGAAGATTAAAATTAAAAATAATAGATAAAAAACCAAATGAACTTGTTTGTAAAGTTTGTGCAGGCGGAGAACTTAGAAACAATAAAAGTTTGTCTTTTGTAAATCAACATTTTGATTTTGAATATTTAAACGAAAAAGACAGAGAAGATTTAAAACAAGCGCTTAACCTTGGTGTTGAGTATATCAGTGCAAGTTTTGTAAACACAGTTAAAGATTTAGAAGTGTTAAAAAATTATGTGTATCAGTTTGATGAAAACATAAAAATAATAGCAAAAATAGAAAATAGAACTGCCATAAACAATTTAGATGAAATTGTATCAAATTGCGACGGCGTTATGGTTGCTCGTGGAGATTTAGGTGTTGAAGCAAGTTTTGAAAAATTGCCAATATATCAAAGAAAAATTATAAGTTATTCAAAAAAACACTCAAAAACCAGTATTGTTGCAACAGAAATGCTTGAAAGTATGATAACATCAATAAGACCAACTCGTGCAGAAATCAGCGATGTTGCAAAGGCAGTATTTGATGGCTCTGGTGTTGTTATGCTATCGGGAGAAAGTGCAATGGGACACGACCCTGTTTCTTGCGTAAAAACAATGGTTAAAATTTTAAAAGAAGCAGAAAGCGAATTTGATTATTATACAAAATTTAATAATATGTTAAAAAATCCAAAAACAAGCAACGATTTAATTATACAAAGTGCAGTAAATGCAAGTTTCTTTTTAGGAGTTAAAGCCATTGTAACATATACAAGTAAAGGCACAAATGCATTAAAGTTTTCTACAAAATTTGCAAGAGTTCCTATTGTGGCAATTGCGGACAATAAAAAAACATTTAATTCTTTGTCTATGATATCAAATTGTGTGCCAGTATTATCAAAAAAAGAAGAGGACATATTTAATCAAGCAAAATCAATTTGTTTAAAAAATAAAATTGCACAAAAAAATGATTTAATTATTGTTACCACTGGAACAACGGACAAGATTTCAAATGTTTTAAAATTTGTAAAAATTGATTAATATTCATGAATAATGATAAATAATAGTTTAATTTAATTTTCATATCTATTGAAATATATTAAACTATTTTTTTTATTATAAGGTAATATAAAAATAATTGAAAAAAAAATTAATATATGCTATTATTGTTTAACATGGAAGGATGTCAGAGTGGTCGAATGTGCTGGTCTCGAAAACCGGTATGCCCGAAAGGGCATCATGGGTTCAAATCCCATTCCTTCCGCCAAAAAAAGTATAAAATTTTTAACATTAATATATTTAAAAATTATTTTATTTTGTAAAAATATTATATACAATATTGTTATTATATAAGGATTAATTATGATTTTACAAACAAAAAGACTTTTATTACGACCATTAACTAATGGCGATATAAATGATTT
>CALWDY010000032.1 GCA_944376825.1 uncultured Clostridia bacterium
GATAGTATTTATAGAGTTTCCACCATCGCTCTGTCCTGCCAAGTTTTAACTCTGATAGCAGTATGCTGAGAGTATTGTTTTGGCGTCATATGTCGGAACGCCTGGCACAATTGCCATTTTCACACATTGACACTTCTTGCTTATGCAATGGTAGTTTCCACCATAAATTTATCTGGCGTGCCTTTTACAATCTCTTGTGTGCTATACATCTTCCTCGAAGATATATATCCACCATGAATTTTTTTACATTCTTCTGCCTTTTTTAAATTAGTAAAAAAGTATTCACCATTTTTTGAAAACAATATGTACTGTTTTTTATTCTTACCTTTCATTGCAAATCTCCTTTTGTGTAGGATTGATAATTTCTGCTAATGAATCTATTGCACTGTTTAAATTGTTTATAGTGTCAATACAGCAACTACATATAAACTCTTCATTTTCGTGTTCTATATGGTCTCTTGTATCTATCAACAAATTAAATATTTCGGTTAGTTGCATTTAAGCCTCCTTTTTATAATCTTTTGAGTTTTTAGTTTCGATAATTGCATATACAAGTTCTTCAATCGTAATATGTAAAATTTTTGCCATTTTGGGTAATATTTCAATTGAAGGTTCTCTTACCCCTTGTTCCCAAAAAGACAACAAAGGTTGTGATACATATAATTTTTTTGAAAATTCACTTTGAGTTATTTTTTTTAAATTTCTTAACTGTCTAAGAGTCAATTTTTATCTCCATATTTACTATATGTTATATTTTATGCATAATTATTCACTATTTGTCAACTATTTTGCAAACAAAATATAGAAAAATATAACTATTTGTTATATTATTAAGATAGGAGGATAAAATGAAATTAAAAGAAATTAGAATAGCTCACAATATTACACAGAAAAAACTTGCATTAGACTTAAATTACAATCAAACCTTAGTTTCTATGTGGGAACACAACACAAGAGAACCTTCAAATAAAGCGTTAATTGATATAGCTAACTATTTTAACGTTAGTATTGATGAATTACTTGGTAGAAATGTAATATCTAATGAAATTCAATTAAGCACTGCACAAAAATGTTTAATTGATAAAATCAAATTTTTAAATGATGACCAATGTCAAACATTGTGTAGTATTATTGAAACATTTGGTAATGCTGATGATAGGCAAATAATGTCTGATTATAAACAACTTAAAAAATATGAAGATTAGGAGTAAATAATGGAAGAATTTGAAAAAGAAAAAGATTATACAAAAGAAGAAGAAATTGAGTTAAATAGCATTTACATGTCAAGGAATGCCTTTATGTCGTTTTTTATTATTTTGTATATAGCACTTTTATTATTAGGGTCATATTTAATATCTTCATCGATTGAAAGTAGTAATGGATTAACAGAATCAATTATAATTACTAGTGTTTTAGCTTTTTTTCTTACGATAATAACGATTAGCGTTTTTGTACATTATCAAAAACTTATTAACAAAGCAAAACGCAATGACCAAATAAGACATGACGAAAAAGTAAGGTATAAAGAAAGAGAAAGACTAGATCAACAAAAGTATGACCGAATGTATAACGAAATTTATGAAAAAGTAAAAAGAGAATATGAAGAACAACATAACAACAAAAATTTAGGAAGTGATCAATGAAAATTGAAGAACTAAAAAAAAGCTAACATTTGCTGGTTCTTTAATTTTGGAATGCGTAACCTTTTTAACAAAGGCAGAAAGATTAGAAAAAGAAGAAATCGAAAAATTAAAAAAAAATTTAATGTGATTCAATTTCCACAAATCGAAAATAATAAACAAAAAATCATGAAATCCTTATCTAAAAAAAAGGAGATGAGGATTTGAAAAATATTTATTACCAATACAGCGAAAAAAGATATATGGGAAGAAAGCAAATAAAAAATAAAATTATCACTGTTCATGCAAAAACTCAATTAGAATGCAAGAAAAAATTAACTGAAGCAGTAAACAATTTTTTAAGTAGCCGTATTCCAACAAAGCAAACAAAAATACCACTTATTGAATTCTGGGATAAGTGGTATAAACAAGATAAAGAACCATTTATTTCAAATGGAACCAAAAAAGACTTTTGTAAAGTTAGAGGATACTTAGAACCTCTGCTTAAAATGACTATCACAAAAATAAATAAAGACAATATATTAGCATTTTTTAAAAATGTTGAAGAAAACCGAACAAAAGAAAAAATGCACCTTTATTTGAAGGCTTGCTTAAAAAGTGCAGTAAATCATGGAGTATTAAAAAAGAACCCTTACGACTTGATAGTACTGTTACCTAGAAAAAAGAATCATAAACAGGCACTTACTTATGAAGAACAACAATCTCTACTCTGTTATATAAAAGGAAAACCAATAGAAATAATAATTTTAATATATTTACTTACCGGACTAAGAAAAAAGGAATTAAATTTCAAAAGTATTGAAAAAGACATCAACTTTGAAAATAACACATTAAAAGCAATAAACTTAAAAGGTAGAAACAATATTTTAAGATACAAGCATATAAGATTGTCAAAAACAACAATAAAGTTGATAATGTCTAATTTAGATATAATACACAGTTATGACGATGAAAGCTCTTATAGAGAAGTTTTGAAAATTATGAAAGAACTAAACATTAAAAAAAGTATTGTTAATTTTAGACATACATTTGCAACAAATCACCTATATCTTGGCACACCTGATTATATAATATCAAAAGAAATGGGACATAGCACAAGTCAAATTACAAAAGATAATTACATGGATATAGACTTTAATTTAAGCAAAGAAAAGATAATCAAATTATATAATAATTTGTACACAATTTTTGGATAAGTTTTTGGATAAGTTTTTTTAACATTTTGCACAACATTTTACATATTTTAGTTAAAAATCAACTTTTTTATAACAAACAATAAAAAAAGCTGAATACCTTTGTTTATAAGGTATTCAGTAAATTTATGTGGTGCCGGGGACCGGACTTGAACCGGTACGAAGTTTCCCCCGAGGGATTTTAAGTCCCTTGCGTCTGCCTATTCCGCCACCTCGGCACATTGGAGGTGCCACCCAGATTTGAACTGGGGAGTAAAGGTTTTGCAGACCTTGGCCTTACCACTTGGCGATGGCACCAACTTAAAAAAATGGAGCGGAAGACGAGATTCGAACTCGCGACATTTGCCTTGGCAAGGCAACGCTCTACCACTGAGCCACTCCCGCACACATATTTTCTATGATTTTTTATTGAATTGTGTGCAATGAGCAACCTAATCTTTACAAAAAATTGGTGGGAGTTATAGGACTCGAACCTATGACCCTCTGCTTGTAAGGCAGATGCTCTAGCCAACTGAGCTAAACTCCCATTTCACTTGCTCAATGCTTTTTTATATTATCAAATAAAAATGTATATGTCAACAATTTATTTTAAATTTTTTTAAATTTTATAAAATTTATTTTATATCTTATAATTGTTATAAAACATTTAAAAAAACAAAAGAGATATAGTCTAATGACAATATCTCTTTTATTTAGCAAAACTACATTCTAACCACGAGAAGCATTTTGTTTTGATGATTGTTCTCTGTTTGATTTGTTAGAACTCTTTGAACTTTTTTTGTTCATATCAGAACCAGCTTCCATGTTTGAGTTTGTTTTACTTGAACAATCTCTAGTTCTTGATGATTCTTTGCTAGATTTGTTTCTTCCAAACATATAGTTTTACCTCCTCTTTCAAAGCTTTTTGCTTTGACAGATTTAGTATGTGATGTTTTTGAAATATAATACACAAAATTTATTTTTTATTTGCATCTTGTTTATCTAGAAGTTTGTAGTATTCATCAAACACTTTAATTGCAGTTGGTTCATCTGTTTCTATTTCAAGAATAGATTCACCATTCTCATCTTCATTTACAACAAAAACAATTGCTTCATCATCAGCCACATTTTCCATTTCATCAATTGGTTTTAAAATTGCATATAATTTTTCATCAAGAGGTATTATTGCAACTTGATCAAATCTAATTGCCTTGTCATTTTCATCATATAATGTAATTGGGTCTTCATTATCTTCATCTAAAAGTATGTCGAGTATGCTTAATTCTTGTTTGTTTTCTTCCATATATTACTCCTTTTTTCTGTTATTAAGGTAGGCCGCTAAAATTATTGCAGCCGAAAGCATATCTAATTGCTTTTTTCGGTCCTTTGGCGAAACTCTGTTTTGTTTTAAAATTTCTTCTGCCTCATATGAAGACAACCTTTCATCTTCGTACACAACTTTAATTTTAGACATTTCTTGCAACAGATTACCAAAATTTGTTGTTATCTTTGTGCGTTCGTTTTCTGCTCCATCCATTGAATATGGCATTCCAATAACAATAAGTTCTACACTATTTTCACGAGCTAAATTTGTCAAATAGTTTAGATCTTTATTTTGCTCTTGGCAATGGTATATTTCATATGGATTTGCGGTAATTTGCAAAAAATCGGAAAAGGCAATACCTATTCTTGCATCTCCATAATCTAGGCACATAATTTTGTGATATTGCATAAATCTACCCTAAGATAAGTATAAAAAAAACAAAAAAATAAGTCAATCATTTAAAAACAAAAGTCATACAGAGTATGACTTTTGTTTTAGTTCGATTTTTTAGATGTTTGCTTTGACATATTTTCCATTTCTTTTTTTACGGCGTCTTCTGTTTTGTTTACAATTTCCTTGGCTTGTGGATTGTATTTATATAACAATGCACCGGCAATCATTCCAATTACAACACCGCAAATTAATCCATCTTTCATATAAAAAACCTCCCTGCTGATATTATCTGCAAAAAGGTTTATATTATTACATAATTATATATTTTTCTTTTCTTGCATGGCTTGCTCTTTTTCAAGTTTTTTGAAATAATCAGCAATTGCAAGATTTAACAAGTCAATACATGTGTTTAACAAAAATAATTTTTCATTTGGCAAATCTCCAATCACATTGAGTATGTCTTGGGCAGAAATAAGTTTTGCTTGTTCTATGCTTTTATTTGCAACAAGTTCAGTTAACACACTACTGCAAACTATTGATGCAACACACCCCATGGTTTTAAATTTTGCTTCTTCTATAATATTTGTGTTTTTATCTATTTTTAAATAAATTTTAAACACATCTCCACTAATTTTATCTATTATTTTTGCAACTCCGTTTGCGCCATGCAGTCCACCTGCATTTTTAGGATTTTTAAATATTTCCAAAACTTTTTGATTATACATTATTTTGCCCTCCCTGTTTTAGTAATAGGTGAAATAGACCTTAATTTTTCTATTACCTTACAAAGAGTTTCAACAACATAATCCACATCATCTTTTGAAATAGATTTTGAAAATGAAAATCTAATTGCGCTGTGCGACCATTCTTCTCCTAGCCCCATTGCTTTAATTACATGACTAGTTTCTAAACTTCCTGTTGCACATGCAGAACCTGTTGAAACAGCAATTCCTTCCATATCAAGCATTAAAAGCACAGATTCGCCCTCAACCATTTCAAAAGATAAATTTACAATATTATTTACTTTTTGGTATGGATGTCCGTTGTAGTGAACATATGGAATTTTTTCCATGACATTTCTTACAAAATAATCCCTAATTGTTTTTAATTTTTGATTGTTTGCAATCATGTCTCTTGTTGCAATTTCTATTGCCTTGCCAAAACCAACAACACTAGGGACATTAACAGTTCCGCCTCTTTTGCCTTTTTCTTGTGTTCCGCCTTGAATAATACTTTTTATATGAACACCATTTTTCACATAAAGTGCACCAACACCTTTTGGTCCATAAATTTTATGCGCACTCATTGAAAGTGCATCAATACCCATGTCTTTAACATCAATTTTTATGTGTCCAATTGCCTGCACTGCATCAGTATGAAATAGTGCACCTTTATCATGAGCAATTGATGCAAGAGTTTTTATGTTTTGTATTGTTCCCACTTCGTTGTTAACTGCCATTACCGAAACTAAAATTGTGTCATTTCTAATATAATGCAAAAGTTCCATAGCACTAACCAAGCCTTCACTATCACAATTTAGATATGTTATTTCAAACCCTTCTTGTTCAAGTTCCTTGCAACTTTCAAGTATAGAATCATGTTCTATTTTAGAAACAATAATATGTTTTCCTTTATTTTGATTTGCCCTTGCAATACCTTTAATTGCCCAGTTATTTGCTTCCGTACCACCGCTTGTAAAGTAAATTTCACTGTTTTTTGCATTAATTGCTTTCGCAACCTTGTCGCGTGCCCTATCAACCAATGCTTGTGCATCTCTTCCAAAACAATGCAAACTATTTGAATTGCCATAAATTGTGTTGTAACATGGTATCATTTCGTTTAGCACTTCGCTTGAAACATATGTTGTAGCAGCATTGTCTAAATATACTTTTCTATCCATTTTATCTTCCTTTTATCAAAGCAAGTATAACATTAAATTATTACATTTGCAATACTAAATTTACCTTATAATTTAAAATATATTACAAAACAAAAAAGAATTGAAACGAGCAATTCTTTTTGTTTTTGAATTTTCATTTAAATTTCTTTATAAGCATCTAGTTTTGATAAAATTTGGCTTTTTGGCATATACCCACTAAATCTTTCAACTTCTTTACCATCAACAAACACAATCATAGTTGGAACTGCCATAATTCCATATGTTCTTGCAAGGTCTTCACTTTCATCAATGTCAACCTTATAAATTTCTGCTGTTGATTCTTGGCTTACTTCTTCAAGTATAGGGGCAAGCATTCTACAAGGTCCACACCAAGTAGCAAAAAAATCAACCATCATAACCCCTTTAACATTTTTTAATTTTTCATTAAAAGTTTCTTTGTTTAAGATTTGCATTTTAACCTCCTATAATATATATTTTTTTAAATCCAACATTTTATATGTGTTGTTGAACACTTTCTCTACATATGGTTTGTCTATTACAACTTCATTAAGTGGATATTCGCCACTTGCATTAAATGAAACATCTTCAAGTAGTTTTTCCATAATTGTATGAAGTCGCCTTGCACCAATATTTTCCATTGTTTCGTTTTGTCTTTCTGCAACAAGCGCTATTTCTTCAAGAGCTTCATCAGTAAATTTTAAATCTATATTATCAACTTTAAGCAAACTAGCGTATTGAAGAGTAACAGCATTTTTTGGAGTTGACAAAATTTTTACAAAATCATCTTTTGTTAAATTGTTGAGTTCAACTCTAATTGGAAATCTTCCTTGCAATTCTGGAATCATATCTTCAATTTTTGAAACATGAAAAGCTCCTGCTGCTATAAACAAAATAAAATCAGTTTTAACATTGCCATATTTTGTGCTTACCGTTGAACCTTCAACAATTGGCAAAATGTCCCTTTGCACGCCCTCTCTTGACACATCAGGACCACTTTGATTTCCCTTTCCAATTATTTTATCCATTTCATCAATAAATATTATTCCTTCCTCTTCCGCTCTTCTTATTGCTTCACTGTTTACATTGTCATTATCTATAAGTTTATCTGCTTCTTCCTCAATTAAAGTTTCTTTTGCACGAACAACAGACATTTTCTTTTTCTTTTTTCTTGGTGGAAAAACATCGCCAAAAATTGAACCAATGCTTATTTCTCCCATTCCTGCCATCATGTCAAATTGCTTTGGTTTTTCACTCACTTCAAGTTCGACAATAAGATTATCATATTTGCCATTTTTATAATTTTCTTCTATTTCTGCAATTGTTGGCTGATTTTGTTGTCCGTTCTTTGCAAGTTCCAAACTTATTAGTTTAACAATTTTGTCATTTACAACTTGCTCAGCCTTTTTTTCAACCTCATGCATTTTTTCATCTTTAACCATTCTAACAGAAACAGAAACCAAATCTCTAACCATACTTTCCACATCTCTACCAACATATCCAACTTCGGTATATTTTGTTGCTTCAATTTTTATAAATGGTGCTTTTACAAGTTTTGCAAGCCTTCTTGCAATTTCTGTTTTGCCAACCCCTGTTGGTCCTTTCATTATTATGTTTTTTGGAGTTATCTCTTCTCTTAATTCTTTTGGAAGTTTGCTTCTTCTGTATCTGTTTCTAAGGGCAATAGCAACAGCTTTTTTTGCCTCGTCTTGACCGATGATATATTTATCCAATTCGCAAACTATCTCTTTTGGTGTTAAACTCATATTTTTCCCCTTTAATTAAATTTCTTCTACCACTAAATTAGAATTTGTAAACACACAAATTTCACTTGCAATCATTAATGATTTTGTTGCAATTTCTTTTGCACTTAAATTTGTGTTTTGCATAAGCGCTTTTGCCGCGCTTAACGCATAATTGCCACCACTTCCAATTGCACAAACATCATCTTGTGGTTCTATAACATCTCCCATTCCTGAAATAATTAAAATTTTTTCTTTGTCAGCAACAATTAGCATTGCTTCAAGTTTTCGTAGCGCTTTATCCATTCTCCACAAACTTGCAAGTTCAACTGCACTTTTCATTAGATTGCCCGAAAATTTATTTAACATTTCTTCAAATCTTTCACTTAAACTAAAAGCATCTGCAACGCTTCCGGCAAAACCAATTATAACTTGATCGTTGTATATTCTTCTTACTTTAACGGCATTACTTTTAAATATTACGCTTTGTTGCATTGTAACTTGACCATCGCCACAAACAACAGTTTTTCCATCTCTTTTTACAGCACATATTGTTGTACCTCTAAATAAGTTCTCCATTTAATTTCTCCTTAAATAACTCTATTTGTTTCATTGCACAATCTAGCATGTATTGTTTTTTTGCTTGTTTATCACTAAAACTTTTATCACAACTAATTATACCATAATTGGCATTCATTGGTTGGAAATTATTTGCATCTGCGCTTACTATATAATTTATTATTGCCCCAAGACAAGTATTACTTTCAAGTGCCAATAAATTTTTGTTACTTAAATATAGTAACATATTTATTCCACAAAACAAACCACTTGCAATACTTTCCACATATCCTTCAACGCCAGAAATTTGTCCAGCCACAAAAACATTGGGATATTTTTTTAATTGCGAAAAGTTATTTAAACATTTTGGAGCATTAATATAACTGTTTCGGTGCATTGTTCCATATCTTAAAAATTCAGCATTTTTAAGTGCAGGTATCATTGAAAAAACTCTTTTTTGTTCACCAAAAAGCAAATTTGTTTGAAACCCAACCATATTTACCGAACTTCCATCTTGATTTTCTTTTCTTAGCTGAACAATCGCATATGGTTTTTCTGTTTCCACATGCCTACTTAATCCTACCGGCTTCATAGGCCCAAATCTTAGTGATTTATCCCCCCTTTTTGCCAAAACCTCAATTGGCATACAACCTTCAAATACTTTTAATTTTTCAAAGTTATGCAATTCTACGCATTTTGCATTTACAAGTTCGTATGCAAAGTTTGTGTATTCGTCTTTATTTAACCAACAATTTAAGTAATCGCTTCCGCCCTTGTCATACCTATTTGCCCAAAACGCTCTTTTCATATCAACACTGTCAGTGCTAATTATTGGAGCAATTGCATCATAAAAATAGCAGTTGTCATCACCAATTTTATCCATTATATCTTTAAACAATTCATCATCACAAAGTGGTCCTGTTGCAATTATTGTCGGCTTTGTCCAATCTATTTTTGTTACAATTTCATCAATTACTTTAATATTTTTATGACTTTTTATTAAATTTGTTACAAGTGTTGAAAATTTTTCTCTGTCAACAGATAGTGCAGTGCCAGATTCCACCTTGCATTGATTTGCACAATCAAGCAAAAAACAATTTAATTTTTCCAATTCTAGTTTAAGCATTCCACTGGCAGAAAGTGGTTCTGTGCTTTTTAAACTGTTACTGCACACAAGTTCTGCAAACAAATTTGTGCTTTGTGCAGGTGTCTTTTTTATATTTTTCATTTCATAAAGATTTACATTTATTCCATGGCTCGCCAAAAAATAGGCTGATTCACAACCTGCAAGCCCTGCACCTATTATGTTTACTTCTTTACTCTTTAACATATTTACAACTACTGTTTGAACAAATTATTTTTTTGCCTTTTTTAACCATATGTGCGCCACAATTTGGACATTTTTCCCCTGTTGGAATGTCCCAACTCATAAAATTACAGTTTGGATAACCACTGCAAGAATAGAATATTTTACCTTTTTTGCTTCGTTTTTGTAAAACTTTTTTGCCACAATCCGGACAAATTCCTTTTGGCGAAGATGGTTCATTATAAGGCATTATATTTTTGCAACTAGGAAAATTTGAACAACCCAAAAATTTGCCATACTTTCCTTCTCTAACTAACATTTTGTTGCCACATTTGTCACACAAAACATCAGTTTCTATTGGTTCTGGTTTTGGTGAAACATAAGCATTAAAATTTGCATTAATAAGCAAATCTTTAAAACTATTCCAAAAATCATCAATAACTTTTTGCCACTCTAAATTATCTTCTGCTATTTCATCAAGTTTAGTTTCCATGTATGCTGTAAAAGTTACATTTATCATTTTATTAAAATAGTTTTCTAAAAATCCCGTAACAGACCTACCAAGGTCTGTTGGTAAAATATATTTACCATCTTTTTCCGTGTATTGTCTTGAAGCAAGAACCGTTATTGTTGGAGCATAAGTTGCTGGTCTGCCAATACCTTTTTCCTCCATTGCTTTTACAAGCGTCGCTTCGGTATATCTTAAAGGTGGTTTTGTAAATTTTTGTTCTGGTTTAATTTCCACCAAATCCAAGATTTCTCCTTCATTTAAAACTGGCAGTTTTGCATTTTCTTCTTTATCTTCTTTGTCTAAATCTTGTGCAATTTTATACGCACCTGTCCAGCCTGCAAATGTCAAAGTTTTGCCCACGCTTTTAAATGTACAATCATTTGCTTTTATTTGTGCCGTAACATTATCATACTCGGCTTCTGCCATTTGACATGCAACAAATCTTTCATAAATAAGTTTATATAATTTATACGCATCGCTTGGTGCAATATCTTTTATGCTTTCTGGCGTCCTATTTAATGAAATTGGTCTTATTGCCTCGTGAGCATCTTGTGCATTTTCTTTAACATGAAAAACATTTGGCTTATTTGGCAAATATTTATCTCCGTATTTATTTGAGATGTGTTCTCTTGCCATTTTTACTGCATCATCACTAATTCTAACGCTATCTGTTCTAATGTAAGTAATGAAAGCAATTTTCCCTTCGTTTGGAAGTTCAATTCCTTCATATAGTTGCTGTGCTGCTTGTGTTGTGCGTTTTAAACTCATGTTTAATTTGTTTAATGCATCTTGTTGCATTGTGCTTGTTGTAAAAGGTGCTGGTGCTTTTGATTTTGTTTTTGTTTTCTTTAATGAACTAACTATATATGAAGCAGTTTTTAAATTTTCTAAAACAGTGTCAACTTCTTCTTTTTTGCTAAGTTTAATTTTTTTATTTTTATATTCTACAAGTGCAGATTTAAACACTAAACTTTGACCATTCTTTTTTAGCATAGCATTAACATTCCAATATTCTTCAGGAACAAAACGCTCAATTTCTTTTTCACGGTCAACAACAAGTCTAAGAGCAACAGATTGCACTCTTCCCGCGCTTAATCTTGGTTTAATTTTTTTGCATAAAATTGGAGAAAGTTTATATCCCATAATTCTATCTAATATTCTTCTAGCCTGTTGAGCATCAACTAAATTTAAGTCTATTGGTCGTGGAGAAAGTAGCGCTTTTTCAACAGCACTTTTGCTAATTTCATTAAAAACAATTCTGCATTTTGAATTTGGGTCTATACCAAGACAATATGCAAGATGCCAAGCAATTGCTTCCCCTTCTCTATCGGGGTCAGTTGCAAGAAAAACTTCTTCTGCCTTTTTTGCTTTTTCTTTAATATCTTCAATAACACTTTTTTTGTCTGGTAAAATTTCGTATTTTGGCTCAAAATTTTTAGTTAAATCAACTCCAAAAGTTTTTTGTGGAAGATCTCTTACATGCCCTTTCGACGACATAACCAAATAATCTTTTCCCAAATATTTTTGAATTGTTTCCCTCTTTCCTGGAGATTCAATAACTATAAGTTTCATCAACCCTCCTAAACCGAATAATAGTTCCCTGGCAATTTTTTTATTATTCCACGAATTTGCATAGTTGTCAAACAAGTATTTAAAGTTTGAACAGAAAGATTTGTATAATATTGTAACTCATCAAAACTTTTTTCTCCTAATTTCAATGAGTTGTAAATTATTTGTTCATCAAAATTTAATTGTATTTTTTCCTGTTTTTTCTCTATTTTATTTATGCCATAACTATTTAAAATATCTTCCACACAAGTAACGCATTGAGCATGTCCAAATTTAATGATGTTATTGGAACCCACACTATTTAAACTTGTTATATTTCCTGGAACACTAAACACATCCAATCCAAGTTCAAGGGCATAATCTTTTGTGTAGAGTGAGCCGCTTTTTTGTGCGGCTTCTGTAATTAAAACACCCCTGCTAAGTGCTGCAATTATTCTATTTCTTGCAGGGAAAGAATATGACCTTGCTGTATATGTAGGATAATATTCCGTTATTAAAAGCCCTTTCTGCGCAATTTCTTTTGATAAATTATAATTAATTGCAGGATACATTTTTTCTAGTCCATTGCCCAAAACTGCAATTGTTTTACCGTTTGCTTTAAGTGCCGTTTCGTGAGATATCTTATCTACGCCCGTTGATAGTCCACTCACAATTGTAAACCCCGCTTCACTTAAACCTTTTGCAAATTTATATGTGATATCCTTTCCATAGAAACTTGGATTTCTTGTTCCTACAATTGCAATTCCTTTTGAATTTGCAAGTGATAAGTCACCTTTATAATACAAAATTAGTGGTGGTTGTTGCAAATTTAAAAGTGATGGCGGATAATTATCGCTTTGTATAGTAATATAACCAACATTGTTGTTTGTTAAATATTTTTCAAATGTTTCAAATGAAAACTTTTCATATTTTTCTTTATATTTTTTAAAATTTGAACCAAATTCTTCCACCAAAAAACTACTATTGTTTAAAAAATCATCAAAAAAATCACCAGCCCTTTCATAGTGTGAAATAATATCACTCATTTTTTTATAAGAAAGTTCTAATGCTGATAAAAATATATATGCTCTATCATTTAAACTAATCATTATACCCAATATTTCCTATCTAGCGATCTATATTGTATTGCTTCTGCAATATGTTTAGGCAATATGTCCTTTTCTCCATCTAAATCTGCAATTGTTCGTGCAACTTTTAGAATTCTATCATGAGCCCTAGCACTTAAATTTAGATTGTCAAACGCAAGTTCCATAATTTTTTTACAATCTTCACTAAGTATGCAGTGTCTTTTTGTTTGCATAACATTCATTTTTGCGTTTGAATAAACTTTTGTTCCCTTAAACCTTTCAAGTTGAATGTTTCTTGCATTGTTTACTCTTTGTTTAATATCTGTGGAACTTTCGCATGTTTCATTTGAGTTTAAATCTTCATAAGTAACATTGTCAACTTCAACATGCAAATCAATTCTATCCATAATTGGCCCACTTAATTTTGATAAATATTTATGAATTTGTGCTGGTGTACAACGACATTCATTCTTCTTTGAACCATAATTTCCACAAGGACAAGGATTCATGCTTGCAATTAAAACAAAACTAGACGGATATGTTACTGTTTGATTTGCTCTTGCAACAGTTATTTGCCCATCTTCAAGAGGTTGACGAAGTGTTTCTATAAAATGTCTTGAATATTCTGGCATTTCATCTAAAAACAAAACTCCATTATGTGCCAAACTTATTTCTCCTGGCTTTGAATTTGTTCCACCACCAACCAAACTAACGGTGCTTGCAGTATGGTGTGGGGTTCTAAAAGGTCTGTTAAGAATTATTCCATCCTTTAAATCCAATTCACCTGCCACACTATGTATTTTTGTAACTTCAAGAGCTTCACCAAAGGTCATGTCGGGCAAAATTGTTGGAAAGCATTTAGCAAGCATGGTTTTCCCACTGCCCGGTGGACCTATCATAAGCACATTATGTCCGCCAGCCGCTGCAATTTCAAGCGCTCTTTTTGCACTTTGTTGACCTTTTACATTTTTCATATCAATATTTAATTTGGAATTAAAACTTTTTAATTGTTCAAAATTTGATGTTTTTACTAGATTGAGTTTTGTGTTTTCATCTTTATAACTTTCAACAACTTGTTTTAAATTTTCTGCTGTGTGGACTGTGATTCCAGAAATAAAACTTGCTTCAAAATAGTTTTCTTGCGGGATTATAAATTTTGTAAAACCTTGTTCTTTTGCAGAAATCAAAATTGGCAAAACACCATTAACTTTTTTTACATCACCATTTAAAGACAGTTCCCCCAAAAAGATTGTATCGTCTATTTTTTTGTAATCAACTTGATTGGTTGCGAAAAGTATTGCCATTGCAATACCAAGATCATAAAATGGCCCCTCTTTTTTTCTGTCGGCAGGTGCCAAGTTACATGTAATATTTGTCATAGGATATTCTAGTCCAGAATTTTTTATTGCAGACTTTACTCTCTCTTTTGATTCTTTTATTGCAGTATCACCAAGTCCAACAATATCAAACTTAGGAAGTCCGCCAGATATATCAACTTCAATTGTAACAGTGTAGCCTTCTATTCCGTTTAAACCATAACTTAAAACTTTTGACAGCATATATTATCCTTTTAAATACGAGTATAACATTTTTGTTTGTTTACACAAAATAAAAAAACACGATTTTTAATCGCGTTTAATTACAACTTTATTAGTTATTGTCTGCAGATTTAATTTTTGCCGCTTTACCTGTTAGATTTCTAACATAGTATAATTTTGCTCTTCTTGGAGCACCTTTTCTTACAACATCAACATGATCTACAAGTGGTGAATGTACAGGGAATGTTCTTTCAACTCCAACCCCATAAGAAATTCTTCTTACAGTGAATGTTTCTCTTACACTACCATTTTTTCTTGCAATTACAACACCTTCAAAGGCTTGCAATCTGTGTTTGTCACCTTCTTTAATTTTAACCCATACCTTTACAGTATCTCCAACATTAAATTTAGGTGCATCATCTCTTAAATTTTCTTTTTCGATAATGTCTATAATATTCATACGACTTTTCCTCCTATTATATTCCCAAGTGTTCTTGTTCTACAAAAAAATAACAGCGGACCACCCGAAGTCTAAATAACTATATCATATAATATTTATTTTTTCAAGTAAAAAAATAAATTTTTCTAAAAAGTTTTACATTGTAAATGCATTTTTTATATGATTAATTTCATCATCAAAAACTTCTATCACATCAAATCTGCAATTTTTATCAAAAGCTTTATTTATTTGCAAATAATATGTTGCCACCAGTTTTAATTTGTTTTGTTTGTTTAAAGTTACCATTTCTCTTGGAAGTCCAAATTTTTTTGATGATTTACATTTCACTTCAATAAATATAACAATATTGTTTTTTGTTGCAATAATGTCAATTTCTCCAAGTTTGCAATTAAAATTGGTTTTTAAAATTTTGTACTTGTTCTTTTTTAAATATTGTTGCGCTTTTATTTCGCCATATTTTCCTAGTGTTTTTGTATTCATTTTTAACCTATAAAATGTTTAATAAAAGTTTCTCTATGTATTTCACATTTTCCATATTTTTTTAAGTTTTCAATATGTTCTTTTGTTCCATAGCCCTTATGTTTTTTCAAGTTATATGCAGGATATTTTTCATCCAACTTTTCCATTAGCCTATCACGATAAACCTTTGCTAGTATTGATGCACAAGCTATTAAATAACTTTTTGCATCACCTTTAATTATTGGCAAATACTCACATTTAACATCAAGCCCTTTTACAGCATCAACAAGAAGCATATCTATTTTTATATTCATTTCGTTAACACATTTAGACATGCCTAGTTTAGTTGCATTTAAAATGTTTATCTCATCTATTGTTTTGTTATCTACTTCAATAATTTTATAACAAGTTGCCGTGTTTATAATTTTTTCAAACAAAACTTCTCGTTTTTTTGTAGTCAATTTTTTACTATCATTCACGCCATCTATAATTTTATCTTTATCAAGCGGCATAACCACACATGCACAAACAACAGGACCTGCAAGTGGTCCACGCCCTGCTTCGTCCATTCCTGCCAAAATTTTATAGCCTTTACTTTTATATTCGTTCTCATATTCAAACATATCTACACATCCAAAGTAATTTTTCCAAGTTTTCCTTTTCTAAAATCATCAACAACACTAAAACAAGTCCTATCGTAATCAATTTCATTGCCTTTTAATAAATAATGCTTTCTCTTTGCAATTTCTTCTAAAATTTCTAAATCACTTAAATTTTCAATTGATATATTATACTTAATTTTTAATGCTTGACTATAATGTGTTTTTAAAAAATTTAATAAATACATAGCAATTTCATTTGTGTCAACTACTTCATTTTTAATGCTACCAATAATTGCCAAATTGTGTGCAACAGTTTGATTTTCTAGATTTGGCCAAAGTGTTCCGGGGGTATCTAAAACTTCGAAGCCATTTTTAAGAAGCACCCACTGCTTCCCCCTTGTAACTCCTGCTTTATCCCCTGTAATTGTTTTCTTTTGTCCACATAAATTATTTATAAGTGTGCTCTTTCCAGAATTTGGAACGCCAACAACCATTGCTCGCAAATTTATTTTTATACCTTTATTTTTATACTTTTCTATTTTTTCTTTGCACAAATTTTTCATAATTGGTTCAATTTGTTTGTTTGCACCACTAAGTGTACTATTTAAAACTATGCAAAAAGAATTTTGTTTGTCTTTTAACAAATTTTTATATTTTTCAGTTTTTTCATCATCGGCTAAATCTGCTTTATTTAAAATATACAAAACAGGTTTATTTACACTTAAAGCATCAAATTTTGGATTTAAGCATGAAAAAGGTGCTCTGCTATCTAGAACATAAATAAGCATATCAACTTTTTTCATTTCATCGGTCATTTGATTTAACGCTTTCGCCATATGACCGGGAAACCAATTTATTTTTGTTGTTTTTTCGCTCATAATTTTCTCTTTTATTTTAATAAATCTGGTCTATTATTTTTTGTAATAATTTTTGATTGTTCATTGCGCCATAATTCTATATTTTTATGATGTCCGCTTAACAAAACCTCTGGCACTTTTTTACCCTCAAAAACTTCGGGACGAGTGTATTGGGGATATTCTAAAAGTCCATTTGAAAAACTTTCTTCATCAAGGGACTGGGAATTAATAACACCCTCCATGTTTCTAACAATGCTGTCGACCATAACCATTGCAGGAAGTTCTCCCCCCGTTAAAACATAATCACCAATTGAAATTTCTTCTGCCCCCAAAATTTCAAGTGCCCTTTCATCAACGCCTTCATAATGCCCACACAATATAATTAGATGTTTTTCTTTTGAAAGTTGTTTTGCTAAATTTTGATTAAAAACTTTACCCCTTGGACTTGTGAAAATAACTTTTGAATTTGATGTTTTTACACTGTTATAAGCATCCACAATAGGCTGTGCCATCATAACCATTCCTGCACCGCCACCATATGGATAATCATCACACTTTTTATGAATGTCCTTTGAAAAATCCCTTATGTTTGTTATTTTTATTTCAAACAAATTATTTTGTTTTGCTCTTTTTAAAATGCTGTAATTTAAACTATCAAACATTTCAGGAAACAAAGTTAATATGTCTATTCGCATATTTTTACCTCGTTATATCTTTCTTTATCAACAACGATATGGTCTGATTCAACTAAAACAACAACAGATGTTAAAAATGGAATTTTGTATTCCCTTTTATCTTCTTCAAGTATTGTTATAACATCAGCCGCCCCATAACTTTCAATATCTACAACCGTACCTATATAATTATTATAATTATCTACAACTTCTGTCCCAATTAAGTTTTCGGTGTAATACGTATTTTCATTTAAAATAATATCTTCATCATTAACATATAGACTTTTGTTTCTATATTTTTCTGCATTTGTTCTATCACTTAAACCTTGCAACGTTAAATACATAAAACCTTGTCTAAGCGACATATGTTTTATTTTTGTTGGAACAGAATTATTATCAATGTAAACTTCTTTTATATTTTTATAAATATCCAAATTAGTGTCAGCAGGATATACTTTTAATTCACCCTTAACACCTTGTGGTTTAACTATTTTACCAATTAAAATTTTCATTTAATCTCCATACAAAAAACAGGCAATATTTTTTAGACTGACCAAAAACATCGTAAACAAAAAAACATAACTTTTACTTACTTTGTTTATTGCAAAACGCCCAAAAACAGTTATTTAGATAACTAAATTCCTGCTTTTGGGCATTTTGCGAGCCTCGTCTCACTTGTTTTTTACAGTCTGGTTTATTTAGTGAGACAAAGAATTGTATATTATTTGTTTATTTTAACATTGTATCTTATTTTTTCTTTACTAGACACAGATTTTACAATCGCCCTTATACTTTGAGCAATTCTTCCGTTTTTGCCAATTACTTTTCCAATGTCTTCATCGGCAACATTTACAATTATATTTATTTCACTGCCTTCTCTCTGTGTGGTTATTTTTACGGCTTCTTGGTTGTCTACTAAACTTTTTACAATGTATTCAACTAACTCTTCCATAACCCTCCTTATAGTGATTTACAATTATTTTCTTTCAATTGCACCACTTTTAATTAACAATTCTCTTGCAGTTTCTGTTGGTTGAGCACCATTTTTTATCCATGCAACAGCTTTTTCATTGTTAATTTTGATTTCAGCAGGATTAGTTAAAGGATTGTATGTTCCTAAAATTTCAACAAATTTACCATCTCTTGGTGATCTTGAATCTGCAACCACAACTCTATAAAATGGTGCTTTTTTGTCTCCTAATCTTGTTAATCTTATTTTTAATGCCATTTTTTTCTTCTCCTTTTTTAGTGTTTATATATTATTTTTAGTAATATATCAAATTAAAATAATCGTCCAAAGCCTCTTTTGTTTTTCATTTGTTTCATCATTTCTTTGGACTGCTCAAATTGCCTAATAAGCATGTTTACATCTTGAATTGTTGTTCCACTGCCTTTTGCAATTCTTTTCCTTTGACTTGACTTAATCAAGTCGGGGTTTAACCTTTCTTTTTTTGTCATACTTTGAATTATAGCTCTATTTTTTACAAGAGCCTTTTCATCAATTTTTGCTCCACCAAGTTTTCCGCTAAGACCAGGTATCATTGCAATTAAATCATTTATGTTGCCCATTTTGCTTAGTTTTTCTAATTGCGATAAATAATCTTCAAATGTAAAAGAATTTTCTCTAAAACTTTTTTCAAGTTTTTTCATTTCTTCTTCACTTACTTGTTCTTGTGCTTTTTCTATTAAACTTAAAACATCACCCATGCCAAGAATTCTTGACGCTATTCTGTCGGCATAAAAAGGTTCTATATCTCCAATTTTTTCTCCTACACCACAGAATTTAATTGGTTTGTTTGTTATTGCTTTAATAGAAAGCGCCGCACCACCACGAGTGTCACCATCTAATTTTGTTAAGATGACTCCTGTAATGTCTAAATCGTTATTGAAACTTTCTGCAACTGTAACTGCATCTTGTCCGGTCATAGAGTCCACTGTAAGCAAAATTTCTGTTGGACGAACTTCTTTTTTTATTTGTTTTAACTCGTTCATTAGTTCTTCGTTTATATGAAGTCTTCCAGCAGTATCGATTATAACTGTGTCATAACCTTGTTTTAAAGCAAGCGAAACTGCTTCTTTTGCTGTTTTTATAGGATTTTGTGTTCCTTTTTCAAAAACATCTACTTTTGCTTGACCGCCAACAACTTTTAACTGATTTATTGCCGCAGGTCTATATATATCGCACGCAACCAAAAGTGGTTTTTTGCCGGATTTTTTTAAATATGCACCAAGTTTTGCACACATTGTTGTTTTTCCAGCACCTTGCAGACCGCACATCATTATTATTGTTGGTGGCATTGATGCAACCATTAATTTTTGGTTTGGACTACTCATTAAATTTGTAAGTTCTTCGTTTACAATTTTAATAACTTGTTGACCAGGAGTTAAACTTTTTAAAACTGTATCACCTACTGCTTTTTCGGAAACTTTTTTTATAAAGTCTTTAACTACAAGATAATTAACATCGGCTTCTAATAGTGCCAGTTTAACTTCTCGCATTGCTTCTTTAATTTCTAGTTCAGTAAGTTTTCCTCTTTTTGTAAGTTTAGAAAATATGTGAGACATTTTTTCTGTTAAACTTCCAAACAATGCCATTATAAGTCCTCCAAAATTTTTGTAATTTTACTTTTTATATCTTTTTCATTTAAATTTAACAAACAATTAAGCTGTGTTTTTATCTTGTATAACTTTATTTTAGCTTCAAAATCAAAAAGTTTTTGCTTGGCTTTTTTTATTGCGTCTAAAACTGCAACTCTTGAAACATTTTCATTTTCAGCAATTTCAGCAAGCGACATATCATTATTGATATAATTATTTAACACTTGTCTTTGTTTATTTGAAAGCAGTTCGCCATACAAATCTAAAAGTTCGCCTAGTTTAATTGTTTCTTCAATTTTCATAAATCCCTGTTAAGTAAAATTACTTTACACCACAATATAGCACATTAAAATTATTTTGACAAGTGTTTTATTTAAAATTAAGGCAAAAGTTTTAAAATTATTTGATTTGTAACACCAAACTTATCTTCACAAATTTTTATGGTATCATTTTCATATGTTATAAATTTGTTCTTAACCAAAAAATCAATTTCATATTTTTTTTCATTTATAACATCATAACCTAAACCATTGAGAGCCTTTACATCAACCCCATAAACAGTTCGAAGCGACAGCATTATCATCTCTTCAACTTTTTCTAAGCATGAAAGTTTTTCTTTATTATATCCAAATTCATTATTTAAGTATTCTTGAATATTGCAAGTATTTGCATACCTTGATCCATCAACATAAGAGTGTGCACTAAGTCCAAAACCATAATACTCTTTTAGTTGCCAATAACCAATGTTATGTTTACATTCGTAGTTCTTTTTTGCAAAATTAGATATTTCATATCGATTATATCCATATTTTTTTAAATACTTAAAAATATTATTATAATATTTAACACATTTATCTTCGCTTATTATTTTTACTTTTTTATTATTTATTATATTTGTTAGTTTAGTGCCTTTTTCGTTTATAAGCATATAACACGAAATATGTTGAACTTTTAATTTTATCAATCTTTTAATGGTGTTTTTTAATTTATAATAATTTTGATTTGGTATTCCTATTAAAACATCGGTATTTATATTGCTAAACCCGCATTTTTTTGCTAGTTTTATAGCATTAATTGCTTGTTTTTTTGTGTGTGTTCTTCCTATTATTTTTAAGCATTTATTATTTAAAGATTGAACTCCAAAACTTATTCTGTTTATTCCTAATTTTTTATACTGCAAAAATTTATTTTCGCTTATTGAACAAGGGTTGACTTCTATTGTTATTTCTGCATTTTTTAAAACATTAAAATTTTCATTTATTTGTTTTATTATTTTTTTTATATATTTTTGATCTATACTGGATGGAGTTCCTCCGCCAATATATATTGAAGAAATATTTGCATTTTTATTTTTATTTAATTTTATTTCTTCTACTAATTTTAAAAAATACTTTTCTTTTATTTTTTCACTATAAATAGACGAGCAAAAATTACAGTAAAAACATTTACTATCACAAAAAGGTATATGGATATAAATCATTTTATCGGTCATTATCATCTGTTTTAAGTATGCTTATAAACGCTTCGCTTGGAAGTTCAACAGAACCAAACTTGCGCATACGCTTTTTACCTGCTTTTTGTTTTTCAAGAAGTTTTCTTTTTCTAGAAATATCTCCGCCATAACATTTTGCAAGAACATCTTTTCGCATTGCACTAACCGTTTCTCTTGCAATTATTTTTCCACCCACACATGCTTGAATTGGAACTTCAAAAAGTTGTCTTGGAATAACTTTTTTTAATTTTTCAGCAATTTGTCTTCCCCTTTGATATGCTTTTTCTTTGTGCGTTATTAAGCTAAGCGCATCACAAGTTTCTCCGTTCAACATTATATCCAATTTAACAAGGTCACTTGGCATAAATCCACACAATTCATAATCCAAACTTGCATATCCGCGTGTTCTTGATTTTAGACTGTCAAAAAAATCATAAATCATTTCAGCAAGTGGCATAATATATTTCATCACCACTCTTGTTTTTTCAATATATTGCATATCAATAAACACACCACGCTTATCTTGGCACAAATCCATTATTGCCCCAACATATTCGGGAGGCGTATAAACATTTAACTTTATCATAGGTTCTTCTATTTTTTCTATTTCACTTAATGGTGGAAGCATTGAAGGGTTTGAAACTTCAATCATTTCACCATTTGTTTTATATACGTTATAACTTACACTTGGCGCAGTTGTTATTATATCCAAGTTAAATTCACGCTCTAATCTTTCGGTTATAATTTCCATGTGAAGAAGCCCCAAAAAACCACATCTAAACCCAAACCCAAGCGCAACAGATGATTCTGGCATAAAAATTAAAGAAGCATCGTTTAATTTTAATTTTTCAAGTGCATCTTTAAGTTCTACATATTTTGCGCCGTCAACTGGAAAAATTCCACTAAATACAACAGGTTGAACTTCTTTATATCCGCTAAGTGGCTCTTTTGTTGGATTTTGAGCATCTGTAATTGTGTCACCAACCTTTGTATCAGATAAATTTTTTATGCTTGCGCAAATATAGCCAACATCTCCACTTGATAAAACATCCGTTTGCTTCATTGATGGACAAAACACACCAACCTCTGTAACATCATATGTTTTTCCGGTTTTCATCATCATAATTTTATTGCCAACTTTAACAGTGCCATCAAAAATCCTTACAAAGCATATAGCACCTTTAAAATTGTCATAAAAACTATCAAATATAAGTGCCTTTAAACTTTCATTTTCATTTCCATTTGGACAAGGAATTTTTTCTACAATTTGATTTAATACTTCATCAATATTAATTCCATCTTTTGCCGAAATACAAGGAATATCATCAGCAGGAAGGCCTATAATCTCTTCAATTTCTTTTTTACATTCTTCTACATTTGCACTTGGCAAATCTATTTTATTTAAAACAGGAAGAATTTCTAAATTGTTATCAAGCGCCAAATAAGTGTTTGCAATCGTTTGAGCCTCAACTCCCTGAGATGCATCAACAATTAAGATAGCTCCCTCACAAGCAGCAAGCGATCTTGAAACTTCATAAGTAAAGTCAACATGTCCAGGCGTATCAATAAGATTTAAAATATATTCTTCGCCTTTATAATTGTAAAACATTCTTGTTGGAGTTAATTTTATTGTTATTCCCCTTTCTCTTTCAATATCCATACTATCTAATAATTGCTCACTCATTTCTCTCTTAGATACGGTGCCGGTTTTTTCAATAAGCCTATCTGCCAAAGTGCTTTTTCCATGATCTATATGTGCAATTATGCAAAAGTTTCTTATATTTTTTTGTCTATCGTTCATTTATTCTCCTAAATGCTCCTAAAATAATAAAATAATTATATATAAATTGAAACAAATAATCAAACAATAATAAAAAGTAGACATAATTTTTTTGATATGCTAATATTCTTTAAGGAGAAACAAATGGATATTTTTAAAACTTGGCTTGTTGAGAGATGTATAGCACATCGTGGTTTTCATAATGAGACCTACCCTGAAAATTCACTAGGAGCTTTTGAAAATGCAATAAAAAATGGCCACCCAATTGAACTGGATGTTCATATGATTTGTGATGGAACAATTGTTGTTTTTCATGATGACACATTATCAAGAATGACGCAAAAGGATGGCTATATTAAAAATTTAACAAAAGACTTGCTAAAAAATTATAACCTTGCCAACACTCAATATACAATTCCAACATTAGAAGAAGTTCTTGAACTGGTTAATGGTCAAGTGCCAATTTTAATTGAAATAAAAAACACCTCAAAAGTTGGTGAACTGGAAAGCAAACTTTTAAAAATTTTAAACAACTATAAAGGTGAATTCGCAATCCAGTCATTTAATCCGTTTGTGGTTGAATGGTTTAAAAACAATGCACCAAACATTCTTAGAGGCCAACTTGCTGGTTTCTTTAAAGGTGAAAAAATGTCTTTTGTTAGAAAATTTGCTTTAAAAAGAATGTTACTAAACAAAAAAGCAAAACCAGATTTTATTTCTTATGATGCAAGAAATGTTCCAAATAGATTTGTAAGAAAATACAATAGACTCCCCCTTCTTGTTTGGTGCGTAAGAAGTCAAGAAGAATATATGAAAGTTGTTAAACATTGTGATAATATTATTTTTGAAAATTTTGAACCAAAAATATAGAAAAATATTTACTGTAAAAAACCTCGCAATTATCTAGCGAGGTTTTTTAACCAATTTCTCTTTGTGATTCATGAATTTTCTTCTCTTTTCTTTGTTGTTTTTTTTCTTGTTTGCTAAACTCTGATAAGTTTTGATTTGAAAAATCATCTTTAGCTTTTGTTTTATTTTTTCCTATCTTTTTTAATTTTTCCTTAAAATTAACTTTGTTTTCCTTCCCTAAAAGCAATCTATTTATATTGCTTCTATGCATAAACCAAACAAGGAAATATAAAACAAATAATATTATTGTGATAACAATGTTATCATGAAATTTATATCCTTCAACAAGGGTAAGTGCAGTTATATATAAGAAAGAAGCAATTGCACCATAATCAAAAATAACCAAATATAGAAAGCACACTGCAAACATTATAATTGCCCAATATGGTTCTGTAACAGCAAACATACCAAGCATTGTTGCAACACCTTTTCCTCCTTTAAATTTGTAAAATGCTGGAAAGCAATGTCCAACAACGGCACTCATTCCACCAACATAAAGGCCTATATATGACATTTCATTTGCAATGTCCCCACCAAACATATAAAACCCAAGAAGTGATGGGATTGCACCTTTAATTGCATCAAAAAACAAAGTTAATATACCCATTTTAAAACCAAATGTTCTTAGCATGTTCATTGAGCCTGGATTTCCGCTTCCATGTTTTGTGATGTCATCTTTTCTAAGTCGTGAAATGATTTTTGCAGAACTAATGTTGCCTAACAAATATCCACACACAACAAGCACCAAAAACTTTAAAGCAACCATTAGTCTTTGTCTCCTTTTGAACGAGTAATAAATTTTATTGGAGTTCCAGAAAAATCTACTGCTTGCCTAAACCGATTTTCCAAATATCTTAAATATGAAAAATGCATTAGCGTTGCATCGTTGCAAAATAAAATAAAGGTTGGTGGATTTGTTTTATATTGAGTAATATAATTTATTTTTAATCTTTTCCCATTTCTGTATGGTGGTTCGTTTGAAAGAATTGCCTGACTTAACATTTCGTTAAGCGTTCCAGTTGAAATTCTTCTTGATGAATTATCATATACTTGTTTTGCTGTTTGAATTATATTTGTTAGTCTCTGTCCGGTTTTTGCAGATACATATACCGATTTAACATAGTCCATAAAAGACAAATTGTTTTTTAGTTTTTGCTGATATGCATTTATTGTGTTGCCGTTTTTTTCCACTAAATCCCACTTGTTCATAACAATTACACTTGGCTTACCTGCCTCATGAACATAACCTGCAATTCTTACATCTTGTTCAGTTATATCTTCGCTTGCATTTATCACAATCAAAACAACATCTGCTCGCTCAATTGCCTCCATTGAACGAATTACAGAATACCCTTCAACACTTTCTTTCTCAACACTTCTTTGTCGCCTAAGTCCAGCAGTATCAATTAAAGTATATTTTTGGCCATTATATTTGAAATCTGTTTCAATTGCATCTCTTGTGGTTCCTGCAACATCACTAACAACAACGCGCGAAAAACCTAATATTTTGTTTGTTATACTGCTCTTACCAACATTTGGTCTACCCACAATTGCAATTTTTATTGTATCATCATCAATACTTTCTTCATTCTTTTTAAAATCTTTTACAATTTCGTCTAAAACCTCTCCAAGCCCTTTTGCTTGTTCACATGAAATTGCAAAAGGTTCTCCAAGTCCAAGTTCGTAAAAGTCGTAAGTTTTTTCAATTTCATAGTTATCCAATTTATTAACAACCAAAATAACTTTTTTGTTTGTTTTTCTAAGGATATCAGCAACATCATGGTCTCTCTTTGTTACTCCATCATTTCCATCCACCAAAAAAACAATAACATCAGCAAGATCAATTGCTATGTCCACCTGTTTTCTTATATCTTCTTGAAAAATATCTTCTGATTTTACATCTATTCCGCCCGTGTCAACTAAACGAAAATCATGCCCACACCATTCGGCATCGGCATATATTCTATCTCGTGTAACACCAGGCATGTCATCTACAATACTTATTCTTTTACCACATATTTTATTAAAAAAGGTACTTTTACCAACATTTGGCCTACCCACAATTGCAACTAATGGTTTTGTCAATTTTCATCTCCTAAATTTATCGTTAAGATAATGATAGCATAATTTAGGCACATTTTCAATTTAATTTAATTAAGTTTTAAATTTTCTTTCTTTCTAGACTTTAAAAATTTTATTCCTTTAACAAAACTGTTAAACAAGCAATAAGAAAGTGAACAAATAAAAGTAAATGAAATAGCCACATTCCCTCCTAAATTTAAAGTTTGATCCACATATGACCATGACATTTGATGAAATATAAGTTCAAATAAAATACTTCCAAGAAGTGTTCCACAAAAAACACTGTTTATATTTGGGCAAACATAATACAAAATTAAACCAACAATCAAAGCGATGTATATATATGGTTGCACATATGCGTATTCAAAAATTTCCAAGTTTAATGCATTATAGCAAACAAGTACAGAAATTATAATTAAAGATGTTAATATTGTTGAAATTATCCCCCTGATGCTTTTTTGCATTGCAAAGAGAACAACAAACATAACAAAGTATAAAATTAAATTTAAACTTACATTAATATTTAAAATATTTATTGCACCTATGGCATCAAAAACACAACTTAAAATTAAAAAAATTGAAAGTAAAAACCTACTTAATTTATTAATTTTTAAAATGCTTTCAAAAACTCCAAAACTAATAAGTATTGCAAGTGTTCCACAAATTAAAAAATAAAAATCCATAACTCTCTCCATTCTTAGATTGAGCAAAAATTAAAATATTATTACAATAAACAAATCAACAATTTCTTATGATTTAATATAATTCAATTTTAGTGTTTTATTTTTTTAACTTGCATTTGTTGTTTGTGCAATTTAAACATTTCACATCTGTTTTTTTTAGTTTTATAAAATTGTATATACTTGAACAGCAAAAGAATAGAATTATTGTAAATAATATAACTGTAAAAATACCATAAATTTCCGTAAGTTTAAAAACAAAATAAACAATTAAACTAGTTGCGTATGCTATAAAAAATTGAAGCAAAACAGAAATAATAGTCCATTTTTTACCTACTTCTTTTCTTAAAACTGAAATTGTTCCAACACATGGACAATAAAGAAGGCAAAAAACCATAAAACTAAGCGCACTCGCAGGAGTAAAAAAAACAACATTTAATGGGTTTGTTAAGCTTTGTGAAATATTTTGCATGAAATTTACCGATGATGTATTTATGTTGTTAAATATTGCAATAGATGAAATTATTATTTCTTTTGCCACAATTCCAGTTAAAAGTGCAGATGCAGTTCCCCAAGAACCAAATCCAAGAGGTTTAAATATTGGTGCAATAAATTCCCCAACACATTGAATCATACTTTTCATATCTTCACTTTGCACATATTTTAAACTAAATGTAAAATTTTCAAAAAACCAAACTAAAATTGAAAACCCAAAAAGAAGCGAACCTATTTTTAACATAAAAGATTTTATGTTTATCTTTGTAATTTTGTATAAATGCAAAAAATCAACTTTTCTATACGAAGGAAATTCCAGTATAAATGTTTGAGCATTGCTTTTTAAATAAGTTTTTTCAAAAAACATACTTAAAATAATTGCAATTATAATTCCAAGAATATAAAGAAGCATAATTATTGCAACATTGCTAGCGCCAAAAAACGCACCCCCAATAACAACATAGACAGGAAGTTTTGCACTACAACTCATATATGGAGTGAGCAAAGCCGTTTTAACTTTTGCATTTTTATCGTTCATATTTCTTGCTGTTAAACAAGCGGTTGTCGAACAACCAAAACTCATTAACAGTGTGTATACACTTTTACCCGACAACCCTACTTTTTTTAATGCATCGTCAACCAAAAATGCCAACCTGCTTAAATATCCACTATCTTCTAAAAGTGCCAAAAACACAAACAAAAGTACAATCTGTGGCAAGAAAGAAACAATTGTCCCCACCCCGCCAAAAATGCCTTCTTTTACAAGATTTACAAGCCAAATTGATTTGACATTTTCACTTAAAAATGTTGAAACATTATTTCCTATAACATCTTGAATTAGCCATCGCAACAGATTTGATAGATACGCACCGACTGAGAAAAATGTAAAGTAAAACACAAATGTCATAATCAGCAAAAAAATTGGAATGCACAAATATTTGTTTAAAATAAATTTGTCTAATTTGCTTTTACCAACAACAATTTGTGAATTATAATTAATATTTTTTAATACATTGTCAATAAAATGGTATTTTTCTTGCATTTGTTCTTCTAAATAATTGTTATCTATTTCATTTAAAACATTGTTTTCTATTTTCAACTTATCGCAATAATATTTATCATTACAATAGGCCTTTTGACAAAAAAAATCAAACTCATCGACACTATAATTAAAATTATTTATTTTTTGTTTAAAAGCATTTAGTTTAACATTATTTTTTAAATATATTTTATTATTAAAAAACATATTTTCTTTTACCAATGTTAATAGTTGTGCAGAATTTTTTTTATTTTTGGCATCTATTAAAATTATTTTTACTTTTAAAATTTTTTCAAGATTTTGCACATTTATATTGGTTTTATTGTCCAGTTTGTTTATAACCAAAATAATTTTTCTATTAAGTTGCATTAATTCAAAATATAGTAACATGTTTCTTTTTAATGTTTGATTTGTACATACGCAAATTATAGGACAATTATTATTGTTTAATATATAATCAATACTAAACTGTTCTTCATAACTATTTGGAGACAAACTGTATATACCTGGCAAGTCTACCAGAGTAAATTTTTTATCCTCGATATTAAATGTTGTTTCCTGAGCATTTACAGTTACGCCATGAAAGTTTCCTGTATGTGCATAAGAGTTTGTGATTAAATTAAAAAGTGTGCTTTTGCCGGTGTTTGGATTTCCAACTAAAAGTATTTTCTCTATTTTATTTGCACACATAATGCTTCCTCTTTTCTTATAGATAAAACCGTATTCATTATTTCAACCAAAACAACCCCTCCGAGCAACGATTTTTTTAGAACTTTAATTTTTTCACCCTTAAAAAATCCAAGTTCAAGCAATCTTGTTTTTGTTTTTGTTTCAATGTAATCACACATTCCGTTTATGGTATATATTTTATTTAATTTAGCATCATAAAGAAAAAAACTCTCCATACTAAAATGTATGAGAGTTTTTTAATAGATATGTAATATTATTCGTTTTTAAGAAAATTAATAAAGTTTTCAGCATCAGTAAATTCTCTGTAAACAGATGCAAATCTAACATATGAAATTTGGTCTAAAGGTTTTAACATATCCATAACCATTTCACCAATCTTTATTGATTCAATTTCTTGTTTCATATTCTCTTTTAAAGATTTTTCAACTTGACTTGCAATGTTTTCTATTTCGATTAAACTTACAGGTCTTTTCTCACAAGCCTTTAAAATTCCATTTATTATTTTATTTTTATCAAAAGGCTGAATGCTTCCATTTTTCTTTATAACAAGAATTGGATTGTTTTCAACTGTTTCATATGTGGTCCATCTCTTTTGACAATTTAAGCACTGTCTTCTTCTTCTTATAGAATTTGATTCTTCCACCAATCTCGAATCTATCACCTTACTATCAGCGTGTCCGCAATAAATACATTTCATTTGTAATCTCCTATTAATTTGGCATGGTAAGTATACAACATATTTTTTTGTTTGTCTATACCAATTTAAATTAAATTATTTTTTGTCTTTATTAGAAGTAAATACAATTGTATTATTTGGCCTTGATGTATTTGAATATAACTCCACAAGAATTGTGTCATCACCTATTTTACAAATTTGACTGTATGGAATAAATATTTCTCCACCAGACTTAAAAACATTCCAAATATTTTTATCACCCGGCACCACCAATCCGCATATGTTGCCACTTTGAAGTTCAAAGACAATATCAACAATATGACCAAGCCTTTTGCCATCTACAACATTTACAACTTCTTTGCATCTAAGTTCCAAGAACGAACTTTCCAATATACTACTCCTATTTGTAATATATGAATTATATGTGCAAAAAAATTACTCATGCATATTTAAAGGTCTTCTACCCATATTTTCAACGCATTTATTGTAATATATATAACAAACCTTATCATCTTTTTCTTTTGTGTACACTTTTTCAAAAATATCTTTTGCCACATTAAACTTGCCATTTATAAATTCTCTTACTCCATTTTCAAATTCATTACGATATTTATTTAGTTTTTCACGCTTTTGCCTAGGATAAACATCTATGCATTCGAACATTGAAATAACATCACTATTTTCTTCAATGTTTAAGTTGCCCAAATATCTATACATAAAATTAAAATTTGTAGGAAGTTCGTTAAGTGTTTCTTTTGACATAATCATAATGCATCCATACATTTTATTAACTTCATCCATTTTAGATAATATATTTGCCGAATTAGACACAATAGTTGGTGTTTTTCTTGTTTCATCTCCAACAACACCAAATATCATCTCATCAGTATGAATACCAATTCCTACATCTAATGAAGGCAGGTTTTTTTCTTCTAAATTTTTTTGATTGATTGTTTTAACTATTTGAATACCACACAACACAGCATTTTTTGCCGAAACAAAAACTGCAACAATTCCATCTTCTTGATATCTATCAACAAAACCACCATTTTTTCTTATAATTGGAGAAACTACATTGAGATATGAGTTTATATAATTAAAGTTTTCTTCCAAACTTAAAGTGCCAGAAATAATTTGTGAATTTCTTAAATTACAAAAAAGTATTGTTGCCGTTTTTTTGACTTGACTTCCAATTTCAAGTTCTAGAACATTTTTTTTACCTAAAAACTTTACTAATTGTTTAGGAACAAATTTTTCATATTCCAAATTGGTTTGTTTAATAAAATCGTCTTTTTTTTTGTAATTTTCATTAATTTTATTCAAAGAGTTTTCGATTTCTAAAAATTGTTTGTTGCCACCAATTGTAATTTTATCTTTTAGTTCTCCAAAACTAAGACGCTTTGTTGCTTTTTCAATTTTTTTTACGGGATTTGCCAACAATGAAAATGTTACAAATATAATTATTAAATATAAAATTATAATAACACCCAACCAATAATAATTGTTGTAATTTGTGTTAGAAATTTTTAAAACTGATCTAATTAATGTAAAAGTTTGATTGTTATAACTATTTATACTTGCCAAATAATAAGTTATAATACCAAAAATGAGTGTTAAAGGAACTGTTGCAAAAAATAGCATTGAATTAAATTTTCTTGTTTTTAAAAATTTAAAATATAAAATATTTCCCGACACAAGATTTATAACATTAAATGTCACACATATCCATGCCCAAGTGTTCATATTGAATTTTAATCCATATTGAGAAAAAGAAATTGCCGAAAAAAGGTATCTTGCAGTAAGTGAACCTCCCACAAGTGAAATTAAAAATATAACAATATATATTTTTGTGTTTGTTTTCATATTTTTGTTTTGTTTAAGTTAAAAAAAAATATTCATTTATTTAATAAAAATTTATTTTTGTTGCACACTATAACAAAAAGGAGATTTAGTATGAAAAACACCGAATACTTGGAAACAATATATAAAAATATAAAAATGGCAACGCAATCAATAAATGATATGTATCCTAAATTTAGAGAAAATGATTTAAAAACCCTAATGAAAAACATTGAAACAAAATACAACGAATTTGCAAAAGAATGTCATGAACTAGCAAAGAAGAAAAATATAAAATTAAAAGATAATAATATATTTTCAAAAACAATGCTAAAAACTTCAATTGCCTTTTCTACGCTAACAGACAAATCTTCATCACACATTGCAGAACTATTTTTAATGGGAACCGTTAGAGGTACAATTACACTTTACAAACATCTTAAAAACAACAAAAATGTTGATGAGGATTTGTTAGACTTATCCAAAAGACTTTTGGAGTTTGAAGAAAAAACTTACGAAGATATAAAAATGTATTTAAAAAAATAACTAGTTTCCTAGTTATTTTTTTACCTTTCAGATCTAAAAATTAAGTCGTTGTTTATTGAATCAATAATTACAACACCCATTGGGTCTAACTGTCCTAAAAGTATTTTTTCTGCAATTCTATCTTCAACTTCTTGTTGAATAAATCTTTTAAGTGGCCTTGCTCCATACATCAAGTTTGTTCCTTTTTTTACGATATAATCAAGTGCTCTCGCCGTCATTTTTATTTCTAATCCTTGGTTTAACAAACGCTTATTTATATTTGAAATAAGAATAGTGGCAATTTTTGTTAAATCTTCTTCGTTTAAAGGGTGAAAAATACAAATTACATCAATTCTGTTTATAAATTCTGGTTTTAATTTTCTTCTAAGGGCTTCCATGTAAATATCATTAATAACATCATCTTGCTTTTCGTCATAGTTTTGATTTTCAGAAAAACCAAGTTCTCTTCTTTTTGATGCTTCATTTTTTCCAATATTACTTGTCATAATAATTATTGAGTTCCTAAAACTTACAGTTCTACCTTGCCCATCAGTCAACCTACCATCATCAAGCACTTGAAGCAAAGTGTTAAATATATCTGGGTGAGCCTTTTCTATTTCATCAAACAGCACAACACTATATGGTCTTCTCCTTACTTGTTCAGTCAACTGTCCACCTTCATCGTAGCCAACATATCCCGGAGGTGCACCAATTAGTTTTGCAACGCTATGCGGTTCCATATACTCACTCATGTCAATTCTTATAATATTATTTTCATCATCAAACACAGCTTCTGCAATAGCCTTACAAAGTTCTGTTTTTCCCACACCGGTTTGCCCCATAAATAGAAAAGAACCAATTGGACGCTTATTATCATGAAGACCAACTCTTGCTCTTCTTATCGCTTTGCTTACTGCATTTACTGCTTGGTCTTGACCAACAACTCGCTTATGAAGTGTATTTTCAAGATTTATAAGTTTTTCTTTTTCTGTTTCAGTTATTTTTGTAACAGGTATTTTTGTCCATTTAGATACAACCTCGGCAATTTCATTTGCCCCAATAGAATTTGCATTAGAGTTTGAAGATTGTGCAAATTTTTCGTTTAAATCTTTTAATTCTTCTTCTAAATTTTGTATTTCTGTTTGCAGTTTTGCCGCCTTTTCATAATTCCTTTGAATACTTGCCTCATCTCTATTGGCTGATAAAAGTTTAATTTTTTCTTCTTTCTCTTTTATTATGCTAGGTTTTAAATTAAAATTAACTTTTGCCCTACTACTTGCCTCATCAATTAAATCAATTGCTTTATCTGGCAAACTTCTATCCATAATATATCTATCAGATAGCGTTGCCGCTGCAACAATTGCTTGGTCAGTTATTGTAACATTATGAAATGCTTCATAACTATCCCTTAATCCCTTTAAAATTTCAATTGTTTGTTCAACTGTTGGGGGCTCAACCATTATTGGTTGAAACCTTCGTTCTAATGCTTTGTCTTTTTCCATAAACTTTCTATACTCATCAGTAGTTGTCGCTCCAATTGTTTGAAGTTCTCCTCTTGCAAGATATGGTTTAAGCATATCTGCAGGACTCGTTTCTCCTTTTTCGCCTCCTGCTTGTGCAAGTGTATGAATTTCATCTATAAACACAATTATATTTTTGCTTGCAATTATGGTTTCAATTGTGTCTTTCAACTTTTCTTCCATACTGCCACGATATTTTGTGCCAGCCATAAGCCCGCCTATTTCAAGTGAGTATATTATTTTGTCCTTTAAAAGTTCTGGAACATTTCCACTGACAATTGCCTGCGCCAATCCCTCAACAACAGCAGTTTTTCCCACTCCTGCTTCGCCTATTAAAATTGGATTGTTTTTTGTTTTTCTGCAAAGTATTTCAATTATTCTTTCAATTTCTTCTTCTCTGCTAATAATTGGGTCAATTTTATTTTGTCTTGCTTTAAGTGTTACATCATAACCCATGTCCAATAGTTTTTCTGGCAATGTGCTTTTAACAGCATCTTGTGGCATTTCTGTGCTATATTCATTATTTCCTTGCAAAAATAAAATTAATTTTGATTTCATTTCTACCAAATTCGCTCTATAATAAGAAGAAACTAGTCTAACAGCAAAACAATTATTGTTTGACAAAAGTGCAAATAGCAAATGCTCTGCGCCAACAAAATTGTGACTAAGTTGCATTGCCACTTGTTTTGCCATGCCAATTATTTCTTTGCTTCTTGGCGTTAATTCAACATCAACTCCAACAAGTGTAATCTCTTTAGCGTTTTCTTCAAATATGTCAAGTAAATTTTCGGTTGTTATGCCATACTCTTTTAAAATTTTACTAGCCATACAATCTTTTACACTTGTAAGCCCATATAAAATATGCTCAGTACCAACCTGATTGCTTCCAAATTTTAAAGCAATCTTGCCCGCATTTTTTATAACTTTCTC
>CALWDY010000033.1 GCA_944376825.1 uncultured Clostridia bacterium
CTTCAATTTGTGAAAATGTTTTGCTTTCTAATTCTTGTGCTTTTGTTTGCAAATTGCTTGCATTATACATAATTGCATCTTTATACACTTTTGTTGTTATTTCAGTGTAAACATCTTTTACTTGATAAGTAACCGTTCCCGAAATGGTATAATTTACACTTACCGCTGCATACACGCCAAAACAAAATAGTGCAACTGCTAGTACCATACTTGCCATACTTAAAAATAGTTTTGCTTTCTTTTTCATCTCTTCTCCTTTTATTTTTGCATACATATTGTGGATAACTTACCATAAAAATATATATGTTTTATATAACTAATAATAGGATACCCCCCCCCCCGTCGTGTCAAGCTTTTTTGTATATCTTTACAATTTTTTTGTTTTTTATAATTTTATTTTTTTGAATGTTTTGTGGACAAAATTGATGTTTTTTTTACACATATAATTTAACTAGACAATAAAAATACAACCAATTTTGCAAACCAAATACTAAATATTAAAAGAACAACATAAAAAAGCGATTTTAACTTAAAAATCGCTTTTCTTTATTTAATTAATATTGCCTTTATTCTTCTAATACCAGCACCACATGATTGTTCTTTAACAATTTTAAATTGTCCAAGTTCGCCTGTTGAATTTGCGTGAGGTCCACCACAAATTTCTTTTGAAAAATCACCTATTTTATATGTTTTTACTTTTTGTCCATATTTGTTTTCAAACAATCCAACATAATTTTTGTTTTTTGCCTCATCAACGGTCATTTCTTGCATAACAACAGGAACATCTTTGTTTATTATGCTGTTGACCAAATTTTCAACATTTTCAAGTTCTTCTTTGGTACAAGGACGATCCAAATTAAAATCAAATCTCAACCTTTCGGCAGTAATATTACTTCCCTTTTGGCATATGTCAGGTGAAATAACTTGTTTTAATGCTGCGTGCAAAAGATGTGTTGCTGTATGCAAATTAGTTGTTGCCTCTTGATGATCTGCAAGTCCGCAAGCAAACTTTTGCTCACTTCCTGCCCTTGATTTTTGTTGATGTTCGTAAAAAGCCTTTTTATAACCTTCTTCATCAACTTTTAAATTTTTTTCTCCAGCAAGTTCTTTTGTTATTTCAAGAGGAAAACCAAAAGTATCAAACAAATGGAATGCAGTTAGCCCATCTATTGTTTCCCCATCCAATTTGGATACTGTTTTTTCAAATTCTTTAAGTCCCGCTTCTAGTGTTTTTGTAAACTTTTGATACTCTTTTGCAATTTCTGTTTTTATTTTATTTTCATTTTTTGCAAGTTCTGGATAAACATTTTTATACTTTTGTATAAATACTTTTGCAATTTCTAATATCCCATTTTCTTGAAGGTCAATTTGCCTTGCAAATCTTATAGCCCTTCTTAATATTCTTCTTAAAATATATCCTTGATCAACATTGCTTGGAACAATACCCTTTTCATCTCCAATCATAAAAACTGAGGTTCTAACATGATCGAGTATAACTCTAAACGCTTTTGTTATTTGTGCGCTTTCTTCATACTTTTTGCCCGTCAATTCTTCAAGCTTTTTAAGCGCATCTTCAAAAAGGTCTGTATCAAAAACAGATTTTTTTTCGTTTAGCACACACAAAGTTCTCTCTAAACCCATTCCTGTGTCAACATTTTTTTGTTTTAAATCCGCATAAGCCCCATCGCTTAGTTTGTTGTATGCCATAAAAACATCGTTCCAGATTTCCAAAAAGGCACCACAATCGCACGCAGGGGAACAATTTTCTCCACATTTTTCTTTAACTTTTATAAACATTTCTGTGTCAGGTCCACAAGGTCCTGTTGTTCCGGCTGGTCCCCACCAATTGTTTTTTCGTGGTAAAAAATATATATCTTTTTTATCTATTCCACATTCATGCCAAAGTTTTGCACTTTCTTCATCTCTTGGCACAGTTTCATCTCCCGCAAAAACCGAAACTGCAATTTTGTTTTTATCAATACCCAAATATTTTTCACTTGTTAAAAACTCATAACTATAAGGAATCATTTTTTCCTTAAAGTAGTCGCCAAGCGACCAGTTCCCCAACATTTCAAAAAATGTACAATGTGAATTGTCTCCAACCTCATCAATATCCCCTGTTCTTATACATTTTTGAAAATCAGTCAACCTGTTGCCCTGTGGATGTTTTTCTCCAAGAAGATATGGAACAAGAGGATGCATTCCCGCTGTTGTAAACAACACCGTTGGATCATTTTCTGGAATAACGGATGCAGATGGTATTTGTGAGTGTCCTTTCGACTTAAAAAAATCTATATACAAATTTCGTAATTGTTCGCTTGTTATTTTCTTCATTTTTCTTCCTTTTATTAAAAGCCAAAATACTATACAATATTTTGGCTTTTTTATCAACTTTTTTATTGTTTGTTTTTTAATATGCTGTTAATTTTTTATTATATCTTCACTACTATAAAATTTACACTTTGACGATTTGATGTTTTCTTCTATTGTATTTTTAGCAACATTATAAAGTTCTATGTTTGGTTTATTCATGTTATTTTTTCTAAGAATATTATATAACGCTGTTGTAAGACATTTCATATCAACCGGTTTGCTGTTTTCATAAATTATTTGCTCAATTAAATCATGTTTTTGAACTAAAAATTTATACATTTCACTTTGATAAAGTTGTTTATAGTTTTTAATAATTTTTATACTTCCTCGTGAATAGGATTGATTTAAATGTTTTTCAAATTCCCCCAAAACCCTCTTTCTTGTTTTTGCATTTGTTAATAAATTTTTAACTATCAAATCATCCAAATGCAAACCATCTTTACTAAAACTTAAAAATCTACTAGGGTTTTTTGCGTTGTAGTAAACATATTCTTTTTTTCCATAAAAATTAAGATTTAATTTTTTTATGTCGTATTTTGTTTTTATAATGGAATTAATGTTAAAACATCCAGTATCTCTGTAAATATCCTTTAAATCAAAACCTTTAATAAGCTTAATTTTTTTTAAAGGCACCAAAAAATAATTTAATCTTAAATCACTTTCTCCTTCCTTTTTTGAGTCATTGGTAGGATCTAAATAATAATATCCGTCTATGTTATATTTGTCATCTTTTAGATACACGATTGAACTTATATGTCCCGACACCTTTTCATTGTTTTTATATGTCATTACCGCATTTCTAAATAATTCTATGTTTTTTCTTCAATATTATCCAAAATTGCATTTAAAAGTTCAATATAGCCCGCACAAACTATTTTGTTGCTGTTTGTAACTCCAAAAACAGATCTAGAATCGGGAAAATCCTGATTTTTATCTTCATATTGATAAACTTTATTAGTAACTTTAATATAGGCATTTAACAATGTTTCTAATGGGGAAAAATTATGTTGCTTTATTTTTTGGGATAAATCTTTAACATTGGCTATTGTGTTTTTTACCTGTTTTAAATTCCAAAATTTTAAATAATCCAATACACCAATCTCAACACCTTTTGAGCTATAATGTTTTTCTATTTTATTGATTTTGTTTAAATCCAACTTTTGAAAATTATAATTAGAATTAAGTTCAAAACCAATTTTTATTTTTCGATTGTCTATCTTGTATTTATTTAAAATATTTAATGCATGATTTAAATTTTTAATAATTTTTTCTTCCTCAAAAAAATCATCGTATTGCATTTTTAAATATATTGACAATTCTTTGTCTTTTTTATATATACTAATAAAATCTTGAACCTTGTCGTAGATGTTTTCATTGGTAACATCTAAAAAATAGGCTTTGTTGTGTTTGTTATCCATATCTTTATATTAATACAACTTTTTCAAATTGTAAAGAGTAATATAAAAACATACTTTATAAAATATACTTATCGTATATTATTAAATAACAAATACAAAGGCAAAGACCAGCTTAAAACGAGTAAATTAAAATAATTGCATATTATTAAGTAGTGTAAAGTTGTCTACTCTACCTTTAATGCTAATTTTTATTGCAAAAGATTACATTTGTTTTTATTTAAAAAAACGAGCAAAGTTTTTCTCTTTGCCCGAATTTTATTGATTTTCTGTTTATGGCCCTGTTGGTCCTGTTGGACCCGTTGGTCCTGTTGCTCCCTCTGGTCCAGTTGGCCCCGTTGCTCCTTCCGGTCCGGTTGGTCCTGTCGCGCCTTCTGGTCCTGTTGGTCCCGTTGCACCTTCTGGCCCTGTTGGTCCTGTTGCCCCTTCTGGTCCTTGCAAACCTTGTATACCTTGCGTTCCTTGTGGTCCAGTTGGTCCTGTTGCACCTGTCACTCCTGTTGGTCCTGTTGGTCCTGTTGCGCCTGTTGGCCCCGTTGGGCCTGTCGCCCCCGTTAAACCTATTGTACCAGTTGTTCCTTGTGGGCCAGTTGGTCCTGTTGCCCCTGTTGGGCCTGTTGCACCTGTTGCGCCTATTGGTCCAGTTGGCCCGGTTGCTCCCGTTGGTCCTATCGTTCCAGTTGTTCCTTGTGGACCTGTTGGACCCGTTGCTCCTTGTGGTCCGGTTGGACCGGTTGCTCCTGTTGGACCAGTAGGACCTTGTGGAATTGTTAAATTTAAAATGTAGTTAGGTGGAGTGCCAGTTATCGACGCAAGTGCGATTGAACCTGGTGCACCTGTTGTTACACTTCCTATTGTAAAAGTTGGAGTAACGCCCGATGGACCTGTTGCGCCAGTTGGCCCTGTAGCACCAGTCAACCCTTGTATTCCTTGTGGTCCGGTTGCACCAGTTGGTCCAGTTGGTCCAGTTGGTCCTGTTGGCCCAGTTGGTCCACCACTTGGTCCTGTTGGTCCTGTTGGCCCCTGAGGTCCCATTGGACCTCTTTGTCCTCTGCTTGTTGTCGTTTCCGTTGTAAAGAAATTACCACAACAAACAGGTGGTGTATTGTTACAATTGCACGCCATTGTTTTTCTCCTTTTAAATAATCTCATTTCATAATATGAAAAAAATTTTTATAGTGTTAACCTTTTGCTTTTTTAATTTTGTGTGTTATACTTTTAGTCATGAAAGTTATAAAAAAACAATGTAACAGCAAAATGTGCATAATATGTGGCATGCAAAACCCCCTAGGTTTAAAAGCTCCCTTTTACGAAATGAAAGATGGCAGTGTTGTTTCATTATTTAAGTTTAAAAAAGAACATCAAAGCTATCCACTTCGCACCCATGGTGGTCTAATAACTGCAATGCTTGACGAACTTGGACTTAGGAGTTTATGGACAATTGAACAAAACACATATGGCGTTACAATGGAAATAACAACAAAGTTTAGAAAACCTGTTCCGTATAACATAGAGTTAAAAGGAGTTGGAAAAGTTATCTCAAATAGTGCCAGATTTTTACAAAGTTATGCTTGCATATTAGATAAAGAAAATAATATACTCGCAGAGGCAAATATTAAATATTTAAAAATGCCAACAAGTAAAATAGTTACAGAAAATTTTAATGATGATGAACACAATATTTTTGTTGAAGACAATGTAAAAGAAATAAAATAATATATTCGCATAAATATAAGTTGTAAATTTAAAATAAAGGAATAAAACATGAAAATAGTGAAATTTATAAAAATAAACGAAGATGCAATAATCCCAAACTACGCACACGAAGGTGATGCAGGAATGGATATTTATTCTGTTGAAGATGTAATAATTGAGCCAATGGACTGGAAAAAAGTCAACACAGGCCTTATTATGGAACTCCCAAAAGGGACAGAGGGTCAAGTTAGAACAAAAAGCGGAATTGCATTTAATAACGGGGTATTTGTTTTAAATACGCCAGGTACAGTTGATGAAAATTATCGTGGCGAAGTTGGTGTAATTTTGTACAATCTCAATAAAACACCTTTTGTAATAAAAAAAGGTCAAAAAATAGCTCAACTTGTAATCAACGAAGTGTGCTATTGTAAAACAAAACAAGTTACTTCCCTATCCTCAACAAGTCGTGGCGAAGGTGGGTTTGGTTCAACAGGACTTGGAAGAAATAAGAAATAATTTCATCACAAAATCATCTTGTGATGAGAACAATAAGCTCCCGTTGTGTAATGGATAGCACAATGGTCTTCGGAACACATATTTTGGGGTTCGATGATCCCCATAAAAAAATTATCATTATGCTCCACTAGCTCAACTGTATAGAGCATCGGTCTTCGGAACCGAGGGTTGGGGGTTAGAATCCCTCGTGGAGCACCATAAAACCCTTATAAATAAAGGGATTCAGCGATTTTAGGCGTCGCTGAATTTTTTATTTTTGGCAAAAAAAATAACCCACAAATCAAGACTTAAATCTTAACTTGTGGGTTCAAATTTTTTAAATTAAAATTGTTTATTTTTTTATTAAAGACACTAAAAAATTGGCAATGTCTACGAATTTGTCACGAATTTGTTCCAAATTTTTGCAAAATGCCGTTTATTATCGTGTAATATTATATCTTATTATAAAGTGTTTTTTTGCAAGATTTTTACATTTCTGCTTGTTGTCGTTTTTTCTGTTTACGCTTTTCTTCTAATTCTTTTTCTATGCGTTCTTGTTCTTCTTGCTCTTTAATAAGTTGTTGAAGATGTAAAATTTCATCTTCTAGTTCTTGTCTTGTTTTTTGTTTGTTTTTATCATCAGCTTGTTTTTCTTTTTTAGTTTGTGTTAGTGCTTGGTTAATGGCATTTGCAGATTCGTATTTAGAAGAATAATCTAAATGCGAGTAAACATCAGCAGTGGTATTAAAATTGGAATGACCTAGCCATTCTTGAATATTTTTCATAGGGAGTTTACTTGCAACTAACAAACTGGCACAACTATGTCTTAAATCGTGAAAACGAATATGTTTAAGATTATTTTTTCTTAATAGAGTTCTAATCTATTAGAAATGATATCGGGGTTTATTAAATCCCCAACATCATCAATTATTAAGTTTTGGTTATTTAAGATTTTTTAAATATTCTTCTAATTGAAGGTATGCATCATCTGACCAGAACTTCCATCTTTCATCATCTTCAAACTCTGCAAGAGTTTTTGTTTTGCCTTCTGGGATAAAGAGTTTATCAAAACTCCAACCATATTTGCCCCTAAGTTCTGTGGCGATTGTTCCGTTGGTATATGAAACGAAAGATACTGGTTCTTTGCCGGGCTCGCAGTAAGAAATTACTTCAATAAAGCAAGCTTTTCTATTTGTTTCAGATTGCATCAATTTCAACAAACCAACTTCTGTTATTGTGTCTTCAATATATGAAGTATAAGGTCCTGGAAAACCTTTTAAAGCCTCAACCATAAGTCCGCTATCATTCTTAATTA